>JAJPJF010000350.1 GCA_021324415.1 Nostocales cyanobacterium Centralia_MAG_434
ACTGATATTAATCAATACATCAGTCAGCAAATTGACAACACTTATGAACAAAAAGTACGCAATTACATCTCTGTTATTACCCAGAGCATTGTGAATAACAATGAGCAGTTGAATCAGTACTTTGACCAACGTTTACAGCAGACTGTTATCAACAATACTGAAGTTAACAACGAGATTGTCAACGTTGTTGCTAACAGTACTGAAATTAACAACAAGATTAATAATGTCTACAGAGACATTGATATTAAGATCGAGAACGTTCGTAACGAGTGGAATCAGACATTCATCAGTCTGGTAAGACAGTACGTTGACCAAGTCATCAATATAATAGGTGACGCAGATACATTCAACACTCGGGTCGCGAATTTGATCAGCGTCAAGGTAGATGAGCTTATCAGCCAAATCATTAGAACCAAGAACGAGCTGACTTTGCTTATTAACAATTCAGACAGACAACTTTATGAATGGACTTTGGGAGAACTCATGGCAATTAGAGGTTGCTTAACCGACCGTGAGGTTCTTGTTGAAACGCTAGTTACCTTTAGCACTGAACTCAGAACTAAACTGGATGGAACAAACTGCGTGGACATTAAGACAATCAAGCCTTTTAAGCCTGCTTTACAGGAACCTAAGAAGTAAAGAGTGACATATAAATAACGGTGGATTGACCTTTTTTGGAATATCTTTACGAGTGCAACACGTTAAATCATTCCGCAACGGAGGTCAATCTGCCGTTATTCTTAACGATATATTTGACTCAAATATTATTAAGATTTACTTTTTATGGTTCGGAAATAGTAATTATGGCAAAAAAAAGATCTTCATATATTGGTTTAACAATTTTACTGAGTCTTTTGCTCCAAACCCCCGTTTTGTCTGATGCGCCACTTTATATAATAGAACAACAAAGGAGGGCACATGGTGCAAGATACTCAACAAAGGAAACAGACTCCACAGAGAATATAGGAGGAAAGCCTCGGGTATCCTCCAAGAAAAAACACAAACCTATTCAAGTGGAGGGAAGCGAGGGTTCCTCTCCCAGAACAAATAGTGTTCTAGATGGATCTCTTAAAGGAGGTTCAAATCCAGCTGGAGCAACTTCTAACAAACAACGCAAAGAGAATTTAGGAATAACCAACCCATCAGCTGGAATTGTGACTAATGACTCTCCACGAGATTTAAAGAATAAAGTTCTTGATACATCTCATGAAGCAGGAGAGAAAAGTAAACCCTCACTCAGCACTCGTGATAACAGTGCATTGCCTTCGGGGAAAGAAAATAACTCAGGATACATAATACCCTCAATTGTCAACAAAACAGACCCTAATCAAAGTGGCAGTGTCAATCAAAATCCAGCAAGTCAGAACAATACTCCTAGTGCAGTTAATGGTCAGGTAGACTCTAATAAAAGTCAGAACAATACTCCTAGCCTAGTTAATAGTCAGGTAGACTCTAATAAAAATCAGAACAATACTCCTAGCCTAGTTAATAGTCAGGTAGATTCAGATGTCTTCCATTCCTTTTTAAGGAATCCTTTTGTACGTTGGCTATGGTGGCTACCTGTGGGGCTGATAGCTTTGCTTTTATGGTGGCTGTGGAGGCGACGTCGGTTAGATAAAAAGGAACTAGAAGATAGGAAGCAAGTGGAGTTATGGCAGAGAATTGACGAGCATGTCAATCAATATGTCGATCAAATCTTTGCGCAAAAGATTCAAAATCATATGCAATTAATCACTCAAAATCTTGTAAATAACAATGAGGGATTAAATCAGTATTTTGATCAGCGCTTGCAACACAATCTCATCAGTAACCCTAATGTTAGCAGCCAAATTATAACCTTCGTTGCTAACAGTGCTGAAATGAACAATAAGATTAATGAAGTCTACAGAGATATTGACATTAGGGTTGAGAACCTCCGTAACGAGTGGAATCAGACATTTATAGTTCTACTTAGACAATACGTTGAGGAACTTATTAATATAATAGGTCGCAAAGAATCATTTAACATTTTGATTGCAAGTTTAATTAGGGATAAGGTCGATGAACTCCTCAATCAAATTATCAGAACTAGAAATGAACTGACTGTAATAATAAACAATGCAGATAGAGATCTCTATGAGTGGACTTTGGGAGAACTTATAGCAATCAAAGGTTGTTTAACCGATCGCCAGGCTCTTGTCGAACAGCTAAACTCCTTCAATGCTGAGCTTATAACTAAACTAGAATGTACCCCCTGTGCGGACATTAAACAATTGAAGCCCTTTAGACCTTATTCCGTGACACACTCCTACACTCGTTCTTCGGACTGAGTGTAAGCTTCTCAACCAATCCGGCTATTGCGTAAGGAGGCGTTGAGCTTTAAGAACCGAGTGCCTTACGACTCTATTTTTGATATTTATAGCTGCATTGTGATCACGGTCAAGACCTCTCCTTCAAAACCGGACGTGCAGTAGGATAGGTAGCCAGCGAGTTACCAAGATTGGCACTTTTCCAACCACCCTCCTCCGAACTACGCATGACCGTTTCCGTATCACGTAGCTCTCCAGTGTCTTGATGTTTACTTTGTTATTGGCTATCCGCCGGAACGCGTACCTGACAAAAACATCAATCCACCTGTTCTACAACGCCGGAGTAAGGAGTCTTACAAGTAACAATCATGGGGCAACTAAAACGTTCGGCTTTGCCGAAGGGAGGCTCAAGTGGAACATTTTATTACGCCTGAAGTGCCTTGGAAGACATATGTACCCAATCCCGCCGATCTGACCCAACGAGGAGCAACTTTGTTGTTTAATGCTCAGGGAGAATTGGTTTATGAACATCGCGCTCGCGCTATCCTTGGTTTTGCTGCAGATATGAGCAATCCCCTATCTTTTTTTGTTCGATTTGATTCTAAGGTCTGAGCACATTCTCAGGAAATTGCCCTAATATGTTACCTGCAGGAGCATAGTGGCAGACCACATAGTAAGCATTATAGTTAAAACCTTGATTTGTCGAAGTGCCTCGTGCCGCACCACAACCTAATTGGGTACTGCTCCTCCAGACTACTTGAGTAAAATGCCCAGTCTCTGGATAAAACCCTGGATTATCGTAGTTATACGATGAAACCTCATTGTACCAAGAGTCAACTGCGTCCTTGGCAAGAGTTGTTGGGTCTACGGAGGGTTCTAAAGTGTAAGAAACGTACAAGTTTTCTCCAGCATTATTCCGTTGACTAGGGCTACTATGTTGTAATCCTCCATTGGGATTACCAGCTAGACGTTCGGCCCAAGCTTGAGCAGTGTTGTTGAGAGAATCACTAAGGGTTAAATCAGGGCTATGGTGTCTAGCTCGATACATATTATGCTCTGACAGAGCAGCACTACGAAATGTTGGCAGATCAATAGATGTAGCCATCTGTCCTAAAACTGGATGAGTGCCGATTGACTCTAATGGAATAATGCCTGCTAATCGTGAGGGAATGGTTGCAGTGATTATAATTGTTGTAGCTGTGACTATGATCAGAGCCACAGCTGAAAAGAATTTATTCATGGTTTTTACCTTTTGACTAGTAAAGAAATTCAGGAACACAAACACGTCTAGTTCTGTTAATCTGCAAAGACAGATAACAGTTTTTTGTGAGATATTTCTCAATTTGTAGAGTGGGTTAATTCTGGCAAGTTAACGTGTTGGTCTAACAGCTTTTTGATGAAGTGTGAAAAACCAGAATCTAGAGTTTTATCAGGCTTTGAGAATTGTCATGGGAAATCCGCGATCGCCATTGCCACCATCGCTATCTGCAACTATTCGTTTTTGCTGGTAAGATAAATCGTCAACTCAAATATTGCACCATTCTCAACAAGGCTAAAAAAACCGGGTTTCTCAACGATAGATTAGAGGTTTTCAGGCTATGTTATTGGCACTTCCGGTTTTTGACCCTGGTACAAGATATCGGTCAACCATTTCCTTTCCAGAACTTGAGTTAGCATGATTTCCATCCTTATTAACAAGGAAGTGCTAATTGAACGTTTAAGATAGCGAATAGCAGTGTGAACTGATATTTGCTATCTTTTGACTCTTCTTCTATTGAAATAATTGCAATTAGCTCAACAATTGTCAGTCGGATAAATTCGGTATTAGTGTCGGAAAAAGTCCTATTTCAATTTGATAAAAATGATAGAAGAATTTATCAATTATAGTAATGTTATATAGATGTTGAAGCTGTTTCTGAAATAATTGACATACAAGATTTATAAACTCTCAATCAACATATTTATAAAACTTTCCCAAAGCTGTAATCAATTGCTCATTTTGCGTAATACTTAACACCGACCTAACACTTTCCTCACAGATCAATAGATATTGAGATTATGCCAAACCAAGCCGCACCTCTGTGTTGCTGGGTGTGGCTTTTTGCTTTTACCCAAGTTTTGCACAATTAGAAGATAGAATTTGCAAAAGACATGTTCAAGATCAGATTAAGCCACCTTTTCCCTCCTGTAGGTGGCTTTTGTTGTCCTGCTATCGAGTATCAAATTAAATTTGCTCATGTACAAATTTGGTGAAAATGGTTGAGGGTGTGGCACTAGTAGTAGAAACATAATTGTTGAAGGCCCACCGTGGGCGCTCCATGCGACCCAAGCATTGCCCAGCGCTGCTAGGCGATTGCACGAGTGGAGAGCGTGTTGAATAACAAATCTGTGTCCTAACGAGCGAGCGTTATTATGGATTACGCTTGTTGTGACCACTGGAATCAATTCTTTGCTCAGTTGAAGGATACTGGCACAGACTTAGATTGGGGAACCCAATGGACTATGGTTAACCTTCCAGTTCTTAAATCCACCAATATTCAATAAATATACATCAAAATGAAAATGTCCAAGGATTTGCCTCTAGAAATCCACATGATGTTCGATTTGTATAGTGCGTAAGTCCTAGTTTTTTAAAGCGTGGAGAGTTCAAATCGTTCCCAACGTTTCATTAATTGCCGTCATCAATAACTCGTTTAGAGGCATTCCCGCAGCTTTCGCCATCGATGAAATCACACTTTTGGGAGAAAAAGCACAATACAACCCAGCTTCTAAAAACCAAGGTTCTCCCTTTGGATCGATCCGAAAGTCAAATAAACTATAGTGCCGACAGCCCAACGCCCGATGACACTTCTTAGCGACTTGCTGAACTTTTTGGGTAATTGGGTCACTAGGGTCTACAATCCAACATTTGTTATTATCTTTAGCGACGAAACTTAGATTGCCATCGTCAGTTCGTTGAAGTTTTTCAGCATAGCTGCGGATGGGTTTGTCATAGGGGTCTAACAAATACTCTTCTAGAGGTAAACCCAATAGTTCTCCGTCTTTGACAAGGATGCCACCTCTGACTTCTCGACCGAGTTCAATGAATGTTTCTACAATAACCTCCGAAGCATACTCAAATGCTTTCTTCAACGCTGGTCCATACTCAGTAGTCTCTTTGACTAAGGACACCCCGAAAGAGTCGGCTGAATCTGCGGGTTTGACGACCGCTGGCGGTGTGATTGTCGGAACGTCTCCTTGGCAAAGCAGTTCTCCATAAGGCACTTTCACTCCTGCTGCTGCCACAATTGCTTTGGTTCTTGTTTTGTGGGTCGATGTTGCCATCACATCCGGTGTATTGCCTATGTAAGGGATCTTGAGTAGGTCGAATAGTGCCCGGTAGTGAGTCATTCCAGGGATACAAAACATTTGTGGCAACACAATATCAATCTTTTGAACTGCTAAAAACCGTATGGCTTCAGCAAGAGAAATCGGTTCAGCAACAGCAATATCTTCTTGACTCAGGGAACGGGGAAATCTCCATTGTCGATCTGGTGTGATATATGCAATCTGAAAGTCATAGCGAGATGGATCTGCTGTCGCTGTCAGACACCCTTCGGCATAAAGGCGTGACAACTCACAGTAAAAATCATCGTGTGCAGACCCAACCAAATGAAGTATACGAAGTACTGCCATGATTCATCGTTAAAGAATGTTAAGCGCTTGTTTTCCGCCTATGCCCTATGACGCCAGTTACTTCACTTAAGAAGGCACCCCCATGCCCCACCTTTACGAATAATCGTTTATTTTCACCGACCTACTTATAATTAAATAGCTTTTAACTCTGTTGAAGATGGAAAAACAAAGCTTTGAACCCACATGAGTAATATCTCATTATATTGACAAGAATATCAAGTGTTTATAGCAAACACCCTACTTTTCCTACTTTTCCTACTTTTTTTACAACAATCAAAGCAGCATCTTTTTGTAGAACAAATGCATTGGTAGGTAAAACCCCACTAAAGTATGTGGGGTTGTTATTTGACTAGATATTCAACTATGGATACATTCAAGCTTTATGTTATTCCTAAATTGTGAAAAACTCAGGGCAGAAAAGGGCAACAGAGGGGTAATTAGTTTAAAGCAAAAGCTACCTTTAAATAAGACAGAGATAGCTAGCCTTATACCAATTCACTATACATTTGATATGCTTGGCAACCAGAGAGACAGGGAGGACAGGGAGGACAGGGAGGACAGGGAGGACAAGGAGGACAGGGAGGACAGGGAGGACAGGGAGGACAAGGGGATGGATTTGTATCAAAAATTTAGTGAAATGGTATTTAGATGAGGGAGTGATACCATTTGATCATCTCCGCTCTGTCAAAATGCTTGTAGTTTTTTCAAGCTCTTCCGATCAGGTGAAGTTAGTGAGTAATTTAGGGAACAACATGGATCATATCACGATCGCTTAATTCATTCAGCCGCCATCACAAGCCTGTGAAGGGAGGAAAGGGATATGTATCATAAAATTCTGGTAGCAGTAGACCGTTCTGAATTTGGGAAGCCAGTTTTTCAGGCGGCATTGGATATCGCCAGATGCAACCATGCCGATATGCGAGTGTTGCATGTCATGGCACTTGACGAGCAGGACAATCCTACCATTCCGATCTCTACAAGCATGGGTCTGGCTGGTGCAATTGACGAGGAGACCATGGAAGTTTATCGAGAACTTTGGCAGACATATGAGAACAAGGGGGTAGAGGTACTCCAGTCGCTTGCGGCTTTGGCAGTTGGTACAGGTGTGAGAACAGAAATCATGCAGTGTAGTGGTGGCAGTCCTGGTTTAGAAATTTGTAGACTTGCTCGCGACTGGAAAGCTGATCTGATCGTTTTGGGTCGTCGGGGACATTCAGGATTTAGTGAGCTATTTTTAGGCAGCGTCAGCAATTAT
>JAJPJF010000245.1 GCA_021324415.1 Nostocales cyanobacterium Centralia_MAG_434
AGTGTAAATTGACTAACAACCAGTATCTCACCACCAATTTCTTGTACAGATTTTTGCCAACGATCAACCTTGCTGCTGCCCTTTTGGCAATCATCACCCTCATCATCTGGAAATAGTCGTAGCTCTAAACACTTACGCACCATCCAATCCAGTTCAGCATCAGTGTCGGTATCGGCAATACCTACAAGCAAGTTGAGTCCTCGTCCAATTTTGCCGATGATTTCACCGTTAACAATAACTTTTGAAGATGTAACTCGTTGGATGAGGATACGCATAATTTTGAGAGTTAGGAGGAGCCAGTGCGCTCTTACTTGTAGACGCAAGGGAGGGCGGCTTCCCGTTCGCTGAAAGCGTTCCCGCAGGGTAGGGTAGCAACTGGCGTTTAGGAGTTAAGAGTTATGATTATTCCTCACTCTTAACTGTTAACTCCTAACTTTTATTTTCCAAAGCCTTTACCGCGAGAGTTGGAAGGGAGACAGACGCATTTTTCCAGTTGTTCTAGTAACTTATCACGATCCAGATTTTGACCGATCAGGACTAGCTGATTTTTCTTTTCATCTTTCCATTCATCGTCCTCTATAGTAAAACGCTTGCCGCAAAGGTGGAAAATGTGACGTTTAGGACTTTCGTCAAACCACATAATTCCCTTTGCACGGAAAACGGTAGAGGGAAGCTGATTGTCTAAGAAATATTGAAATTTCCTGAGTGCAAAAGGTTTATCACTCTGAAAAGACAACGAGGTGAAACCATCATTTTCTAAATGGTTGGAGTGATGGTGATGGTCATGGTCGTGATCATGGTGATGCTCATGCTCATGCTCATGCTCATGCCCATGCTCATCATGATGGTGATGCTCATGGTCGTGATCATGGTCATGGTGATGGTCATGGTCATGATGGTGATGCTCATGATCATGGTCGTCTGCAGCATCAAAATATTTGTCAGTCTCAAACAGACCAACACTCAGAATTAAGGGAAGTGGAACTTGCGATCGCGTCGTGCGAATAATTCGTGCTCCTTCCTTAACTTCCTGAATTTTTGCTTCTAAGGTCTCTAATTCTGCTGGAGAGACTAAATCTGTCTTATTTAGCAGAATGATATCACCATAAGAAATTTGACTGTAAGCCGCTTGCGAACTGAATAAATCTAGGCTGTAATTTGCTGCGTCTACTACCGTAATAATTGAATCTAAACGAGTCAAATCCCGTAATTCAGTGCCAAGAAACGAGAGTGCCACTGGTAGAGGATCGGCCAATCCTGTTGTTTCTACAACTAGATAGTCTATCTTTTCCTGGCGTTCTAATACTTTGTAAACGGCATCTACTAAATCATTATTAATGGTGCAGCAGATACAACCGTTGTTCAGCTCCACCATGTTCTCGTCTGTAGTGACAATTAACTCGTTATCGATACCAATTTCGCCAAATTCATTGACCAAAACAGCAGTCTTTAAACCCTGCTGATTACTCAGGATGTGGTTGAGTAAAGTCGTTTTCCCGCTACCGAGAAATCCAGTAATAATTGTTACTGGCAGTCCTTGTTTCGGTGCATCCATTGTTTGAGATTCGGAGGTAACTGCTGATTGCATAGCACTGCTGTTAAAAAGTCAAAAATAGAAATGTAGCGCAGAGAGTACAGAAAACACTAGCATAGGAATGCTGGAGTGTCATTCCAGATGCTCTCTCCTATTATTACGTATCTTTTTTCAGTATTACTTGGTTATGACCCTAACCGTTTACAATACCCTTACCCACCGCCAAGAACCTTTCAAAACAATCGAACCAGGAAAGGTGAAGATGTACTACTGCGGTGTGACGGTGTACGACTACTGCCATGTGGGTCATGCCAGAGCTTGCATCGTCTGGGATGTAGTACGTCGCTACTTCCAATTTCTCGGCTATGAAGTACGTTTTGTTCAGAATTTCACTGATATTGATGACAAGATTTTAAATCGAGCGCGGCAAGAACATTCGTCGATGGAGGAGGTAGCCGAGCGCTATATTAGAGCGTACTTTGAGGATATGGCAAGGTTGTCAATCAAAGAAGCCGATGAGTATCCACGTGCAACTCACACAATGGATGGCATTCAACGGCTCATTCATGATCTGGAAAATAAAGGCTATGCTTACCCAGCAGATGGTGATGTTTACTATGCAGTGCGGCAGTTTCCTGAATATGGCAAACTTTCCGGACGGAAGTTAGAGGATTTGCAAGTTGGTGCAAGCGAGCGAGTAAATGTAGACGATCCAGATTATCAGAAGAAAAAAGACCCATTTGACTTTGCTTTGTGGAAAGCTGCTAGACCGGGTGAACCTTCGTGGGAATCACCCTGGGGTCAAGGTCGTCCAGGTTGGCATATTGAGTGCTCGGCAATGGTGCGCGATCGCTTAGGTGACACAATTGACATCCATACTGGTGGTGATGACTTAGTTTTTCCGCACCATGAAAATGAAATTGCTCAATCTGAAGTGGTGACAGGAAAACCACTAGCCAATTACTGGATACACAATGGCATGGTGAAGGTAAATGGTCAAAAGATGTCTAAGTCTTTGGGCAATTTCATCACCATACGGGATTTGCTAGATCGGGGAATTGACCCGATGGCAGTGCGGTTATTTATCTTGCAAGCGCAATATCGCAGACCAGTTGACTTTACTGATGAAGCACTTGCCTCAGCAACCAATGGTTGGCACACCTTAAAAGAAGGTTTACTCTTCGGTCAGCAATACGGCAAACAACTGGGATGGAAGTTAGAGAACAGTTCCCTACTACCTGAAACTGTTGAGCGTTTTAAAGAAACAGTTAATGATGACTTTAATTTCCCTGGTGGATTAGAGATTCTGTTTGAATTAGCTAAGAAACTACGCCGTGAGGGGAATATCCTTGTACATGAGGGGAAAACACAGACAACACCCACCCAGTTACAGAAAGACTGGCAAACCCTAGTTACTTTGGCTGGGGTTTTGGGTTTTGAAGCCAAAATAGAAGCGGAAACTTCTCACAGCGAGGGTATAACTGATGCAGAAATTGAGGAAAAAATTCGGCAACGACAAGAAGCGAAGAAAGCTAAAAATTTTGTCGAAGCTGATCGCATTCGCGCTGAATTAGAGGAAGCAGGTATTACCTTAATTGATAGCCGTGATGGCACCCGTTGGCATCGTAACTGAACTCTACTATGTTGTCTAAACTTACAAAAGCAATTTCCACAATAGATCTTCCTGTCGATTGGATTGGCATAAGAGCCGTAAAGGAAACTTCCTCGACTCATAATGTCCGTGACGGCGTACCCCAAAGCAACGGTAAGTCCTCCACCAGTGGAGCCATGCTTGAAGTTTTGGTGGATGGCTGTGTAGGCTATGCTGCCAGTAACTCCTTGCAATTACAATCTTTACAAATTGCTGCCGAAATAGCATACAAACAGGCACTTGCTGCCAAACAATGGTGGATATATCCTTTTGAGACCGCAACAGACCGTCCCAAAGTTGTTGGTCAATATATGTCCCCATTTCTCAAACCTTTGGATACTCTCACCCCAGGGGAAATCAACGATATCCTTGTCCACATTTGCCAGACTCTAAAAGTCTCAGATTCAATTGTACAAACAAGCGCTAGTGCTCATACCAGCGAGAGGGAGACTTGGTTTGTGAGTAGCAATGGGTCAGAAGTGTATCAGAAATTTATGTTCGTCAGTAGCCATTATGGAGCTACGGCTCAAGATGGCACTATTGTACAGCAACGCACAGACGGTGGTTTGCACGCGAACTGTTACCAAGGTGGTTTGGAACGCTTCACCTCTACAGAATTATCGTACCGAGTGCAGCAAATTGGCGAACAGGTCATAGAACTTTTAACAGCAATCGAATGTCCAACCACTCGCACAAATCTGGTATTAGCTCCAGATCAGATGATGCTACAAATCCATGAAAGTGTTGGGCATCCCCTAGAAATTGATCGCATCTTGGGTGATGAACGAAACTATGCTGGGGGTAGCTTTGTTAAGCAAAGCGATTTCGGTTCTTTGGTATATGGTTCACCATTGATGAACATTACCTTTGACCCCACTGTACCTGGTGAATTAGCCAGTTATGGCTTTGATGATGTTGGGGCTGTGGCAAAGCGAGAGTATTTAATTAAAGAAGGTATACTCCAACGAGGTTTGGGAAGTCTGGAAAGTCAAGCGAGAGCTAAAGTTCCAGGAGTTGCTTGTGCTCGTGCTTGTTCTTGGAATCGGCCACCTATTGACCGCATGGCAAACTTAAACCTAGAACCAGGTAATGCCACAACTGATGAAATCATCTCTTCTATAGAGTACGGTGTTTACATGGAGGCTAACCGTTCTTGGTCGATTGATGATCAGCGCTATAAATTTCAGTTTGGTTGTGAGTACGCTAAATTGATTGAAAATGGTAAATTAACAAAGACCCTCCGCAATCCTAATTATCGCGC
>JAJPJF010000399.1 GCA_021324415.1 Nostocales cyanobacterium Centralia_MAG_434
AAGTAGCAAAATCTAATCAAATGATTTGGACTGATCCGAATAAAACCCAGCAATTAGAGGAGTTGCTTCATCAGCTTGAAGCAATTGTTGCACATACTGACTCACTTCAGTAACGATAGCCTCTCGCTACTGCTAAAGGTCTTGGTACACCCATTGTTCTCTTTCTACAACTTTTTCGATATCATTACAATCAATTGAAATTGTCAACACCTCGTCTGTTATTTGACCATTTCCGATATTGTTGCATTATTGCAATGAAGTTAGGCACAAGCCATGCCAAAAAAACTCCCCCAGAGAGAGAGCAAGAAAGCCCCCTGCCCAGAAGGGGCTTGTCATAAAGCAGCATTAAAAATTTGTTGTGCGGTTAGGTTTAGTTCTCTAAATACAGTAGAAATAATGCGCTGTTCCCCCCTAAATTGAGAAACCTGGTATTCATCATCAACTAAGTTATAAATTGATAAAGTCGGTTGTTTTGGGCTACCTATATATTTAATACCACCTAACCCAAGATAATCTACAATCCAATACTCAGGTATTTTTAGTTCTTCATACTCACCCATCTTTTTATAATAGTCATCGCGCCAATTTGTACTAATAACTTCAACCACTAAGGGGATAGAAGCGCCACTTTGAACAGTAGAATATTTCGCCCAAAGTTCTTCTGATTTTAAAGCAGGTTTATTAAGTACTAATACATCTGGAGAGTAAAGAGAATCACTAGTAGCAGATTTTACTAATGCTGTTTTGGGAATTGAGTAAGGTAATTTTAAGCGTTTGATGATAGCAGAAATTTCAATATTTAAAAACCCTGTAATATCTTCATGCTCTCCTAGTGGCTGTGACATCTCAATTATTGCCCCATTATGGAGTTCATAACGTTTATCTGAATTTTCTGGAATCCATTCCAAAAATTCTGGAACTGTTATTGGTTTGAATAATGGTTGAGTCATATTACGTACCCCTTTGTATATTCACGCCGTCTTAATCATAAACTCACTCCTACACCTGAGATAATCCTGGCATAATCCTCGATCAGATGTCTTACACTTAAATCGCTGCCAAGCTATTTTTTTCTAGAGCGGTAAAACTTGCTAGAGAAGACCAAAAATCTTGTAATGTAAGGATTATAGATAAAACGGCTGCATCAATGGCAGGAAAAAACCTCAACCCCCGTCCGAGGGAGCATCTAGCAATGTTCAGGTTACAAGTATCAGGCTATTCAGGATGAGCATTGTCCTATATGCTGCTATCGACACAGTGCTCGCTCCCAGTCCCCGCAATAATGCTTGGAATGCTCGGGAAGTGGTTGACACCAGTGTGATAATTTATCATTGTGTATGTAATGCCCGATGATTACCATGAAAGATGCTGAGGCTGATACCCTTGAACTACGAGCGCAACTTACCCAAACATACCGTCACTTAGCACCCCCAGACCAAAAGATTGTGCAGTTGTTTTCGGTGATTTATGAGCCGACAAATAGAAATTCTTTCATGAGTTGTCTGAGTCACATCGGTGCGTTAGATGAAAACCATAAACCTTTTGTTAGCAAAACTTTAAGTCGTCACATTGATGGATTGCTAGCATTAGGCTTGCTGATTCAAGAAACCGGGCAAGGACCCCAATGTCATTCTTTACTAACAGAGATTGCTACTCGTGATGCGGTACGAACCGGAGAGTTTGAAAGACTAGCAGCAGCAGTAGAGGAAAAGCTACCCATACGTGCTCTTTGGCATGATGGACCCCGGTACTTCCAGAGTAAGCGCCAATTGCTCAGGCAAGTCCGCATTGGTCTTTACCGCCAAAACCTCAGTTTTATTAATAAGCAGATTGAAGATTACAACAAATACAATAACAGCAAAGATGAGATATCTATAGAAGATATCTTTGAGCAAATTTGCACTAATCCCTTCGATGCAGATTGGTTCCGTACGTTGCCAAAAGAATTGTATGATAGCTGCATATCTATTATCCTCATCAACGCAGTCCTGAAATGTTCTCCTGCTGATGAGGCGTTTGCACTTGTTCAAGAAGAATGTTCTCATTCCGGTGGACATTGCTCAGATTATTTACACCTGATTTTGACAGAACAACTGCTGTTACGAGGTTGCATACAAGAAGCACAACAGAGTTTAGAGTGCATATCAGAACACTATCGAGATCACACCTTTGCATACAAAGGTTGGTTGAATTTTTTACGCGGCAACAATCAGCAAGCTATCAGTGATTACACTGCTGGTCTAAAATTTTTCAAGAAAGCAACAGGGAAACGCCAAGTGTATTTTAGCAGTATGGGCGGCTTATTCTTTATCTTGGCACTGCTAAAAGATGCTTCGCGCGACAGTCTTAAGGAAGCACTCGATTACGCCAGTCTGCTCGCACGTCAATCAGACTATTGGCTGAAGTCGATTTATGCACACCTGAAAGTCTTGCTGCAAGTCCAACTGGGCGATATTGCTCAAAAAGAATTGATCACTAGCAACCGCATCCTGTTTCCAGAAGAACACAACAGCTTAGAAACCCTGTTTTTTGCTCTATGTCATTACTGGGTCGATGCTGATAGAGCTAAAAAGCATCTGCCCAGGGTGCTAGAAGAATTCTACCAGCAAGCCGTAACATCTGGTTATCACTGGTTGGCAATGGAGAGTGCACAACTGTTGTCTCGGCTCAAACCGAACAGTAGTTATGATATCCAAGCAGAAATACTGGGTGAAGATATCGGCGTAGAAAGCATTGTTGACCTGATGCAGCCACAAGAATCTTGGGAAATGTGCTTAAAAGCACTGGCAAATATCAAAAAAGAACCATCTGCACCTGTAAAAGCTCAAGAACAACTACGCTTGGCATGGTTTATTACTTTCTACCCTAGCAAATGCGTCTTGCAACCACGGGAGCAAAAGGTTAATGCCAAAGGGGTATGGAGCAAAGGTCGTCCTATCGCCCTTAAACGTCTGAGTGGGAACCTGGGTGAGTTTGATTATCTTACACCCCAAGATATTCGGGTGTGTAGCTGCATTGAAACATTCAATACATACGACTACGGTTATTATGGGAAAACTGAATACACATTCAACGTCAGGGCAATCTGTGCGTTAATTGGACATCCATTCGTATTTTGGGAAGATGCACCAAATACCCGAGTAGAAATTGTCAAGGGAGAACCGGAACTTATAGTCAAAAAAGGCAAGCGAGATCGCCTAACTTTAGAATTTTCTCCCAAACTAGAGCCATCACAGAATATCCTCTTTGTCAAGGAAACCCCTACCCGCCTCAAGGTCATTGAAATTAGTACTGAACACCGACGTATAGCAGAAATTATTGGCAAGGAAAATCGGCTTTTAGTACCTGCCACTGCCGAAAAGCAAGTCTTGGCAGCCATCAATGCTGTTTGTGGGATCGTCACTGTGCATTCTGACATTGGTGGTGGTTTGGCAGGAGGCGAAGAAGTCATAGCCCAGACAATACCCCATATTCATCTGTTACCTGCCAATGCCGGATTGAAAGTATCCCTACTCTCGTGCCCTTTTGCCGAAGGTGGACCCTATTACCGTCCTGGTTCGGGTGGTGAGACTGTGATTGCAGAGATTGACGGCAAGCGTCTGCAAACCAAACGCAATCTACAACAAGAAAAGCAACTTGCCAATGCCCTCATCAAAGCCTGTCCTACCTTAAATCGTGCTGAAGAACAAGATGGGGAATGGCTTATAGAAGACCCCCAAGAGTGTTTAGAACTGCTGGTGGAACTGCAAGCATTAGGAGACACCGTGGTAATCGCGTGGCCAGAAGGAGAAAAACTGCGTGTTAAGCACCATGCAGACCTCAAAGATTTTCAGTTGACAATTCAACGCCAGCAAGATTGGTTTGCTGCCACTGGCGAATTGAAGCTGGACAATGACTTAGTGCTGGATATGCAGCAATTACTAGAACTATTAGGTAAAAACCCCAGCCGTTTTATTCCCCTTGGTGACGGTCAATTTTTGGCTTTAACCCAAGCATTTCGCAAACGCCTCGATGAATTGCGGGCATTTTCAGAAAAACATGGCAAAGGTATACGCTTTCACCCCTTGGCAACATTAGGCTTAGAGGATTTGGTAGACTCTGTGGGCAAAGTGAACGCAGACAAACACTGGAAGGCACACATAGAACGTCTAAAAGAGGTGCAAAGCCTCCAACCGGAACTCCCCTCTACATTTCAAGCCCAACTGCGTGATTATCAGATGGAAGGGTTTAACTGGCTGGCGCGTCTGGCACATTGGGGTGTGGGAGCTTGCTTGGCAGATCAAATGGGACTAGGCAAGACGGTGCAGGCATTAGCTGTGATTCTGAGGCGTGCTCATGAGGGGCCAACCCTCATTATTGCCCCTACTTCGGTGTGCATGAATTGGGTGAGTGAGGCGCAAAGGTTCGCTCCTACCCTGAATATTGTGCAATTTGGTGGAAGCGCTCGTCAAAAATTACTCTCTGATTTACAGCCCTTTGATATGCTGGTGTGCAGCTACGGTCTCCTACAGCAGGAAGAAGTCTCCCAAATGCTTTCCCTGGTGCAATGGCAAACCATTGTACTAGACGAAGCCCAAGCCATCAAAAATATGACCACCAAACGTTCCCAGGCTGCAATGAATCTCAAAGGCGGTTTCAAGCTAATCACTACTGGAACTCCGATTGAGAACCACCTGGGTGAGTTGTGGAATTTATTCCGCTTTATTAATCCCGGTCTACTGGGTTCGTTTGAAAGCTTCAATCAACGTTTTGCTATCCCGATTGAGAAATTTCAAGATAAACAAGTACGTAGTAAATTGAAAAAACTGATTCAACCATTTGTCTTACGGCGCACAAAAAATCAGGTACTCCAAGAATTGCCCTCTCGTACTGAAATTCTGTTGCATGTGGAGTTAAGTCGCGAAGAAATGGCATTCTATGAAGCACTGCGCCGCGACGCCATCTCTAAACTGACCGAAACTGAGGCAACTGCTGGTCACAAACATCTGCAAGTGTTGGCAGAAATTATGAAACTGCGCCGGGCATGCTGTCATCCTAGTTTGGTCATGCGTGACACTCAACTATCTAGCTCTAAACTGCAACTTTTTGCTGAAGTGCTAGGAGATTTGCTCGAGAATCGCCATAAAGCTCTAGTTTTTAGTCAGTTTGTTGACCATTTGCATATTATCCGCGATTATCTGGATAAGCAAGGTATTCATTATCAATATTTAGATGGCACTACCCTAGCTGCAGAAAGGAAAAAACGGGTAGATGCTTTTCAGGCTGGGTCAGGTGATGTATTTTTGATTAGCCTGAAGGCGGGTGGTACAGGACTGAATCTGACAGCCGCAGATTATGTCATTCATATGGACCCTTGGTGGAATCCCGCTGTAGAAGACCAAGCCTCCGACCGCGCCCATCGCATTGGTCAGCAACGCCCGGTGACCATCTATCGTCTAGTAGCAAAAGATACTATTGAAGA
>JAJPJF010000001.1 GCA_021324415.1 Nostocales cyanobacterium Centralia_MAG_434
TAGTTAAAATCCCTATTCTTTCGTCTTTTAGTTTTTGTTCTAGTAAAAAATTTTTCACCTGCATAACCCGTAATCACTGTTTCAGTACAAACATACCACAAGTTTGTAAGTCGATTAGGATTGCTATAGTCCCTGTCATTAAAAGTGGTATAAAGTATAATTGAACAGCTGCACCTCCGAAAAAAAGTATAGAAATTGGATCGCTAAATAGGAGGCTGATTTTTTGATAATCCCCTATAACTAAACATTTGATTGTTCTAAATAAGAGATAAATTAAAGTCCAAATTAGATAAGGAGTAAGAATATTTTTTAATCTTGACTTTAATGAATAAGGACTATTGCTACAATAAAGTTTTTGAGCCATTAAGTAAAAAGAGGTAGCTAAAAAGAAAGGGACAGCAAAGCCAGTAAAAAATAGCCCTATTTTCTCAGCCCAAAAGCCTGTATTTCCAAAAGGTCCACCTAATGAGTGGATGAAGACTACAGCATATGCTGCAACACCTTTCAATAAATCGATGCCTACTAGGCGACGCTTTCTGTTCATTGCATAATCCTATTGACTTATTAGGCGCTTGTCAAATTGACGATTTACATAGTTTGTCTCCTTTTCCTGCACTTTCTTAAGAAATGTGCAATCAATCTAACCTCTCAGAGATATATTATTGATAATAATTAGTTGGTTTCGATGCTATAAATAGCATAGTCTTATAAAGATATATAAATCTTCCGAGACCCTTAAATTGAAGTTTGTTAAACCCTGACTCTTGGAGTAATTTAGATAAAGTTTTCTTGGACCAAAATTTTATATGTCCACCATCCCAAAGAACTGTAAAATGCTGATCCATTTTCCCCGTAATTGCAAGAATTAAATTCTTTAAATAACCATGATATGGAGTAGTTATGATTAATTTACCACCTGGTTTTAGGAAATGATAGCAGTTCTTTACTAAATCACGAGGAGAATAAATATGTTCAATGACTTCAGTACATATTATTAAATCAAATTCTTTGATAGGTAGTATATCAGAAATATTGGTTGTGATATCACCTACAAAAAAATTGATTTCTGGAAAAGATTGTTTGGCAATTTTTATACCAGATTCAGAACCATCTATACCATATAATTCAAAACCTTTATTTTGTAAATTTGATAATATTGATCCATTTCCACAACCAATATCTAAAATAGTCAAAGGATTTTTAGAAGTTAACTTGTAGTTCTCTATAAATTTTTCAATAAATGGAAATATATATTCTTCTGAACAAGGACTTACAGAATCTGTATAAATGTAAGAATTATTCATATAGCAATCCTAAATGAGTTATAAACAGGGTACGTACTGTTGCAACTTCGGAAAATCAAATTTTAGATGATTGGTAAAGAATTTGAAGAGCCATTTAACTACGTTAAAAGATTTGCAAAGATGCCAGTACTTTCTCACAAAGTTTTTCGCCTCTAACCAGACATCTTCTACAGGATTCTGTTCGGGTGAATTAGGAGCAAATAAAATACAATGAATTGCCCTATATTCAGGTTCATTCTGGTCATTAACCGATGCCAAAAACTCTTTGATATCATCTGATTTATGATAGCTAGCCCCATCCCAAATCAAAACAATTCTTTGTCCAGGACGTTGGCTTTGTAAATATTTGATAAACTCGACAGTATTGTCGCCATTTCCAGCAGAATACTCACGAATCATAAATTCTTTATTTTGTGCATCTAAAGCTCCATAATAAGTTTGTCTATCCTTGATATTTTTCACGGGAATTTAAACTCTCGTGTTCGTAGGACCCCAAACGTATCCACAAACATCATCTCCAAGTAAATGACACTCATCTACAAAAAACACAACCAGTCGTCCTGCCTCGATTTCAGCTTGATTCTTATTCAGGAAATCAAGAATTTCTTCTCGCTTTTTTTTGACTAAATCTGCATCCGAGTTTGGGTTCTTTTTTTGTGATTTCTTCCAGCTAATCTCAGCGATTGATAAGAGATCGTAATAGCTCTGCTTAGATTGATAAATTACACCATGTTTTTCGGACAAATAAGTAACTAATTCATCGATATCCCAATAATTTCTTGTCTTTAACCAAGTGATAGTTTCTGCTTTTTGCTTTGGTGTCAAATAACTCTTCGCACCTTGATAAATTAGCCTGATTCCGTCTAGACTAAGAGCCTCAAATTTTTGCTTCCAGATAGAAATACTCGACTTATGCATGTCTAAAAGGTTGGTAATTTTAGAATAGGGTTCACCCTGTAAAGCCATTTTGACAGCCATCGCTCGTTTGAGTTCCCGTGCTTCTGGATTGCTTTGAATAAACTGGGTTAAAATTGCTATTTTTTGGGCTTTTTGCTGTTGTTCTAGTAAAAAATTCTTCATCCGTATTACCAAAATTCAATACTTAGTATAAATGTATTATATGTTTACATCTCAAATAGGATTGCTATAGTAAACCAATGATTTATAGCTCATTGATTTATCTGATGGCAAAGCGAATGACATCTGATGCTTTTGTTCTAATATTTCCTTGACTTTACTTGCTAGCTGTTGGCGATATAAGCTCCAAGTCAATTTTTCAGCTTTTCGGCGAGCAGCTCGTCCCATTTCAGCTAACTCTTGTGGATGACTATAGCACCACTCTAGTTTCTCCTTAAGAGCTTCTACATCCCGGATTGGGATAATAAAACCCTCAACACCATCTGTAAGGATGTCAGGACCCGCTGTATTTGATGTAGTAATTACAGGGATACCACAAGCCATTGCCTCTAAAAGCACCAATCCAAACCCTTCTAAAAGAGAGGGAAAAACAAAAACACTAGCAGCACTATAGTATTGATTTAACAAAGCGTGAGGAATGGATGGAATATGGCGAAAAACATCTTGATATTGAGAAAGCCAATTTTTTGGAAACTGATTAATTCCAACTAACAATAATTCTGACTCATATAGTTGTAATTCTTGCCAAGCTTTCAGCAAGTATTGAACTCCTTTTCCAGGTGTTATACGGCCCACAAATAGGGCACGAAAGATTTTGTCAGTTTTTGTTTGTGGCTGAAAATATTCAATGGGTGCTCCATAGGGAATCACACTGATTTTTTCTTTTTGTACACCTACCTCTAGAAGTGACTTTTTAGTAAAAGAGGATGCTACAAATATATGATCTGCTAATTGAATTTCCTGCTCCTTCCGCTCAATTTTCCACCTTGGTTCATCAAGTGCTTGCAATGCAGAAGCTAATTCTGGTAAGTTTTTAGCCTCTTCCATTTGAATATCTCTATTTATGCGATAGAAGGGGATGGGCAGATCGTACAAACAAAGAATACCTTGTTGCTTAGCAACTCGAAATGTAGCTGCAGCTCCATCTTCGTAAGCATAAACAGCAGATAGACCCTGTAAATGATGTTTGGCAACATGGCTATCTATTGATGCATATATCCAATCAACTAGTTGTTGTTGTCTCAACCTCAAACACTCACTTAGACCAGTTTTAATAAGCAATATCCTAATTATTTCTCGCCAAGAATGGGTTCGTATAGGTACCCTATTGGGAGTAACCCATGTCCGCCGTCCTAATTCATCAGTGATATGCTTGCTAATATTCTTAGGTAGTAAATTTAGGTAGCGGAACATAGAACTGTTTGGATCAAAAGCAATCGTTGTAATTATTTCGTAAAGTAAATGAGCCTCACACAAAGCAATTGCTGCCTCACGAGAATTTGGATTACCTGTAGGATGAATTAGAGAAATATGCATTTTTTTGTAATGTAATGATTTCAAATCTTGTAAAATAAGAAAAGTCCTATATGTTTATGAGTTTTGGTGTAAATTCTTCTTTTTAGTTGAATGATTATTTGATTTTGTAGTACATTATTTACTTTCCAGCTTTCTTAAGTTGTTTATGTATGGATGTTCTTCAAAACTTAACTTAAGATTGTCATCTTAGAAATTCTGGGTTTTGTTATTCTTCTAGTAACTCTTTTAGCTTCTTACTTCTAAGTTACTTTCTCTAGAGTGATGTAAGAGTGATAATTGCTGTTGTTGATTCCAATTTTCTACTTGTTCTAATTGAGGCAACAGGAATATAAAGCTAGTAAAAAACCAGTAGTAAAATGAAAGAGCATAGTTAAAAACTATTGGAGCATTACACTGAATGCCTTGAAATAGAAAAGCAATCAGTGCTAATTGACGTAGAAAAGGTCTTTGCAACTTCAAGTAAACATTCCAAAGAGCTATTACAGTACTGACTCTAAGTCCATACCAAAGAATAAAACCAAAAGGACCTAATTCTAGAATTACTCTGCCCATTTCAGATTCATAACCTATGGGAATTAGTTTACCGATTGGTAAATTTAATGTTTTACGAAGTATAGGTGTTGCTTGATGGGTTGAGCCTGTACCATAGCCTTCAATTCCTGTGTATTTAATAAACTCAACAGGCTCAAAGAAACTACCCGAAACACGCTCTGATACATCTGTGTTAGAAGTTGTACGTAGCCAAAAAGCATCAATTGCTGGACGAAACCAGATGGAAGCAGTAATAGAAATAATGATGATTAGCAATAAAAACTTCTTGAATAAATGAAATGTTCTTGCAGGTCTGTTAAGAAATTGAATACCAAAATAACCTATTAATAATAGTATTTCAAGAAATACAACACCTCGAGAACCAGTCATCAATGAATTTACTATTACTAATAATAATTCAATAATAAATAGCCAGAGCCACAACTTTGAATTATTTTTAAAAAGCATGGGTATCAGTAAACCGAAGCATACCGATAAATATACTCCATAAGTAGATATATAAGAAAAAGTTCCTGTAATTCGAACACTGTTATTATCTCCACCTCCAAATGTTGCTATACTTTGGTTTATACCACCAGTGTAGATGTTAAGAGGACTAGAAGGAGGACTGTAGAACTGTAGAATTCCTAAAATACAAACAGGTATCAATAATAATAACTGAAACCGTAAGAAACTATATAGCTCTTTTTCTGATCGAAATAAATTTGGTATCATCCAAATTAAAGGAATATAAAAGAGATAAGCTTTAATTCCAAAAAAAGCAACTAGAGGCGAGCCTAAACTTGGATTAAAAGCTTCAAAAAAACACCATATAGTAAAGCTAATAATCAGAATTGTAACAATGTAATTTTTAAATAAAATTTTTCGTTTAGAGTTTGATAAAACATAATAATGAATGTAAGCTCCAAAAAGAACAAAATCCTTAATAAAATAAATAAGTTCATTTGCTTGAGGTAGTATCCATTTTCGCAGTGCACCTTCAATAACAAGAATAAAAAAAACTGTTTTAACTGCGCTACGCCATTTCAATCTGACAAAATAGTTTATATATAATATAATGAAAGGAATAGCTATTATGAAATATAATGAATTCAAATTATATTCTCCTATTTTTAAATAGAAACTTTTATTTATCAAAGGCTATTAGAATTGATTGCAAGTATAGTTTTTAATATCTTAATATTGAAAGTATAGGGGTGGAGGTTGAGTTTTGTATGCCTCTGGAACTATTGTCCTATCCTTTACAATGAATAAAGTCAAGCTAAGACTACTTTACATTATTTCTAAATCAGAAATCTTATCTTTGCGTTTGCTCATAACTTGCTTGTAAATATTGATATATCTTTCAGTAAGCTTAATATCGTCAAAAGCTTCTATTTGTTTATGAGAGTTTTGACAAAGTTTCTGACATAAATTTTTATCACTAACTAACATCTTCATTTTTTCAAACAAAGATTGATAGTCTCCGTTCTTAAATTTAAGTCCAGCATCTCCTACGCATTCTGCGTGTCCACCAAATTCAGAAGTTATGAGAACTTTCCCTGCTGCGAGAAGTTCTAAAGATACTCCTCCCATTGGCTCCTCCCAAGCGGAAGGAACAACCCCAATATCAGCTTGGCTAACCACCTCCATTAATTCAACTCCATGTTTAGGACCTAAAAACTGTATATTATCTGTTAGCTGTAGCTTTTTAACCATTCTTTTTAAAGGCTCTCTCATATTGCCATCACCTACGATAGCTAGAGTGATATTTTTATAATCAGATATTAAAACTAAACTATGAAAAGCTTGTATTAGTTCGTGCAGTCCTTTTTCACTGACTAATCGACCAACATAGATAAAGTTATATTTTCTTGGAAAAACTTGTTTTACGGTTTTAAATTGAGTGATTGGATAAGGTGTGTATGCAACAATTTGGTTCTTTAAAGGTTGTCTTTTAGCTACCCAATGGGTAGCAGCAATATTCAAATCAACGTGTTCTGCAACATACCGTCTTATAGCTAGTTTGAAAGATTCTTTCAAAAAATAAATGAAACCTTTTTTTTGCAGATAGTAGCTTAAAGATGCGGCAGGAGCCATAGGAGCTGGCTCACCATTAAACCAACCTAAACCATCAACACAAGAAACTTGATATCCATTGTGAGTCCATATAAAGGGTTTATTAGCTAATTTTGCAAAGGGATACATTGCAACACTAGCTCCATTAGAGTGTACTAAAGAACATTCACGGGTAAGGCTTAAGCGCTCTTGAAATGTTGGCTTTCGAACTACTTGATAGCTAACATGCTCTTCTTTATTTGAAGGTGTTTCAGTAACAACTATACATTCATGTCCCAGCCGAGTAATATTCTCGGCAAGAGTAGCAGTAATAGTTTCAATCCCACCTAAAGATGGCCAAAATACTGAAGAGTATAGAAGAATTTTCATAATAAAATTTATAATTTTTTATATTTTATGACTTGCTTTCTAATAAAAAATAAATTTAGAGTAATAATCTCAGATATTAAATCTTGTTAAAAAATAGACTTGATGACTTAATATATGATAATTAATAAATACTTTAATAAATTTATTTTTTAAATGATAAATTTTAAAATAATAGTCTAATACATAAATAACTAATAACTCAAAAATACTTTAAAAACAAGAGACATATAATGAAGATACATAGCTATTATATCCTTTGAATAACTACTACTCTTTTCTAAAGACTTACTACATTCTCTGATCTCTTTTATGAGGTATCTGAAGTTTTTTCAGACTAGAGTACAATACATTTTTCTAGAGCATGTACTAAAGATTCTATATTTTCGTAAGGAGACCAAGTTTTCATCCTCTTAGAAGCGGCAGATCCCATTTTCGTCAATAGTTCTCGATCAACAAGAGTCGTTTTCAAAATTTTAACCAAGGCATTCAAATCACTGCAAGGATACACAAATCCATTTTCGCCCTCTTGAACTAGATCATAACGGGCACCCACGCAATCACTCACAATTACGGGACAACCACACAGCATTGCTTCATTCACAACAACGCCAAAAGGTTCATATTCTGATGGAAATACGAATAAATTAGCAGAACAATAAACTGAAGGCAACTGGGACTGATTGACAAAACCAAGGAATCTAATTCGGTCCGCTATTCCTAGTGCTTCTGCTTCTACTTGAAGTGCTGACCGTAACGGACCTTCACCAGCAAATACTAAGTAACTTTCTGAGACATTAGCCTTGGCAAATGCTCGTAAAGCATCTTGAGGACGCTTCCAAGGTTGAAGCTTACCACAGAATAAGATAACAGAGGCATTTTCTGGAATATTCCATCCCTGCCGCACTATAGTTCTATTTACCTGCCTAGCCTGAGCTATCCACCATTCATTGTTAACAACATAAGGTGTCAGTTGTATACGTTCCTCAGAGATTCCCAAGGAATTGATGAATTTTACACCTCCAGATGAGGGAACAATAACAGTATCTGCTAAACCAAAAATCCCAGGTAATACTAACTTCTTCAGAAGGGCTTTCCAGGTTGAGCCATCCCGAGGGCTTAACTCATGAGCATCTGTACCAAACAGTAAGGTAGTTCCACTAGTTTTTGCTGCTGCTGCCACAATCCAAAAAGTGGCATAGGCATAGCCTGTGTAGGCTACTACAGCATCAAATTCGCCAGTGCGAATTTTTTTCCACAAATTTAAATTGATTAATCCGAAAAAACTATGTAAGCCAGGGTTAAAAGATTGATTAGGAATTTGAATCCAGGGATAGCCATCTAAAAGTGGAATATCCCATTTTACTTCTATCCCGAACTCTGAATCTAAGCCTGCTTCAGCACCTTGTAAACTACAGTAAGCCACTAGAATCTCTAGATTTGGATGCTGTGCCATCAGCTGGAAAAGTGGGGCAGAATACTGAACAGGATGAGAAGCTATAATTAAGACTTTATACTTATGATTATTCATTTTTTAGTCCTTATTTACCCCAAGGTAGTTGGCAAAAATCTTGGCTTGTCTAGATAAGTTATGATTTTGATACCAAGCATAGGCATTTTCGCCAATTTCTTGCCCAATATCCAGGCAAAGTTGTCTATCTTCATTACTAGTAGACCAATAATGCTTACCACTGAGGAGACCATCAATTGGTACATTGCTGAAACCAGTCATACAGGAAATTAGTTTATGAGAGGAATAAGCCGCAAAGACACCTGATTTTGCAAGGTATGCTGGTGGAGGAAAATTTAAAAAACCTGCTACAGAGTCTAACAAAATCTTGCTAATTTCTGTTGATTCAGCAACACCTTTTTCTACAATAGGAATACCATTAATTTTCGATAGCTCTAAATCGGTAGGGACACCAATATCATATATTTCTTCAATTTTTAGAGCTTGGCAGGTTGACTCCAAAGCTACACGACATTGCTGATACACTTGTGCCCTGCTGTTACGATGCCCAAACACTATTAACCGCCGAGAACGTTTTGCTAGGGGTGGAACATACTCTGGTTCACCAATATTGGAAAAGACAGGAAGTGAAGCAATTGAGCCTTGTTTAACTCGTGCCAGTTTATAGAGAATTTCAGCATAACTTTCTTTGCTAGTCAAACAGCAATTACTCAGTTGTGTTAAGCGAGATGCCAATTTTTTTTGTGAAGGAGATAACCAGAAAGCACTTGTCCAAGGTGGACCAGAAGCATATACTTCATGAAACATAGTTACTAGACGTGAGTTAGTATTTTTAGCTTTCCAATGCTCTAAACTTCTAACTAGCCACACTGGACAACCTTTCTTGGCATAGCCATAACCTACATAGTGTAGTAAAACTGAGATTTTTGGAGACGAAGCTGATTGACCAGCATTGGTAGATAATGTAGATAATAAACCTATACAGGCTTCTGCAACATCAGTCTTCACTTTTTGAATAGGAAAGTTTTCAATTGCTGGAGATCCCTTCCAGTTCGGATCACCTACAACAAAGTGCGTTTCTATTTTGTAGTTTTTCCGTAACTGACGAGCCAAGTTAAGAGCATAATCACCTAACCCATTAATAGATGGTGGCAGTTGAGGGACAATTTGAATTATTTTAAGAGGCTGATTTTTGAGCATCACTTTTTACTGTCTAGAGTAACTCTTAGAACTTAAGCATTGACAGAAACCTGGGTATGTGAATCTAATCCTACCTTTTGTTGAAGGTGCTCAAGAATGAAGTCACGAGCGACCTGAAGAGATAAATTTCTTTGGATTTCATACCAATTTTCAATTAACTCTTCAGAACGCATTAATTCCAATTGTGTAAAAGCCCGAATTGCACTAAAGAAGTGAGTCCTAATTGCTTCAGTTGTTCTCACCATAAATCGCTCAATACCACAGACTTGCTTGATAGCTCTGTGATAGCACTCAATACCCCAATGGAGCGAATGTAATTCCCTGAATTCCAGTTTTGAAATTGACAATAGTCTATCTTTATCAGGTGTAAACATAATGTAATATCTGTAAGATTCGTTTTTGAAACTTCTTCGAAATACTTTTACCGAGGGTCTTTCTAGAGAGGAGGGCAACCTTAAAAGCCCCACGATTAATCTTGGGAACAGACGACTATCGTATGAAGGTTGCCCTCCTCTCCAGACAAAGTGCGTTACCTGACCAAAGTTTTTCAAATACACTATTAAACCAACTTCTGGAATTTCTAAGTTTTGGACTTGGGTAAAAGTTTTGCCATCAATTGAACATGAGCGATTTTTAGCTATTCCAGTTAAAAACTCCAATTCCTTGTTTCTAAAGAACTTTAGGTTTTTTTGACTTGAATACCAACTGTCAGTAGTTACCGTTTTTGGACTTAAACCCCAAGCTAAAACCTCCGCAATCATTTCTTGTAAATAATCGTTTTTAGTCTTCCCCTCCTGTTTGTTATAAATCCGATAATTTACAGGTACAGACTTTCCTGACAAATCTGTGTAATACAAGGTAATCAACTGAATTCCTTTCACAGCACGGTGATGTCTACCTGAGTAAATGTAACCAATTCATTCGGTTAATTTTGGGTCACTATGTGGTTTGTCAATTACTGTGTCATCTCCACTTAATGTCCCTCCTACTAAGTTAATTTTCAACTTAACTTCGTCAAACAAATCCTTGGGTTCGTAACGCTCACGCAGTAAAAATCTATTGACACGCTTCATGGGATAAATTTTCCATAATTTCTGCTAAACGTGTGCAACCTGGATATTTTGATTCTGCCAGCAGAAACAATGTATAAGTATCTAAGTTACATTTAGCTGTTGATGGCTTAGTAATTGCTCTAATCGTCCGAATCCTAAATAGATATAGGTAAATTATCTGTTTTTTCCGCCCCTCTGTACTAGCAAGCACTTATTTTTTTCTAGAGCAGTAAAACTTGCTAGAGGAGAGCCAAATACTGTAAGGTAAGGATTACAGATAAAACGGCTACATCAATGGCAAGAAAAAATCTCAAACCAGAAGCGACATCCTTTGAAGTACTCGAATGCGTACAAAAGTACTGCTGTGAATGTGGAGAGAGAATGTGGAACGAGTACAACAATCAAAGGCATGTAAGAACTTTGGAAGGAGTAGTACAACTGAAGTTAAAAATTTATCGTTGCCAAAATATCTCATGTAAGAGGTATCGAGTAGCATATAGACTCCTTGCAAGAAGGTTCATGGATACTACCGCCTGGCTGAATTTGGCTTAGATGTAATAGCTTTGGTGGGAGCATTGCGATATCAAGAGCATAGAAGTGTTCCACAAATTCATGCTCATCTAAAGTCGAAAAATGTGTGTATCAGCGAACGCAACGTTACGCATTTACTTGCAAGATATGACGAATTGGTGTCGTTGTGGTTAAGAGATATTTCAAGGCTAAAAGCAGTAGTCAAAGAACAAGGACGATTGATATTAGCAA
>JAJPJF010000533.1 GCA_021324415.1 Nostocales cyanobacterium Centralia_MAG_434
GTTCCTTCTGTTCTTGAGAAAGATGGTTTTTCGCTGGCATATGTAGTTGTCGAAGGCTTAGTTACTTAATATTACATTATACAATCAAGCTGCGCAGCAGCTTATGATAAACAGGATATAATTAGTATCCACTTAACAGTATCCACTACTCAAGATTTATCAGGTATTTTGGGTTCTGTTTTGACATTTTTCCCCATCTCTTAATCATCGGCATGCTTCTTCAAGAGTGAAAGAGACATCTAGAAGCTGCTCATAGTGAGGAAAAATATTGTATCTATGATTACCAAAAATTCATCGCTTGCAAGGATAAAAATTTTGTGTTTACTGAATACAAAGAAATGTGTAGTTAATTTTAGAATTGTATAGAATACTTGATCAATAAACATAAACCAAGGTTAATAAAGGTTCGAATAACTTCTAGCCAAGTGACAAAAGAGAGTCAAAAATACCTCTATTAACCTAATTTTTATTTTGGATAAAAACTGTATTACTTGGATTTTCAAGAGAGAAAACAACTATTCATATTAAGATTAAATCGATTAAATTAGGAAATTATCCAAAATTTAGAATATAAATTTATTTTGATCTACTCTAAATAATAAAAATTGGGATACTAAAAGAAACATTTATGTTCAAAACTACTGATACTCTAAGAACATCCTCTGTAGAACGTTTACTTAAATTGTGGGCAGCACGCTACACAATAGACTTATCTTCTCTACCCTTATCTCAACAACTCTTAAGTATTTCATTTCTTGAAAAAGATTCTCCAGAAGGACGGGTCAAGACTGCAGCAAAATTAAAGGGTAATCTATTAGATCTAAACTGTCAGATGGCTTGGCTACAAACAAAAGCACTTCATAATTACATTCCTAATGTTTTAGATTTTCACGAAGCCAAAAAAATAACTGAGTCTGCACTGCTTGTATATGAGGCTCTATTAAATATCTACCAAGAGGAACCACTTTGTATCCCTTCATTAGCAATAGAAGTATCACAAACAGTAGAAGTATCACAAACAGTAACTCATTTAGAGAAAACTCCCCTTGTTGAGTTTGGGCTCTCAGAAATTGAAAAACTAGCATACAAACTTGAACCAATATTAATGGCATTTCAAGAGCAACACATGGCTTGTAAGGACTGGCGTGCTCTTGGCTTCATGACCACACAGTTAAAATTCACTAACAAGTTAATTATGAATCAGGTTACACCAATTGAAAAAATACTACTTAGTCCCTACTTAAAATTTATTGAAGAGCAAGTAGCCCTTCCTTGGCAAAGAGTATGCGCTGCTGGTGCTAAGTATGATTTCAATTCACCTATCTTAGCTTTAGTAGAACAAATGTTACCTACTACTGAAGAGATTACCCGAAATGTTTACTCCCAACTAGTAGAATTATTTCCTTATCATTGTAGTCGCAGTGGTTTTTTAACTACTCCAACTGTAGCTCAATCAAGTCGCCGTGATTTAAATATGTTTCAAGCCTATCTGTGGTTATGTGTATTAGAACAAAGCCTTGTACCAATAGAAAAAGAACTACTGAATTTATGTCTGATGGTGATGGAAAAAGTAGGAGTTAAATGGTCAATCCTTAAACAATGGACCCAAATATTAATAGATGAAGTGCTCCAACATACAACACCAGAGCAAAAGACTATTTTGCTACCTTATACTCAGGGAATGCAGCAAGCATTCGACAGGTAAAGATTTTAGCATTGCTGAATTTGGTTATGAATTATGTTTGCTAACATTTTTGAGCATATTTCAAATCTCTGTAGAGACGTAGCAATGTTACGTCTCTACACACCCATGAATTATAAATTCATATTTTGATTCCGCAACGCCGTAAAACTTTCTCCCTATCTGCGGTAGCGGCCATATCTGCCACCACCAACTGAAAATTCTGCTCGACAACCATTCCTGACCCAAATACGATCCCTTCCATAGCCCCAATTTCCTACACAGCTAGAGTCAGACAATTGCCGGACAAGCCTTACTCTCCCTCTTGTGTCTACCGGACAAGAATTCCTCCTATTATTACTGCTTTCACAGGTTATTATGCTTCGCGCCGAAGCTGGAGCCGTAACACTCAAAAGACTAATGCTAGCAAACATGAAAGTGGTAGCGATGACTGGAAAGCGCATCAACATATTCAGTATTACACCTTTTCAAAAATACAAACTAACTCTATTAATTGTTCCAAAGTCATAAAAACACTTACGTGTACCTGAGGTCATAAAACTCTTTATCACGCTCTCAACTTCAGCCTGTAGGCAGATATTTTAACTCGTACATTTTTTCTACTATTCGAGCTACACTTACAACTCTAAAAAGCAGATATGAGGCTGAGATTTAGACGCCGACGGTTTGGTCAGATTGCGATCGCCAGCACATTGGGAACTATACTGGAGAGTGTCAGAAGTCAGGCTCTGGCTCAAGGAATGTCTCAGTCTCATCCTCCTGTGTCGGCACAATCACCTGATTGTAGTAGTGTTGTTGATGTGAAACTGCATGTCAATGGTGTAGAACACGCATTAAAAATTGAACCGCGTGTGACTTTACTAGATGTGCTGCGTGAGCGCCTAAATTTGACTGGTTCTAAAAAAGGCTGCGACCATGGTCAATGTGGAGCTTGTACAGTGCTTATTGATGGGCGGCGAGTGAACTCCTGCCTAACATTTGCGATTATGCACACCGATGCTGCAATTACAACCATTGAAGGATTAGCACAAGGAGACACTCTCCATCCCATGCAAGCTGCATTTCTCGCCCACGATGGATTTCAGTGTGGCTACTGCACACCGGGACAGATTTGTTCAGCAGTGGGTTTGGTGAATGAGGGACACGCCAAGTCAGATGCTGAGATCCGCGAACAGATGAGCGGTAATATTTGCCGTTGCGGTGCGTATCCAAATATCGTGGCTGCTGTCCGCGATGTCTTAGAGGGAAAACAAGATGCAGCCATTTAGTTATAAAAAAGTGGGACAAGCGGACAATGCTGTCGCGTTAGTTGCTCCAGATACTCAAGCTTCCTATCTTGCTGGAGGTACAAGCTTAATCGATTTAATGAAGTTGAATGTTCAAACGCCACAACAGTTGATTGACATTAATCCACTACCGTTAAGCAAGATAGAAATGCATGCTAACGGTGTGCGGATTGGTACAATGGCACGCAATAGTGATGTTGCTTATGATGGGCTGATTCGGGAACGTTACCCTGCGCTGTCGGAAGCTTTGTTATCTGGAGCATCACCGCAACTGAGAAACATGGCATCGGTGGGGGGTAATTTGCTACAACGTACTAGGTGTTATTACTTCCGCGATACTGCCTTCCCTTGCAATAAGCGTGTTCCCGGTTCAGGTTGTCCAGCAATTGAAGGATACAATCGTATCCATGCGATTCTTGGTGGTAGCGATCGCTGTATTGCCACCCATCCTTCAGATATGGCTGTGGCAATGGTAGCACTAGATGCAGTGGTGCAAACACAGGGACCTAACGGAGGGCGCAGTATTCCACTAGTTGATTTTCATCTTCTACCTGGCAATACACCAGAACGGGAGACAGTTCTGCAACATGGAGAGTTAATTATTGCTGTTGATTTACCTGCTTCCAACTTTGCCAAGCGATCGCACTATTTAAAAGTACGAGATCGCGCTTCCTATGCCTTTGCGATGGCATCGGTTGCTGCAGCATTAGATATTCAAAATGGGATCATTCGCACCGCACGCCTTGCAATGGGTGGCGTAGGTACAAAGCCTTGGCGTGCGTACGGGGCGGAAAAATTGCTGGAGAACCAACCAGTCAACCAGGCAACATTTCAGGCGGCGGCAAATGCTGCTATCTCTGGAGCTAAACCGCAAAAATACAATGGGTTTAAAATCGAACTGGCTAAACGTACAATTGTTCGGGCGCTGACAACAGTAGGAGAGATGGCATGAATACAGACGAGGCAAACAGAGTTGTCGGCAGACCGCTGAATCGGGTCGATGGATATCTTAAAGTAACAGGCGGCGCACGTTATGCGGCTGAGTTTCCAGTCGCTAAAATGACGTATGGGGTAACGATTCAAAGTGGGATCGCTAAAGGTAAAATTGCTCAAATTGATACAAAGGCAGCTGAGCAAGTACCAGGTGTGCTGGCAGTTATAACCCATCTCAACGCGCCAAAGGCTTCGGGAGAAGAAGGGGGCGGTCGCAAACTGCAACTGCTGCAAGATAACATTGTGCTGTATAGCGGCCAACATATTGGTATCGTAGTTGCTGATACCTTTGAACGTGCCATGCACGCCGCCTCCCTTGTGCAAGTCCACTATGACGAAGAAAAGCCAACTATTAATATGCAGGAGAACCTGGATAAGGCATACTTGCCTGCAGGTAAAATTCCTAGAAACGAACCACCCGATAAATCTCATGGTGATGTTACGCAAGGACTAGCAGCTGCAGCTGTTCGCATCGAGCAAACTTATACCACACCTATCGAAAATCACAATCCAATGGAGCCGCATGCAACCACAGCAGTTTGGCAGGGCGATCAACTGCTGCTGTATGACGCCACTCAAGGAATCTTTCAAGCTCAAAACAAAGTAGCAGGGGCATTGGGAATTCCGCCAGCAAACGTCCGTACTATGTCATACTATGTCGGTGGTGGTTTTGGTTGTAAAGGATCAGCTTGGTCGCACGTAGTTTTAGCGGCAATGGCAGCCCAGAAGGTGAATCGCCCAGTTAAATTAGTATTGGGACGCAGGCAGATGTATGGTCCTGTCGGCTTCCGACCAGCGACAATCCAACAGGTTTCTTTGGGTGCAACCCGCGAGGGAAAATTAACTGCAATCCGACACGCTGGAATATCCCAGACTTCAACCTTTGATGAATTTATTGAGCCTGTTGCTAAGACAGCACGCATGATTTATGCTTGCCCCCATATCGAAACTAGTCACCATCTCGTGCGGCTGGATACAGGTACACCTACCTTTATGCGTGCCCCAGGTGAAGCGTCTGGATCATTTGCCTTAGAATCGGCCATGGACGAACTAGCTTATGCGCTCAACATCGATCCCATCGAACTGCGTCTGCGTAATTATGCCGAGATAGATCCTGACAAAAAACTGCCTTGGTCAAGTAAGTCACTCAGAGAGTGTTACAGGGTAGCTGCGCAAAGATTTGGCTGGCACAAGCGCAATCCCAAACCCCGTTCGATGCGGGACGGCAATTATTTGATTGGCTGGGGGATGGCGACAGCTACTTATCCTACCAACCGTTCTCCTGCATCTGCGATCGCCCAAATTATGGCAGATGGGACAGCCGTTGTCCGTAGTGGTTCACAAGATATTGGCACGGGAACCTATACCGTGATGACTCAAGTTGCAGCTGAGGCACTTGGTTTACCCGTTGACAAAATCCGTTTCGAACTAGGCGATACCCAAATGCCAGAAACCCCCCTTTCCGGTGGCTCTCAAACAGCTGCCAGTGTTGGCTCAGCGGTGCACTTAGCAGGAAATGAAGCTCGCAATAAGCTTTTGCAACTAGCAGTTGCTGATCGTGCATCACCGCTTTATGGCGCAAATGTCGAGGATGTCATTGCTCAGGATGGCAGCTTGTTCTTAAAGGATAAATCTTCTCAAACCGAAACCTATGCCAGAATTTTGGCACGGCATGGATTAAAAATGATCGAAGCACGAGCAGATGCCAAGCCTGGAGAAGAAAAACAAAAGTATTCCATGCATTCTTTCGGTACACAATTTGCAGAAGTCTGCGTTAATCCTGATTCAGGCGAAGTCCGAGTGACACGCTGGGTAGGAAGTTTTGGTGTGGGACGAATACTCAACGCGAAAACAGCCCGCAGTCAGCTGATAGGCGGAATTGTTTACGGTATTGGCATGGCACTGATGGAACATACGGTGACAGACCCAAACTGGGGGCGTGTTGTCAACGCAGATTTAGCTGAGTATCACGTACCAGTGAATGCAGATATTCCCATGATTGATGTGTTGTTTGTTAATGAAAATGACCCATATGTCAACCCTCTTGGTGTTAAGGGCATTGGCGAAATTGGCATTACCGGAGTTGCAGGGGCGATCGCCAATGCTGTTTATCATGCCACAGGTAAACGCATCCGTGATTTGCCTATTACACTAGACAAGCTGCTGTAGAAGATAAATGTGATTGGAACTAAAAGTTGTGAGTTTCACAAACCTCCATCAATGTTAACCTCTTAAAAACCTCAAAGTACACTCTTTTTGAGAGGCAGAGGGAGTAGAGAAGATGGGACAATTTGGAGCAGATGAGCAGGAATTATGGGCAATAAGTTTTTCCCCTCAGCCTCTGTGCTCTCTTGATTGGTTAGTCAATCTACATTTTCTACTGGTTCTTGGTCAAATCGACGCATCAACTCTAATAACGCTGCACGATCTGGCTTCTGTCCATCTTTAAGTAGGGAAGCCAAGCCCTCAAAATACTTTTCACGTTCCCCGCCTGGACAGAACATAATCAGCAACTTTGCAGGTTTTGTTCCATGGTTTGCAAATGTGTGTGGCGTATTGCGAGGAACAAGTATAAATGCTCCTGGTTGACCTTGGACAATCTTTTCTCCAACTTGGATTTCAACTTCCCCCTCCACTACATAAAACAATTCCTCCATCTGGCGGTGCAGGTGTAGTTCTGGTGCAGTTCCTCCTGGTTGTATTAAGTTTTCAAACAATCCCAAATGCCCATGAGTATCAGCACCAACCGCCTTAAATATCACTTCTGAATTACCCATAGTTAAGTGATTACCTTCTCCTGGGGCCAATATAATTTCTTTAACGGGTAAAGTCATGATAACGTCTCCCTTCACAAGAACTAATAACTAAAGTCCTTTGGCATCTCTATCACTATCTTTTCCCAAGCGCACAGAATTGATCATCGTCTAGTTGGCATGTTTTTGAAAGTGGATGCAGTGCGAGATCGCCTTTGTTTTTATACTTACAATATGCTTAGCAAAGCAGATTAAGCTGTGGTTCTCTGATATGCAATTAAGATTTTTACCGCGTCCTGATTACCTAGAAATTCGAGATCTATCTCATGACTAAATATATTCTGGCATTTGACCAAGGCACGACCAGTTCACGCTCTATTATATTTGACCGTAATGGCAATATCCTGACCATTGCTCAGAAAGAGTTTCAACAAATCTTTCCGCAGCCTGGTTGGGTGGAGCATGATGCTGATGAAATTTGGTCTTCCCAAATGGGCGTTGCTAATGAAGCCTTGGCGCGTATTGGTATCCGAGCCAGTGATATTGCTGCTATCGGGATTACCAATCAACGAGAAACCACGATAGTCTGGGATCGCAAAACAGGCAAGCCGATTCATAATGCGATCGTCTGGCAAGATCGCCGCACTGCTATTTACTGCGATGAACTTAAGGCTGCTGGACATGAAACAACATTCCAAAACAAAACGGGATTGGTCCTCGATGCTTACTTTAGCGGCACTAAACTTAAATGGTTGCTTGATCATGTGCCATATGCTCGCGAAAAAGCCGAACGAGGAGAGTTGGTATTTGGAACAGTTGATAGCTGGTTAATTTGGAAATTAACTCAGGGAGAACTCCACATCACAGATGTGACTAATGCTAGCAGGACATTGTTGTTCAATATTCACACTCAGCAATGGGATGATGAATTGCTGTCCATTCTTGATATTCCCCGTTCTCTTCTTCCCCAAGTACAGAGTTCATCACAAGTATATGGATATACATCTGAGGGTCTGCTAGGTAGCCGCATTCTCATTGCTGGAATTGCAGGCGATCAACAGGCTGCAACCTTTGGGCAGGCATCGTTGCAATGTGGTATGGCGAAAAATACTTATGGAACAGGTTGCTTCATACTCCTGAACACAGGTGATAAGCCCATGTCCTCCAACCACAAGCTGCTGACTACGATCGCGTGGTGCATCAATGGACAAACTTATTATGCCTTAGAAGGTAGCGTATTCATTGCCGGCGCAGTTGTACAATGGCTACGTGACGGGCTTGGCATTATCAAGCATAGTGAAGAGGTTGAACCTTTAGCTTGCAGTGTTCCTGATAATGGTGGTGTGTATTTTGTGCCTGCATTTGTTGGGTTAGGCGCACCTTATTGGGACAGCTACGCTCGTGGCACGATTGTTGGTTTAACTCGCGGATCTACCAGTGCCCATATCGCCCGTGCAGCTCTAGAAAGCATTGCCTATCAAACGGCTGATGTTATTGATGCTATGCGTCTGGATTCTCAGCTTGCTCTTTCAGAACTGCGGGTAGATGGTGGTGCATCTCGCAATGATCTGCTGATGCAGTTTCAAGCGGATATTTTGGGTGTGCCCGTTGTTCGCCCAAAAATCACCGAAACTACTGCCTTAGGAGCTGCTTATTTAGCAGGTCTAGCGGTTGGTTACTGGGAAAGTGAACAAGAGATTGTACAGCAGTGGCAGGTTGAGAAACGGTTTGAACCAAAAATTAGCGATGACCATCGTTTAACACTACTAGACTCATGGCGACAGGCGATCGCCCAAACTCGAGGACATAGAGATTGAGAGGGACATGGGTATAGAACATCATCTGCTTAGGCACTGAATTAAATTAGTTTGATAGCAAACACATTAGGCTTCTCATGTGCCACAAATCTTTTCCAGGCCAAATAGTAGCACTCTTACCATAGGGACTCGACTCTAGCAACACTTTGAGTTCTTTCTCAAACTCTTCGTTGGAGTTGTGGACAAGGATATGTACAGGTTCAGCACCCATTTCTAGCATGAAGCCAACTACACTGTACACGAGGTCTGGATCGCCGTAGATAGCGAAGCGCTTACCATGAACCCATGCATGAGAATCAGTCATCGCATCAACTGCACGACCGCGTTCAATTTCCAATTGCTCTGGGATGGGTTTGCCAGTCAACTCACTGAGTTTCATTAGGAACTCATCAGTACCTTTAATTCCCCAAGGACGAGATACTGCAACTGGTTGCTTCCACTCTTTAGCGATATAGTCGCGGGTCTTAGGAGTAGAGTGTGCCTGTAAAGCAATTGTAGCTTTGGCATTGATAGAATCGGCTGCTTCTTCAAGAGGAGTACCACCTGGGTACATGTTAAATTCACCTGTGTTGGGTGAATCTAAATAGTCACTGTTGTCTGCTAAGATGGTGTAGTCTATTCCCATCAAGTTGCAAATCCGTTTCAGTTCCCGGTTGTTACCAACATAGGTGTCAAAGCCAGGAATAAAGTTGATTTTGCCATTGCTGGTTTCTTTCTTCTTACCTGCAGTCAGGTTAGAAAGAATACCCTTCATCATGTTGTCGTAACCTGTGATGTGGGAGCCCACAAAGCTAGGAGTGTGAGCAAAGGGTACGGGAAAATCTTGGGGAATTGAACCTGCATTTTTGGCGTTGGTGATAAAAGCACCCAAGTCATCACCGATAACTTCTGCCATACAGGTGGTGCAGACAGCAATCATCTTAGGCTTGTAAAGCTGATAAGAATTCGCCAAACCATCAATCATGTTTTGGAGTCCACCAAACACCGCTGCATCTTCAGTCATGGAAGAAGATACTCCGGAGAATGGTTCTTTGTAGTGACGGGTTAGGTGGGTACGGAAATAAGCAACGCAACCTTGAGAACCTTGAACAAAGGGTAAAGTACCTTCAAAACCAACAGCAGCGAACATTGCTCCCAATGGTTGGCAGCCCTTGGCAGGGTTAATGGTCAATGCTTCACGAGCAAAGTTCTTTTCACGATACTCCCAAGTTTTTGTCCATTCTGCAACTCGTTTGACTTCTTCTGGATCGTGTCCGTTTTCAAATTGTCTTTTGTTCTGGAATAGTTGCTGATACTCTGGCTGATGAAATAGCTCTACGTGGTCTTGAATTTGATCTGGATTCTGAGGCATTTTCCTATCTCTAAACGAGTTTGTGGTTGGTTTTGAAGAAAAAGTTAGGAGTTAGGAGTTAGGAGTTAAGAAGTGGGGGAGTGGTGAGCTAAGACTTCTCCTCTGTCTCCCTTGTCTTCCTTGTCTCCCACTCCCCTCTTCTCCTAGGCAATTGCAGTGGTTTTAGCTGCAGCTTTCTTGCTCCAGGGAGCGCCAATGAGCCCCCAGGTTGGGCTGTTGAGAGCTAAATCCATGTCGCGGGCAAAGATTGCAAAGCCGTCGTAGCCGTGATATGGACCAGAGTAATCCCAAGAGTGCATTTGACGGAAAGGTAGACCCATCTTTTGGAAGACGTATTTTTCTTTCACACCAGAGGCGATGAGGTCGGGTTTGAGTGCTTTGACAAACTCCTCAAACTCGTAAGCGGTTACGTCATCGTAAACGATGGTGCCATTTTCGATGTAGTGAGTTGTGCGCTTGTAGTCGTCATTGTGCGCAAACTCATAACCAGTTCCTACCATCTTCATCCCTAAATCTTGGAACGCGGGAACAACGTGACGAGGACGCAGACCACCAACCATCATGGCAACAGTTTTGCCTTCCAAGAGTGGACGATACTTGGCAATCACTGCATCCATTGTTGGCTGATACTTGGCGATGACCTTCTCAGCGTTTTCTTGGATCTTCTCGTCAAATTTGGAAGCGATTTCCCGTAAGGAAGCAGCAATCTTGGTAGGACCAAAGAAGTTGTATTCTAACCAGGGTATACCGTAAGCTTCTTCCATGTGACGGCTGATGTAGTTCATCGACCGATAGCAGTGGATCAGGTTCATTTTCACATTGGGTGTCTGCAACATCTCGTTGATGGTGCCATCACCTGACCATTGAGCAACTACGCGCAAGCCGATTTCTTCTAACAGGATGCGGCTAGCCCAAGCATCACCACCGATGTTGTAGTCACCAATAATTGCGACATCGTATGGAGTAGACTCAAACTTCAATGTCCCATCTTTTTTCGCTTTATCAGCTCTGGGGAACACCCAGTCACGGATCATGTCGTTAGCAATGTGGTGACCGAGAGACTGGGAAACACCACGGAAGCCTTCGCAACGTACTGGAACAACAGGCTTGTCAATCTCTTTGGCTGCTTTTTTAGCTACTGCTTCAATGTCATCCCCAATCAGACCAATAGGACATTCGGATTGAATTGAGACACCACGGCTGAGGGGGAAGAGTTCTTCGAGTTCTTGGATCAACTTTAAAAGTTTTTTGTCACCACCGAAAACGATGTCCCGTTCTTGGAAGTCGGAGGTGAAGTGCATAGTACCAAAGGTATCTACACCTGTGGTGCCGATGTAGTAGTTACGACGACCAGACCAGGACCAGTAACCACAACCTACTGGACCGTGGCTAATGTGGATCATATCTTTGATAGGACCCCAAACCACACCTTTAGAACCAGCGTAAGCACAACCACGAGCAGTCATTACACCAGGAAGCGATTTGATGTTAGATTTAACGCCGCAGTCGGATTTGCCTTCTTCATATACATTTATGTGCTTTTCCCGCTTTTTCTTAGCTTTTTCGGGGTAAGCATCTAGAACTTCTTTTACTAGTTCTTTCCTTTGTTCTACAATTGATTTTTTCTCGTCTAGAGATTTATCGTCTTCTGTATAGGTCATAGTGTTCCTTGCTGGTGAATTGCTGAAGAGAGAAGGAAGAAGGATAAGCTGTAAAGAGTATCATTTTACTTCTGCTTACCCTTTGGGAAGTCGCCTTCTAGGCGTTCACTTCCCTTCGGCGATGAGGGTCAGGTGGGCTATATTCTGCCCACCCCAAAGCGTTGCTTACTTAGCAGTAGCTGATACTTCGGAAGCTGGCTTACCAATTATATCTTGGTGCTTAGTATCATCATCGAGGATACCGAACTCTACGAGTAGGGCTTCTAGCTCATCCATTTCGAGAGGTGTAGGAACGGTGAGTTTGTTGTTGTTGATGATCTTCTTAGCTAGTGCGCGGTATTCGTTAGATTGGTTACTGTCAGGTGCGTACTCGTTCACAGTCATCCGGCGCAATTCAGCGTGTTGAACAATGTTGTCACGAGGTACAAAGTGAATCATCTGGGTGTTCAAGCGCTCTGCCAAGGTTTCGATCAACTCGATTTCCCGGTCAACTTTACGGCTGTTACAGATCAGACCACCTAAGCGCACGCCACCAGAGTGAGCGTACTTGAGAATACCACGAGCGATGTTGTTAGCAGCGTACATCGCCATCATTTCACCAGAGGTCACGATGTAAATTTCTTGTGCTTTACCTTCACGAATAGGCATAGCAAAACCACCGCAGACAACGTCACCCAACACGTCGTAGGATACGAAGTCTAGATCTTGGTATGCTCCGTTTTCTTCCAAGAAGTTAATGGCGGTGATAATACCCCGACCAGCACAACCTACACCAGGTTCTGGACCACCAGACTCAACGCACTTTACGCCCCGGAAACCTGTGAGCATCACTTCTTCGATCTCGAGGTCTTCTACTGCACCTCTTTCTGCAGCCAAGTGCAACACAGTGGTTTGAGCTTTACTGTGCAGCATCAAACGAGTAGAGTCAGCTTTACATAAGGAACACAAAAAGTCTTAGGTAATTCATATGTCAGAAGTTTATGCTATCAAACAAATAAAAAACCCTTATTTGGCGAGGGTTTCATCATGCGGTGGCTCTCACCCATACTTGTTAATCCACGGCTATTCCATTTTTGAAAATTAAATTATTAGCGGAAGAAGACAGCACACTAGAAAGCTGATAATCCTAGATCAGCTTATTTTTGTGATTTTAGTTACTAGCTTAGTGTTGATTACTGTGAGTGGGTTAGCTTTGTCAGATTATCGAAAGATTTCTTGTCATTTGCTAGTTAATTGATATTAGTCGCATTAGTATTAAACCTTGTGATAGGATTCGCATAACAAACAACCTGTATTTAGATTTTTTGTCTTTGATGGGGTACTTTCTCTGTTACCTAAAATTCATATCCTCTTGCTACCCAATAATGCCAGTCAGCTATAGCTTCCGCAGTCTCTTCGTCAACATTAATAGGATGAATTTCAGATAGACGTGCAGAAAAAATATCCTCAATGGTTCCCTCTTGGTATCGCACTTCGACAAACATATCGTGGGAGCAGTCATCCCCTGGTGACATTTCTATTACCTCAACATCCCTTCCTTCGGGACGTTTGCGGGTTATCCACTTAGCTTGGAAGGGGAAATTCAGGTTTTCAGCAAGGTAATAGTACCATCCCATTGCACGTTCTTCTTCATCATATGCATCGACTACAACTTCAAAGTCAATGCGTTCTTCTCGGTTTTCGCCTCGTTCTACTTGGGACATAAGTTTGCTTACATTGAAGTTTTTATCTTAGTAAAGTTAGACACAGAAAAAAGCTATAAGACACAATCATAAAAAAACCTAAAGATCATGTTCAGTATAAAGCAGAATTCGCATTGGTAAACTTGGGATTGGGTGCTTACTGTTGATACTTTTTATAAAAGTATGAGGAGTAGGACTGACTGTCAAAGAGATTGATTCATAATAGGTATTGGGCGATCGCCTTGGCACTACGCAACACCACAATTGTGTCATCTATATGTAGTATATGGATAACAAAATCTATCCTTACAAAAAGGGAGAAACTTTTAGTTGAAGTAAGGACGCTGGTGCTCGAATTTACTCTAAACTTGTAAGCCAAAGCCAAATAAACCAAGCAACTTGAGATCTTGGACTAGCGCTCTTCCATCACTCTGAGAGGAGAAAAATCGAAGACAACTTTTAAACACTAGACCGTAAGAGGATTTGGAGCTTTATTTTCTAACATTATGGGAAGAATCATGCCTTTTGCCCGAAAGTCCTGCGTAGTAAGGAATCTATTTTTTTCTAGAGTAGCAAAACTTGCTAGAGGAGAGCGAAAATCTGGTAATGTAAGGATGACAGATAAAATGGGGTGGATCAATGGTCAGAAAAAATTTGAAACCAAAAGCGACATCCTTTGAAGTACTCGAATGCGTACAAAAGTACTGCTGTGAATGTGGAGAGCGAATGTGGAACGAGTACAACAATCTTATACCAATTTTTTGTGAAGCTGCATAGAAATTTACAGCGGGGTAAGGCTTTCGGCTTTCTCATTCTATGCAACTTCATACAGATTTGGTATTAGGCATGTAAGAACTTTGGAAGGAGTAGTACAACTGAAGTTAAAAATTCATCGTTGCCAAAATATCTCGTGTAAGAGGTATCGAGTAGCATATAGACTCCTTGCAAGAAGGTTCATGGATATTACCACCTGGCTGAGTTTGGCTTGGATGTAATAGCTTTGGTGGGAGCATTGCGATACCCTTGAACATAGAAGTGTTCCACAAATTCATGCTCATCTAAAGTCGAAAAATGTGTGTATCAGCGAACGCAGCGTTACGCATTTACTTGCAAGATATGACGAATTGGTGTCGTTGTGGTTAAGAGATATTTCAAGGCTAAAAGCAGTAGTCAAAGAACAAGGACGATTGATATTAGCAA
>JAJPJF010000313.1 GCA_021324415.1 Nostocales cyanobacterium Centralia_MAG_434
AAGCGTGTTCTATTGAACTTATAAAACAATGGTCTGTTGGTAGAGACTTCTTCAACGCTTATGGTCCAACAGAAGCTACCGTCTGTGCCACAATCGCAAAATGCACTGAGAGTGAGCAAAAAATCTCCATTGGTCGTCCCATAGCCAATACGCAAATCTATTTACTGGACCAAAACTTACAACCTGTACCCGTAGATGTACCAGGAGAATTATACATAGCTGGTGCTGGGTTGGCGCGCGGCTACCTTAACCATCCAGATTTAACAGCCCAAAAATTTATTAAAGTTGATTTATTTGGTAAAGTTAAGCGAGTTTACAAAACTGGTGATCTAGCAAGATGGAGAGAAGATGGAAACATTGAGTTTCTGAGTCGTATTGATGAGCAAATTAAACTGCGCGGCTTTAGGATTGAGCTTGGTGAAATTGAATCGATTTTGTTAGAACATCCTTTGGTTAAAGAAGCGATTGTTACTTTATATAAAACTGAGAGTAACCAGAGTTTAATTGCTTATGTAACGGGAATGACCACTGATTTGTCTAACAAATTAAAAAATTATCTCAAATCTCGTCTGCCCGATTACATGATACCAACTCAGATTCTGGTACTTGATGGCTTGCCTTTAACTCCCAATGGCAAAATTGACCGTAAAGCTTTACCTACTCCTAATAATAGGGTTGAAGGTGTATACGAAGCCCCACGCAATGAAGTTGAAAAATTATTAGCACAGGTATGGTCTGCTGTGCTCGAACGTCAAGAAATAGGAATTCATGATAACTTTTTCGACTTGGGTGGTCATTCTTTATTGGCAATGAAACTGCTCAATAATATTGAACAGGTTTTTAAGCAACAACTTGCCTTGAGCAGTTTATTTGAGAATCCTACCATTGCACAACTAGCACAAAAACTCAATAACATTGGGATTCAACAATCACATCCCGATTTACTTTTGCTTCAACCCCTAGGAAATGTAACCCCTCTATTTTGTGTCTCTGGCGCAAATGGACACGGCTTCTATTTTCGAGATTTGGCAATCAATTTAGGAACTGAACGACCAGTGTATGGACTCGATGCTCCAGGACGAGAAGGACTTAGGGCACTTCCGGACTCAGTGGCAACTCATGCGAGTCAACTAATTGAGCCATTACGTCAACAGCAAGCCCAAGGTCCATACATACTAGCAGGATACTCTTCAGGTTGTGCTGTTGCTTTTGAAATGGCATCCCAGCTAGAACAGCAAGGTGAAAAAGTTGGTTTACTAGCTATCTTTGATGCAGCACTGGTTTCTTATCCTCAGTATTTCACTAATAAAACAGATATTGATTGGATTTGGCAATTGATTCAACGGACTGAAGCAATAAAGGGAGTTTATTTAGGTTTGAAATACGATGATTTAGCTGCTCAACCTGACGATCAAGCCCGTTGGGATTTGGCAGCAGAGTATTTATATCGATATAACGTCCTACCGGAACACTCAACTCTTTCTTTACTCAAAACCAATATGAAAGTGATGCAAGTGCTGACACGCAATTACGCAAATTATCAGCCTAATCATCGAATTTCTGCCCCGATAGTTTTGTTTCGCGCTCAAGAAGTTCATGGGATGGTTTTACAAGAACTCCAAGCTATTTCTGACTACAGTCTACCAGATTGGGGATGGCAAGCTTATACTCAAAAACCCGTCAAGGTAATATCTGTACCTGGAAATCACGGTCGAATGCTTTATGAGCCCAATGTCAAAACATTAGCCACAGAATTACACATGGCAATGATGAGTGTAACTAGTGATTCATCGCATGAGTTTTGCGGGGTTCGTAGTGAGCACAAAGCGTGCTCTTAGAGCCAAGGACTAAAGTCCTGACTACAAACTCTTCTACTCCTCATAATTGATGCGATAAACAACTAGGGAGGAGATTAACAAAAATCCAGACTATCACTTAGCCTCAAGAGCTTCAACTAATTTTTTAATTATGCAATCTAAGACTTCTATTAATCAAACACCCAAAAAGAGTTCTTCTCTAGGTTTTAATCAATTTTGGAAGAATCTCCAGGCATTCATAGGCCCTTACTGGTACCCAACAGAGGCCGAAGGAAGAGCATTTTCGGATGTGATTCGTTCATGGTTAATGCTCATTCTCTTGATATTACTAATCATTCTTCTAGTGGGTGTGACTGCGTTTAATAGCTTTGTTGGTCGTTATTTACTAGATGTCATCCTTGAAGAAAAAGATATTTCTAAGCTAACCCAAACATTGCTTGTTTATGGTGCTGCCCTTACTCTAGTATCACTTTTATTAGGTTTTTCTAGATTTCTTAGAAAACAAATTGCTCTTGATTGGTACCAATGGCTAAATAGTTTTATTCTAAAAAAATATTTAAGTAATCGTGCTTATTATAAAATAAACTTTAAATCTGATATAGACAATCCAGATCAGCGAATTTCTCAAGAACTTGCACCTCTTACCAAAAATGCTCTTAGTTTTTCGGCTACTTTTTTAGAGAAAGTGCTAGAAATGAGTACTTTTCTCATAATTCTCTGGTCTCTTTCTAAATTTGTTGCAATTGTCTTAATTGTATATACACTTATAGGTAATTTAATTGGTATTTATTTAGCTCAAGAATTGAATAAAATCAATCAAGAAGAACGTGCCGCTGAAGCAGACTATACTTATGCTCTAACTCATGTGCGTAATCACGCTGAATCAATAGCTTTTTTTCAAGGAGAAAATCAAGAATCAAACATAGTTATACGAAGATTTAATCATATTCTTAAAAGTACTAAACGCAAAATTAATTGGGAGAGAACCCAGGATATTTTTAATAGAGGTTATCAAGCTGTTATTCAAATATTTCCATTTATAGTATTCGGACCTTTACAAATTAGAGGTGAAATTGATTTTGGAGAAATCAGCCAAGCCAGTATAGCTTGTAATTTGTTTGCTACTGCTATGGCAGAATTAATTAGAGAATTTGCAACTTCAGGACGGTTTTCCAGTTATGTTGAGCGTTTGGCAGAGTTCTCGGGTGCGTTGGAAGCAGTGACCCAACAGCCAGAAAACGTGAGTACCATCAAAACAATAGAAGAAAACCGTTTGGCTTTTGAGCATGTTACCTTACAAACACCAAACTATGAACAAGTAATTGTCGAAGATTTGTCACTTGCTGTTCAACCAGGAGAAGGTTTATTAATTGTTGGACCTAGTGGTCGAGGCAAAAGTTCTCTGTTAAGAGCGATCGCTGGTTTGTGGAATGCCGGAACTGGTCGTCTGGTGCGACCTCCTTTAAAAGAAGTCTTATTTTTGCCTCAACGTCCCTATATCATCTTGGGAACTTTGCGCGAACAGTTACTCTATCCTCATAGAACTCGTCAAATGAGTGATCAAGAACTCGAAGATGTTTTGCAACAAGTCAACCTGCAAAACTTGCTGACTCGCATCGATGGCTTTGATTCAGAAGTTCCTTGGGAAAATATCTTATCCTTGGGAGAACAACAACGCCTTGCTTTTGCACGATTGTTAGTGACTCATCCTAGCTTTACCATCTTGGATGAAGCAACCAGCGCCTTGGATTTGAAAAATGAAGGAAATTTATATGAACAATTGCAAGCAACGAGAACAACATTTATCAGTGTAGGGCATAGAGAGAGTCTGTTTAATTATCATCAATGGGTTCTAGAACTTTCACAAAATTCTAGTTGGCGACTTTTGACTGTACAGGATTATCGACTGCAGAGAGTTAGAGAACTTAATGCTGATGCTTCTGAAGAAACTGGAGCAGAGGTACAGGGAAGCAGAGGAGAAGAAATTAGAGAGGTAACAGAAACTAGTGATCCTGAAAATCTTCCAATTACAATAGATGTTTCAACCCAGGAGCAATCTGTAAGTCAATTAGAAATCAGCACAAGTGAAGGGCTTTCTCATAAGGAAATGCAAAAATTAACAGGCTCTTCAATTAGCACTATTAGAAGCAAGGCAAGCCTTGGCAAGTCCATTACTACTGAGGATGGTGTAACCTATCGCTATAACAAAGACCCTGATGTGTTGAAATGGGTTAGAGTTTAGGTTTCTGTTGTAAAAACTCTTCATGATCTGTTAGAAGTAAAATTGGTAGTTCTAATGTTGAATAGAAAAATTGGTAAATAAGCTCCGAACTTTTGCAACAGAATCTTTTTTTAAATCGAGGTCATGCTTACTAAACAGCAAAGGCAACTAGTCACTTACAAAAAAATTACGATTTATGAACGAATTTACAAACTACCTGTTCTGAAAAATGCTAGCTTAAAAGCTATCCAGCGAAAAATTAAAGAACGTCGCAGATTAATTCAAGAAGGCGTTCGGTATTACCATTTTTGGGGAATTATCAAGTGGAAAGAGGAAATTAATCAAAAAAAACTTTTACAAGAAAGCCAATTCTTAATAAAAGATTATACTCACCTTATTAATTTTCTAGAGAATTATGAAGATAGTTATCAATCTTTCTTGCTGCTCCTAACTGATGATTTAAAAAAGTTGTTCATACAAAAATATATTGAAATTAAAATCTTAGATAAAGAAAGAAAAAACTTAGAGACCAAAAATCATAACAATCAAAAAATACTTGATGAATTAAAATGGGAAAGACAAGAAAACTTTAAAGCTCTTTTATTATTAAGCAATGCTTGTTTTTTAATGCTAGAAAAAATAAAATTGCTTAGTGAAGGACTTAAAAGTTTAACAGAAAATACCAAAACTCAAAAACAAGTTATTCAGCAAGTAGCTCAAGAATTGACAATTTATCAAGAGATTTATGAATATCAAAGAAAAGCTCAAAAAGTACGTCAAGAAATAGTAGAAATAGCTGAGACTGCAATCAATTTTGAAAAATATTTACAAGAGCACTTTAGTCCATTTCAATTGCTAATAGATGAAGTCGTGAAAGTAGACGAGGATTTTTATACGGCTGTTGGAGATATTAAAAATTTAGCAGATAATATTTTAAAATCCCAGTCAATTTTATTGATTAATAAAGAAAATAATAGCATTTCTGAAACTTTTCTAGATTTTATGGTTTCCAGTTATGAAAAGAAAGAAAAATTAAAAGATGCTCTTATTCAATGTCAATTATTAAATTCTCAAAACAATAGTTTTGACTTATTGGATAATTCCTTTTCTGTAGATAAAGACATTGACTCAATTTCTAAATACATTTCTAATCAACTTACTGAACAAAGACAATATATAGAAATAGGAAAAACAAGCTTGGTTCCTATAACTTCTCTCACTGCTGTTCAAGAAACCCAATTAATAAGACTGACTAATGACAATACTCCTTTAACAAAAGAAGTTAAAAATAAAAATAAGGTTGACTATACTAAACTTCAGGAGTTACTAGCGCAGCATAAGTGGAAAGAAGCAGACATTGAAACCACTCAATTAATGCTAAAAGTCTTAGGTAAGAGTTATTGGAATGAAGTTTACAAGGAAGATATTGATAACTTTTCGTGTAAAGACCTCCAAACTATAGATCAACTGTGGCAAGAACATAGCCATGGTTATTTCGGTTTCAGTGTTCAGCAAGGTATTTGGAGCGCTATAGGTGGTCAAGTAGACTATGAAACAGAAAAGAGACTTGGCGATCGCCTTGGTTGGCGAAAACAGGGAAACTGGTTGGAATATGATCAACTCAGTTTTGAATTATCTCCTGAAACACCAATAGGACATTTACCAGTCCAATGGTTACACTATGACCAAACTACCTTTGAGCTATCCCCACAATCATCAGTAGAACACCTTTCAATGGGAGCATGGCGAGTGGGATCTTGGTTAGTTTGGCAAATGCATTTATTCTTTTCTCGCACAAAAATATGTAACGAGACTTGCGAATGCAGGGCATAGTATAGAATATCACCCTTGTCTCCCTTGTCCTCCTTCCCTTATCTCCCTTGTCCCCCTTGTCTCCCTTGTCCCCCTTGTCCCCCTTCCCTTATCCCCCTTCCCTTATCCCCTTCCCCCAACCTAATCCTCCAGTGCTTTTACATCATGAAAGCGGGAATAATCAATACTGCGTTTGCCGTCTCGTGTTTTCGAGATAATATCGACAAACCGCATATTCCAGAGAATTTCCTGTGGAATAAATGAGTGACGGGTATGGATAGTCTGGGAAACAGTCTCATCAAGTCCAGTAAAAGTCACTAAGAGTTCCATCTCATTTTCAATCATTACCTCCGGAGTGACTCCATAAAGAGGACTATCTTCATCAATTGTATGCATCACAGTCCAGCTAAGGGAGAAGAGAGGGGAATAACTGCGAACCAGTGACATGTCATAAAATCGACGCATCACATCCCCTTCTTTAGAAATTTCGCTACGTACCAAGGTTAAGCGAACTTGTGCTTCTAAAATCAAGTTTTGGCGTTCGTTTGCTACACGAAACATCAGGGTTGGCACGCCATTGTATGGAACAATGACTGCTACACGACTAAACATCACGCGTGCCTTAGCAACAGAGAACCGAGCAAACATGAGTCCAGTCGCCATCGCTATCCACAAAAGACCTATTAATGCTTCAACAGTCACTAAAATATTGGCATAAAGACTTTTAGGATACATTGCTCCATAGCCAATAGATGCCATGGTTTGCACGCTGAAGAAAAACGCGTCAAAAAAGTTACCTTTGCGTGCATTCTCAACACCACCTCCTACTGTGTAGGCCAGGGCGAATAAGGTGTTAACAAGAAGATAGACTACACTAACGACAGCCAGAAACTTAGGCCAAGAAACAGTGTGTAAAAAATGGTATAGATCACGCCAATGGTTGTTAGAAACACCTTTACGTATAACATTAAAGCCTCCATCTGACTTCAGCATACGAGGTGTTGAGGATTGTCTGTAGCTTTTTTTCATTGATCATAGCTAGGCAATTGCTACTCATTATCTTACAGACCAACATAATCTTTAATGGAATGCTCTCTCAACTTGTTCCACTGCACCCAAAGCTTTCAAAGAAGCTTTTTCTGCATCTGTCAGACCAGTAATACCTGTAATTTCCATACGTTCGTAAAGTCGATCAGACTTCATCTGGCGTACTCGAGTGCACTTGTTTACATCCCAAAGTTGAATATTTTCGTCTTCACTACCACTAGCTAAAAGCTGACCATCGGCACTAAAGGCAACTGAACGAATCGCTGCTGTATGTCCACGAGTCAGTGTATCTAAACACACACCTGTACTAACTTGCCATAGCTTGATGGTTTCGTCACCACTACCAGTTGCCAGAGTCTGTCCCTCAGGACTAAAAGCCACTGAGTAAACTGGTTTACTATGTCCTTGTAGGATTTGACATTTATAGCTACTGAGATCCCAAAGTCTCACAGTTTGGTCTTCGCTACCACTGGCTAGAATTTTCCCATCTGGACTAAAGGCTACTGACCTCACTAAGTCTTGATGGTCTCCTAAAGTCTGAATACATTCACCTGTACAGATATCCCAAAGCTTGACCGTGCTGTCAACACTACCACTTGCTAGTGTTTGCCCATTAGGACTAAATGCTACTGTCCACACCCAATGGCTGTGCCCTTCAAAGACTTGCAAACACTCGCCTGTGTAAATGTCCCACACTCGAATGGTTTGATCTTCACTGCTGCTGGCTAGGGTTTGGCCATTAGGACTGAAAGCGACTGACCATACCCAATTTGTATGTCCTTCTAATGTTTTAATGCATTTGCGATTGGTAATGTCTGCAATTTCCCAAAGTTTGACATGATTATCAGCACCACCACTAGCTAGAAGTTGTCCATTTGGACTACAGGTAACTGAGCGGATGCGTCCTTGATGTTCCCCTATTGTGTAACATTCACCCGTCCGCACATCCCATAGCCTAATTGTATGGTCATCACTGCCACTTGCTAAGATGTCACTATCAGGGTTAAATGCTACTGAATAGACACCACGAGTATAGCCTTGCAACACATTGAGGCAATTTCCTGTCGCCACATCCCACAACCTTGCTGTTTGATCATCACTACCACTGATCAGTGTCTGTCCATCAGGACTGAAAGCGATCGCCCATACTTGGCTAGTATGTCCTAGTAAATTTCTTAAATGCTTACTTGTATAGACGTCCCATAACTTGATTGTTCTGTCTTCGCCACTACTAGCAAGGATGTTTCCATCTGGACTAAAGCGGACAGAGTAAACTTTTTTGCTATGTCCCTTGAGAGTTTTCCAAGACGTTCCTGAGGAAATATCCCACAATTTGACACTCTGATCTTCGCTACCACTAGCCAGGAATTGCCCATCTGGATGAAAATTAACTGAATAAACTTTACCAGTGTGTCCTTTAAGAGTTTTTAGGCATTCACCTGTGTTGATGTTCCAAAGCTTGATTGTACCGTCAGCACTGCTACTAGCAAGAGTATCCTCACAAGTAGGACTGAAAGCAATTGAACCTACCCAGCCAGTATGACCCTTGAGAGTTTTTACGCAATCTCCAGTATTCACATCCCACAGTTTAATGGTTTGGTCTTCACCAGCACTTGCTAAGGTATCACCTTCAGGGTGAAAGGCAAGTGAGTATACTTGGTTAGTATGTTCTTTGAGTGTTCGAAGACATTCGCCTGTATGTACATCCCAGAGCCTAATAGTGTAATCTGCACTACCACTAGCTAGGGTTTTACTATCCAGGCTAAAAGAAAATGCCCAGACCAAACCTGTGTGTCCTCTATAAATGCGAAGTTGTCTAATGTCTGAAGTTCGCCAAAGACGAACTTCTCCATTCAGCACACCTGTAGCAAAGTACTCTCCATCGGGGCTGAATCTCACTGATGCGATACTTGACATTGTTTCAGCAAATGCCGAACCAGTTAGGTTAGCATTTGTAAAGCTAGTATCTTGTAAATTGACATCTTTAAGATATGCCTGACAAATCGTTAGATTAGAAAAATCACGTCCACTTAAATCTATTTGTGGCTGATTAATTTGAAGTTGACGCAGCATATTGATCAGGTTGCCAGCGGCATATCCTCTCTGTAGAGGAGAGTGTTGTTGCAAGTTAGCCAGCATTCTACGTAAGTGAGACTCTAGTTCTTTGCTGCCAAATGCACTAGCTAGCCTCTTTGTAACTGGTTCAAGAATGAGTCGCTGTTGTGTTTTGCGAATATAATCGAGCGATCGCGCCTTCATCAGTGAATAGTTGTCAAAAAATCCTAAGCAATTTCCTTGACGCATTTCCTGAACAACCTTTTCGATAAATTGCTCAGTGACATACTCCATTACCACAAACTGCTGACGAAATCTACCAGAATCTGACTCTTTTTCAATGAGAGAGCGACGTAACAAAGACTCTACGGCTTCTAATACACTGACTGCCGATTCTTCTATTGTCAGTAGGTCATCTTTAAGTTCTATCAGAGACACATTTTCACGATGAATTGCCAGCCAGTACATGAGTTGTTTTTCCAATTCTGACAGGCGATTAAATTGCTTATCTAAAATAGCGCGAAAATCTCCGTAAACTGCTGTTTCTTGCTGAATTTGATTTAAAAACTCAGTAATATTATTGCTAAACAAATCATAGACCGTAGTAGCAACGATTTTTAATGCTAAAGGATTACCAGAATACCGATTTACTAGTTCCCTCAACTGAGCATCTGAACAAGAAAACCCTTTATCGTACAACATTGCCCTAGCTTCTTCAAGGTTTAAGCCTCCAAGGTTTAACACCTTCACAGGCAAGTTTTTTCCTTCCAGTAATGCGACTTGCTTGGGCTTTTCTCTACCAATTAGCAACAGACAACTCTTATGTCCAGCTTCTGCCACCTTTTTAAATAAATAGCCGTATTTCTCATACCCTTGTTCGTACTCTCCTGCCCTTTCGTAAGTTCTGCCTTCGCCACTGCGGAGTACGGCTTCTACTTTATCGAAAATCACTAAACATCGATGCTTTTTCAAGGCATCAATTACCCGCAATATTTTGCTATTCTCGTTGTCTGGCAACTCAGGTTCAGCATCTTTAGGTAGGAATTGCAGTAGTTGTGTGAGAATATCACTTAAAGATGGAGCATTATGAAGCGATCGCCAAAAGAGGAAGTCAAAATTTCTTTGGACTTTTTTGGCAACTCTAGCGGCAAGGACTGTCTTACCAACACCCCCTATCCCTAGCACTGCCACTAATCGACAAAACTGTGAATCATCGCCTACAATCCACTGCTCTAACTTTAAAATTTCCGCTTCTCGACCCCAAAAACCATCAACATCAACTGCTTCACCCCAGTCCTCAAACGATGTTGCACTAACTGCTTGGTATTGAGTTAACAGATTTTGCTTGAGGTTATTGAGTTTTTTATTACCACTGCCCTCTATGCCAAATTTGCGGTAGCTTTCTCCTAGTCTCTTTCTCACAGCTGCTTGAGAGATCTGCAATCTGACAGCTATCTGCGCCCCTGAGCAGTCATTTAATGCCATCAGCAAAGCATCTAGCTCTGTTTGAGTAACACCATATCTGGTTGCAACCTCAGTGATGAAACCTTCTGGAAGCTGAGACATATTGGCCGTACTCTCCATTGTATCTGTACTCCCTTCTCACAACATATTAGTATGTGAGCTAAGTTTTATAGTATGAACTATCTAAAGAAAACAGAATTTCTCTTGACTTTACGGCATGATAGGATTCTTGTTTTTCTCTCTATTTCACAGATAAAGATGAGAGTTCACCAATTTGTTTATAACTTAATACACTTTCTTAATGTTATGTTATCTTAACATGTTTAACAGTCAGACTCGATGACAAGATTTTGACACTTACTTACCTAAGTAGTCTCTGCATAGAGAGTGATCAGATATATTGAATACCTGACTTTACCTAATTTTGAGTTTTGTCTGTTAAATGGCTTTATTCAACTTTTTGTATAATGTACTACTATTTAATTATATCAATGTGAGAAATAGTCATACAAAAACTATAAAATGCTTTACAAAAAATCTATATCTTAAGGAAGAGATTGAGTAAAATACAGCAAAATACATTGAAATATACTCTTGTGAGAGATAGAGTATAAATACGTGAGGACGACTTGAATATTAGCGGTTTGTAGCTTTCAATGCCTAAATCGGGTGATTACAGTCAGGATGAATGGTGAACCCTACGGAGCAACTTGATATGACCTTCTCACAATCTCCTACAATTTTCGGCGTTTCTAATGTTACGAAAGTATACTTGAAAATTGAAGATAAACCTCCTGAAGGATTACCTAATGTTCTGGGCCAAAAGCAAGGAAAGTTACAAGCTTATTCAGAACAGCCTCACTTAATTGAGTTACATCCAGTGTTTGCTCATATCAACCTTCTGCTGATGGAAACTTTGGCAATCACACAACATGGTGATTTCACGGCTCGTAGTAAGCAGGGAAAATACCAAACCATCGTTGAACTAGGAGGACACGTGAGCCAACGCTATTGTCTAACCAGAGATGAGCTTAAAAGAGTTCAACAAATATACGATCAAATCTTAGAAGCTTGGATCGGATGGAGGCTATATCAGAGAGAGCCGAGGGAGTGAGTGGAGGGAGCAGGCGGTTTTGGGGGTCAAGAGCAACTGCCGACGAGCAAAGGGACAAGGAGGAGGACAGGGGAGACAAGGGAGACAAGGGAGACAAGGGGGACAAGGGGGACAAGGAGGACAAGGGGGACAAGGGAAGGGAGAAAAGGCTGGCTTGCTGTATTGACATGAGTTTTGGCTCTTTTGTTGCGGATTGGGTTAGTACAACAGAATATCTGCATTGACTAGAACATTTGGCTTTCGATAAACGAGAAGTTTACAAGCCGGTGAGGTGATTCAAGCACTTCCCGGCTTTTTGTTTAGATTGGTTTTTTGTTGTGGAGAAATGCTTTATGAAAAACAAACTATTCATTGTTTTGGCGATCGCTGCCATGATTGCTGCAGGCAGATTCATTTACCAAAAGAACACTGCTGTTGCTGGTCAGCAGCCAGGAGTGTTCAATTCCAAGGCATACATTGCACTAGAAACTAACTCGCCAGAAACTGCTGAACTTAGCCAAAATATTCTCTACAGTCTAGCGCGGCGGACTAAAAACCAATGGACGGCGGTTGATGTCTTTGTGGGAGAAAACGTGCAAAACTTGTATTCCCAATCAGCAAAGCGTCGGGCTTTGGAAGACTTGAGCAAACAAGTTAAAACAACACCATCGTCTGACCATGCTTTGATTCAAGCCTTTCAACGTTTTAAAGATGAAGTTGAGCAAAATAAACAGAAACATGTCTTTGGATTAATCGTTACCAAAGGATCTGGCAATTCTTCATCTTTAGTAGCCATTCGTCAGATTTGCCAAAAGCTTGCTCAAGCTCACACTACTAATATGCATATTGCCATCATTGGTCTTTCACCGGAAAACCGTCTGCTCATGTCTGCTGCTATTTCACCTTTAAAGCCTTATGTGCAATTTGCAAGTACAAGCCAATCAGAGTGGCATCAACTGATTAAGTGATAGGAACAAAATAGATGAGATTTTTCAATTGGTTGTTTCACTGGTTTAGAAGTTTGATGAACTTCGACAGTCCCCAAATTCCTTGGCGGTGGGGAAATTGGGAGGTCGAGAGTTTATTCGACAATCCCCATACCCGACCTCTGGCTATATTTTTGGATACCTTGGAACCTCAATTGTTAGCACAGTGGTATGCCAATGTTGCTCCAGCTGCTGCAGAAGCTCGTAAGGAAGCGATCGCTCTTGATGAGCTTCGCCTGCAAAAAAAGGAAATAGCGGCAAAACTGGCAGATTTAGAAGCGATCTCTGCACATAACTTTGAGGAAAGTCCTAGGAGCCAAAAGCAGACATACATGCATACTGCTAATAGCTGGGAGTGGCTGCTATCAATTGGGTTATCTCTCATGCTCTTTTCAGGGATTGCAGAAACACTACACATTGATGAAGTACAGAATCTGACTGCTGAACAACTACCTTCGTTTAACTTGGCGTTGCTGGGAGCTATTTGTCTCACGGTTGGTGCAAAGCTGATGGTGATTCGTTGGGTGAAAGCTACCCGCAGTGACGAACCCAAACGGAGTTTCTACGATGACAAGCGCTATGCTAACCCAGTGGCTTTTTGGTCGCGTATCTTTTCTGGAGACAGTGCTGTATGGCTGAGTTTGGTGATCATCTTTTTAGAAATCGCATTTGCCGGACCAGGACTCATCAGTATGCTATCTCCAGAGTTGCAAAAACAATTCCTCATTCAGGTTTCAGCTTATATGGGTGCAGGAATTGCCGCTGTGATCAATGTTGGCTTAGCTTGGGGTACGGCTTTGGAGGACATTCGCTCTCACAATGAATATCTATTGGAGTTAAGCACAGAGAAAGTGCAGCAGCAAGAATTAGCTTGGCAACAGGCTCAAAAAAGAAAGTTAGCAGCACAACAACAAGCAGAAGCCACCAAAGTCGCTTTGAAAGAACTGGTGCAAGAACTGGAGGAAAAAAAGCAGTTTGTGCAGGATCTCAGACATCGTGCTCAACAAGAACACAAGCGTTGGGAAGCAACTGTCAAAAGATGCTTTAGAAGATGGTGTAATGCTGAACCTAAAAGATTAGAAAGGTTTATGCAGTTTTACTACCAATTGAATAGACACAAACATGATGACGCAATTATTGGGAACGGTAAGCAAACAGTTTTTACAAAACATTAGGGAGGTCTATTGTCATGAATGATGAGCAACAAGGAAACAATAAGCAGCAGATAAATATTGATTTGCCTAGTGCATTTGGTGGCAGGCGAATACAACAGCTTGATATTCAGGATCGTAGAACTCATCCAGCAGCTGAGTTTAATTGGTATATCCTCAATCAACTAGGTGTACCTGCCAGAATTCCTGATGTGCTCACGGATATACTGATATGGTTAGCTGCTAGTACATTTGTGGGTTCTGTGGGTAAATCATTGATTCAGTTTCCAGGTGTACCCATGATTGTTTCTGTCATCTGGGCGATCGCAGTTATTTTCTCTGTTTACATCCTCAAAATTGACACAGTGTCAAAAGTGCGCTGGTCTTTGGTTTACCGTTGGTTCTTAATTTGTCTTGGAATATCTTTAGGAGTTCGCTAATGTCTAGAATTTATCTGGCTCAACAACAAAAATGGCTTGATGACTATCATCGCTCAGCTAGAGGAGCGCTAGCTGGATTGATTGCTGGATGTGGGATCTATTTGATTGGGGGATATATTAATACACCGTTAGTGAAATCAACTTGCTCTTTTTTGGCTGTCATTTCCGCCTATTCAGTGATGCAAGTCCGATGGGTTACAAGAAGCAATCAAGCAGTTCTAGAAGCAAGTAGAGATATTTCAGCACAAGCTACTCTTGATCACTTATTTTTAGGGATGAAACCAGAAGAGCTTCAGTCTCAATCTGCTGAAAGTATCAACGGCATGACTATGTTGCCATCATCTCATGGCAGTGACAATTGATTTCTCTGTAGAGACGTTGCGCTGCAACATCTCTACAATTTCATCTTTAACCCTCGACTGACGCCTGTCCAAGTGCTCTTTCGGCTGATTGGAAACCAAGCTTAGCATGAGCACCATCACAAAATGGCTTCGTAGTTGAGCCACCACAACGACAAAGCGCAATCACCTCTCGTTCTGAGGGAAACAAGTTGCCTTGAGCATCCAAGACTTCAACAGCACCTTTAACTATGAATGGTCCATTATCTAGTGTGGTAATCTGTGTTACTTCAGCCATAACGACACCTTTTGTTGTAAGCGGTTGTCATTAGGTTACAAAAGTACAATAAGTGTGTCTAGTATGCACTTTTAAGTAAGCTAGTACCTAAAAAGATACTATTTGGTCGCCGAGAGCTACACTCCCACTGGTAATGATCTTTGCTAAAACACCTGTTTGGGTATGGTGAAAATGCTTTTGCAGTAGAGAAAGCAGTGCAATGTCTCGTTCTCCTGTCTGTGGGTTGACTTGAATATTTAAGCAGCGGTTAATCCGGGCTGTAATGGCAATTCGCGCTGTCCCAAGTTGCATTTCTTTTCCTACCCAGTCAAATTCTCCCCAAGCAGGTACACCTTCTACAACAATATTGGGGCGAAAACGGCAGACATCCACTGGCTGTTGTGCTAACTCACTCAAATGATCAATGGTTGCTCGGCTAACGAGGGAAATGTGTACGATTTCTCTATCAGGATAGCGTGTTTTATTAAACTCGCCTACAAGCTGTAAGGGTGCACGGTTAGGGTGTCTGGCCGTTTGACTAGGATAAATCCCAGCAAGATATCCGGTGAAAAAGGTCGCAATGCGATCACGCCCAGTTGCACTTAATGTATCTGCTACCAATAACTCTACGCCTTTGCGCTTGACTGTTAGAGTACCAATAGTTTCGTCATAGTAGCAATCTAAAGCCGCCAGTCCTGGCCAATCATTTTGCATGATAAAGTTTTGCTTCTTCATCCACGGTACATTTGTAGAGAAGCGATAAGTTGGATCTTCTTGATACATCAAGGCAAAAGTGCGATCGCCAGGTATGCCATGTCCAGCTTCTAGTGGCAAGCGATCATACCTCTGTGGTGATAAACCTTTGATTGGATAGATAAATAACTGCTGAACACGAGCGTTGTTCATTGTTAGTTTGTAGTGGTTTTATTCACTGATAATACGTACAAAATTGAAAACACTTCGCCAAACATCCGAAATAATACGAATGCCTTTATATTGTTTAAATCTCTAGAATATCGAGTATACAGGTGTGCATTTACGCTTTTGAGTTTTTCATAGCTTAGTACTTTTGTTATTAGGGAATTTTGTCACGTGACCTTGAAAGGGTCACGTTTTCATTTACGTAAGTAACATAACTATATCAAATTTTTTGTTGATTTTTACAACTCATTTAGGACTGCTATATGCAGCAATCTGGTCTCTAGAATTGACAAATTTAGTACTTAAATAGAATTTCCATATTAATTCGTATTTTCTAAGTGATAATCTCAGTTTTTTGTTTGTTGGTTATCTCCCTATATTTTCTGATTACATTTAAAACTTTCACAAGTTAAGCTATCACTTACTCACACTGATGAATTAGTATGTTAAAGAAATTCGTACTCTCTTCCTTTGTTACTTTATTTTCTGTGTTACCTGTCCGTGCAGAAACTTGGATACCGATTAGCGCCCAGTCAGATGGAATGTCCCCGTATGTAGACGTAGACTCAATCCAAGAAAAAAATGGTGATTATCAATCGTGGGTGTTTTATGCAAATAAAGATAAAAGTCAAAAAATTCACTACTCAATAGCTTGTCGAGAAAAAACAGTGAAACTACTAGCAGTGCAATCATATTCTTCCGAGGGTCGTTTGCTGACAGTATCTAATGAGCAGCAGGAAAAAACTATGCCCATACTTGCGGGAACAAATGAATCACATATTTGGGATTATCTTTGTCGTTGATTTTTCTTACTTAACTTTATAGTTTTGGTGTTACTGGCTGATTTTTATTGCTAGGAGTATTTGCTGGTGTGATGCTGCGGAAATACAGACCTCCTACGGTTAATAAAAATATAAAATATGCTATTGCTTGCACGAGATACAGATGTTCTCTATAGCCCAATAGCGATTTTAGAATAATGCCAGGAAACTGTTTTTCCGGTAGGATATTGGCCGTATTCCAAACAATTGGACCTAAAATACAAGAGTGAATTTCGCTAAAGTGATCGTAATAGAAGCAGAAGTTTTCTGAAGCACGATGACTGAGGTTAACAATGGCAACAGCTTTGTCAATGTTTCTCAATGTTGTTACGACTAATCCAGCAACAATCAAAACCAAAAAAACGCCCATAACCTGGAAAAATTGGCGAATATTAATTTTGATGCCCCATTTAAATAAAAGCACCCCTATTGCTGCTGCCACTGCAATACCAGCGATCGCGCCAATACTGGGAATGAGTCCCTGTTGAAAGTTAGCAGAAATAAACAAGACAGTTTCAAAGCCTTCACGAACAACAGCCACTAAAATCAAACTAAAAACTCCCCAACCAGCATTTGAGTCCTGTTGTAAAGCTGATTGTACTGCTCCCTCAACTTGAGCCTTCATCGATTTAGCCTGTTTGGTCATCCAGATGAGCATCCAGCTGAGCATGACAATTGCTAGGATGCTAAACACACTTCCCAAGATAGGCTTGACCACTGCTGTGTACTGAGGATTAATTGTGCTCAGCGTTTGAATCAGCCAGTTGAATAGCAAACCAATCAAAGCACTAACAGCAATACCAACGCCAACACCAGCATATACCCAAGGGTTGAGGCGAGATTGTTGGGCTTTATTCAACAAAGCCAGCACTATTCCGACGACTAGGGCAGCTTCTACTCCTTCTCGAAGTGTAATGACAAAAGTGGGTAAGGCAGTACTAAAATTCATTGTTTTTATAACTGAGTCCAAAGTCTAGCCTAGCTTTTTTAAGAGATCTGAGGCACATCTTTAAGGGTTTCTATCTAGCCTTCCTGATAATTGATAGCTAATTGGGCTTAGACATTATTACCACAGGCAGACTCCCTCATCAGGCTTCCAATGTTTACTAATATTAGGATTTGTAAATGTTGTTTGTAGCCAATAAATCATTGAGATCTTTGTTTGCAGTTATAGCTAAGGAGTAACGTCATGGGATATCAGCCGATCCATAACTATGGTCTCATAGGCAACATGTATACAACTGCTTTGGTGGGGCTGAATGGGTCAATTGACTGGTTTTGTTTTCCTTCCCATGACTCACCCAGTGTATTTGCAGCGTTACTCGATGCATCCAAAGGTGGATACTTTAAAATTTCACCCATAACGGACGAAGTGACGCACAAGCAATTTTACTGGCCAGAAACTAATGTTCTAGTGACTCGCTTTCTCACATCAGAAGGAGTTGGAGAAATCACAGACTTTATGCCTGTGGGGATAAAAAAACAAGACCCAGGCTTTCAGTGGTTAATCAGGCGTGTCAGGGCGATCCGTGGGAAAATGGATTTCATTATGGAATGCTGTCCTGCTTTTAACTACGCGCGAGATCAGCACCAAACCACAATCAGTTCTTGTGGCGCGTTGTTTGATTCGCCTTCCTTTAGTCTTGGACTTTCGACAGATATCCCACTACAACTAAAAGGCAGCGGGGTTCAAGCCAAATTTACCATTGACTCAGGAGAGACAGCCGTATTTGTACTGCGTCCTCCAAGCAAAGCAGAAGGTTCTTGTGGATTTCCCCTCTCTCAGTCACAAGCAGATGCTTTGTTTAAACAAACTGTTGAGTACTGGCGTCACTGGCTTGGGCAATGCACTTACAGAGGTCGGTGGCGTGAGATTGTCCACCGTTCAGCGTTGGTGTTGAAGCTACTCACCTATGAACCGACAGGAGCAATTATTGCATCGCCTACCTGCAGTTTACCAGAAAGGATTGGTGGCGAACGTAATTGGGATTATCGCTACACTTGGATTCGGGATGCGGCTTTTACTGTTTATGCGTTGTTGCGACTCGGTTTCACCCAAGAGGCAAGTAAATTCATGAATTGGATGGGTTGTCTTTGCCAGAAGCGTAACCCTGACGGTTCCCTGCAACCTATGTATGGAATTGATGGTCGTTGCAACTTAAGTGAGGAGATCCTAGATGATTTGGAAGGTTACAAAGGCTCTAGTCCAGTTCGTATCGGTAACGGTGCTTACAACCAGTTACAAATGGATATTTATGGCGAGTTGATGGACTCAGTATATCTTTACAACAAACATGTATCGCCAATATCGTATGGTATGTGGACTGAACTACGTGGGCTCATCAACTGGGTTTGTGACAACTGGCAACGTCAAGACCGTGGCTTGTGGGAAGTGCGAGGTAAAGACAGAAACTTCGTATATTCTAAGCTTATGTGCTGGGTAGCAGTGGATCGAGCTTTACGTCTAGCTGATAAACGCTCTTTTCCTGCTGATAGGCAGAGGTGGCTTTTGGTTCGAGACGAAATCTACGAAGATATCATGGCTCATGGATGGAATGCATCCCGTCAAGCTTTTGTGCAATCTTACGGCAGTGATACTCTAGATGCTTCTAACCTGATCATGCCCTTGGTATTCTTTCTCTCACCAACAGATCCGCGAATGCTGGATACTATCGATGCCATTAATCAATCTCCAGAGCGAGGAGGGTTAGTCTACAATAGCCTGGTATATCGATACAATGTAGAAGCATCACCTGATGGTTTGACAGGAGAAGAAGGAACCTTCAATCTCTGTACGTTTTGGCTAGTTGAAGCATTAGCCCGAGCTGGAAAAGTAGATAGCGATCGCCTTGATGAAGCTCGACTCATTTTTGAGGATATGCTAGGTCATGCCAACCATTTGGGGCTTTTTGCTGAGGAAACAGATCCTAGTGGTAGGGCTTTAGGAAATTTTCCTCTAGCTTTAACACATCTATCTTTGATCAGCGCAGCATATAACCTCAATAGAGCGCTTGAAACTCGATGCTAATTACGGAGTGGGTTTAAAGGCGTTGAATAGTGCAAGATCCTAGAAAAGAAACCGTTCAGGGTCATATACTTGCTTGCACCAGTCAATTAACGAACTGTTTCCCGTAATGCCTCAGCATCAATTGGTTTAATTAGATAAAGCAGTAGCAGATTCCAAATAATTGCGGTTACTAAAGGAAGTTTGCGGATAAGTTTTACAAATTTGGGTTGAGTACTGCAGTCAATCTCCACCAATTTCAAGTTGTAGTCCGAGCAGCGTTGCAAACGTGGGAAAAAATCTGGATGTTCGGTATTCAGCATTACGGGAAAAGCGCGACCAGCCGTTTCGTTTGTGTTGCAGACCACTTGACGATCAAACTCCGTTGCATCGAGTCCCAGTGAATGGTAAAAGCCAGAGCGTTCGTGAACCGTTAGCGTGTGGGTAGCAAAGACCGATAACAGGAAAAAGCGGCTCCATAGTCTAGCTTTCCAGGTTTTCCAGAGTTGCGGTTGTGAACGTAACAACGCTTTGAATATGTCTCCGTGACGATTTTCGTCCTGACACCAGCTCTCAAAGTAGCGGAAAATGGGGTAGAATTGGTTCTCTGGGTGTTTTTGCAAATGGCGATAGATAATGATATAACGCCAGTAACCAATTTTTTCTGATAGGTAAACAGTGTAGATTACCCACTCAATCGGGAAAAACGTATAGGTACGGGTTTTAGTGACGTGAGCCAGGTCGAGCGAGAGTTTAAAATCGCCCATTGCTTTGTTAAGAAATCCAGCGTGACGCGCCTCATCACGAGCCATCAACTGAAACATTTCAGCCAAAAGTGGATTGCGACCTTTCAGCCTCCGGGATAGTTCTTTGAACAACAGAAACCCAGAAAACTCTGAAATGCAGGAACGTTCCAGATATTCCATAAAGGAGCGGCGTGCCTCTTCGTCAATGTGTTCCCACGACTGCTCAAATGTCTCATCGCGGACAAAATGGTGACGATTGTAGTCTGCCCGCATTTCTTGGAGCATTGCTTCTAACTCAGTTTCCTGCGCAGACAAATCCAGACTAGCAGCAGTTTCAAAGTCTGTAGTGTAAAACCGGGGAGTCAGTATCGTTTCTTCGCTTGGATCTTTAACTCCGGCTTTTGGTTGTTTGGGGGCAGACTGAGGTAGGGTATTTACCATGATTGCTCTGTTACTCAACTAACTTTCTTTATAACTATAAAGTCATATTAATTATAGTTCTTTCAATTTCTACATTTCTTCAGCAAAGTTCACAGTTAGGTAGATCGGTGAGAATAAACGATGATTTTTTAAGGTTGGGCATGGGGAAGGCATGCCCCATTAATCTCAACGAATCATACTCTTAACAACAGTCGGTCCTACTGGATAACGGTTGTTAGGTGAAGACTCTAGCGTCACGAAGAAACCTGAGACTCCTGCATCATAGAAATCTGCAGGCATAGAAAACTTTTCAACAATCTTACCCTGCGAGTTAGCACTGAGTTTTCCACAAGGGATTTTCTCTCCATCAACAGTTGCCCAAAGTCGGTAAACATATCCTACAGGTGGATTGGGAAGATTTTTGATAGCAATGATTCCTTTTTGTTGCTCGAGGTTGAGTATAAAGCTACCAGAAGCATGGCTTGCTGCATTTACACCCTGCAGGGGATACAGATGGGTTTCAGAATGCTGTAGGAGTGTGTTTATATCTTGAGCAAGCCTGAGGTCATGTCGCAATCGGTAGTTATCTATCCCCAAGAACAGAACTAATAATGCCGCTACACTTCCTAAAATTTTAGGCCATGGTAAGGAGCGCTGTTTCAATATCTGAGTTGGATGGGTTGGGCTTGTTGCAGCTGAGAGAATAGCAGTTTTGAGATGTTGTGGAGGTTGTACTTCGTTTAAACCATACAATACTTGTTCTAATACGTCTTGTAATTGAGCCACGTCTGCTGCCAATTCTGGGTTTGCCTGGAGAAGCTGTTGAAATTCCAAAGCTTCTTCAGATGCCAGGTTCCCTACGACAAAACCCGCTGCTAACTGTTCTATATGATTAATATATTCTGGTTCAGTCATAGGATCACCAATCTATATAGCCTTTTAAAATTTGCTTTAGTGTCAACAATCCTTGGCGTGTCAAAGTTTTGACGGTTCCCAATGGTTTATTCAACTGTTGAGCAATCTTTGACTGACTGAGACCTTGGTCATACGCCATTTCAAGAACCTGACGTTGTTGTTCAGGAAGTTGCGCTAAAGCATCGCGAACATACTTTGATCGTTCTGTGAGAGAAGCCGCCTCAAAAGGAGTTGAAGTGGGTGATTCTGCTGTGAATGTTTGACCAATGCGTTGTAACAGGTTTATATTTCTACTACGAACCCGAAGTTTATCGATCGCCCGTGACCGAGTCATCTTCACCAAATAGGGAAGCAAAGAACTGGTATTAAGATTGATAGTTGCATTTCGCCAGATTGCTAAAAAAATTTCTTGGGTGAGGTCTTCTGCTTCTTGAGGATTTTGCAAAACTTTCAATCCAATTCCGTAGACAAGACCTCCATAACGATCATAGAGAATCCCCAATGCCCAAGCTTGTTTAGACTTGAGAGCATGGAGCAATTCTGCATCTGTCAAAGAAAGCTTTTCTGGCGATGGGTTATCGGGAGAGCTAGACTCCATACTGGCACACGAGTATACCTGGGTTGATAGTAGGTTTGACAGTCCAAATACCTGTTTCACAACATTTGTATAACAAATCAATTGAATCTTTCTATGTGTTAAACGATTGGCAAAGCTGATTGGATTTATGCCAAAAAAAGTTTCAATCCAAAATCAAAGTTGATTCGTCTTGAAAACTAGAGGGGAATCGTTGGGCTATCTGAATGAGCGCTCAATACTCACCCACACAGCATTAAAGATCATTTTTTATTTAGTACTAAGTTTAGTACTAACCATACTCAATTTTTGCTAGTAAGCGTTTAGGTACTTACTACATTTATTATGCACAGAACACAGTAGGAACACATTACGAAAGATTTATGCGAGTAGCATTTCGCAAATACCATCGACTCATTGCCATTACAGTCTGTCTTCCTCTGATTGTCACTGCAGCCAGTGGAGTTGCCATGACATTAACAACCGAATGGTTCCATCAAAATGAGTCAACTGAATTTCTCCTCAAAGTTCATACTTTTCAAATTTTTGGACTATCAGCAATTTTCCCCATTTTGAACGGACTGGGGTTAATTTGCTTAATTTTGACAGGACTGAGTATGACAAATTTATTGTCCCGACGACGTAAACCTAAGCAAAGAAGCGAACTTCCATGAAATACATTTCCTATTTCGTAATGGCAATTGCCAGTGCATTACTTGTCATCTTGTTGTCATTATCATCTTGCAGTCCCAATTCTCAATCTGCAACATCTACAAACCAACACACTGAACTATCCAAAATCAGCACCCAAACCCAAAACTCCAACACTACTGTTAAAATCCTCAACTTCAAATATATGCCAGACAACCTCAAGATAGGTACAGGTGAAACTGTGCAATTTGTCAATCAAGATGAAGAACCTCACACAGTCACTGCATCTGATCACTCTTTTGATTCCAAAGCGCTTGATACACAACAAACTTGGACACATACCTTCACTAAATCTGGTAGTTTTCCATACTTATGTTCCATTCATCCTTATATGAAAGGAACGATCACTGTCATATCTAAGAGGAAAGAAAAATGAAACGCAGAAAATTTATTGAGCATGTTGGCTGGACTGGTCTTGGTATTTTGTGGGTTGTGGGTGAGAATGGTGTGCTTACCTCATGTAAGATTGGTAACTCTCAAGAACAAAAACTGTCTAATTCAAAAGCTTTATCTTTCGTCCAAATTAGCGACACGCACATAGGCTTTGATAAACCGGCAAACACACACGTCAAAGAAACACTCACCAAAGCCATTAACGCAATCAATGCATTACCTACACAACCATCGTTTGTTATCCATACAGGAGATATCACCCACCTTTCTAAACCTGCAGAGTTTGATCAGGCAAAGCAACTTTTTGCCCAATTGAAAGCACCACTGTTTACTCTACCAGGAGAACATGACACGATTGGCGATGGAGGTAAAGCTTACTCTGAAGCATTCAGCCAAAACGACAAAAAAGAAGGTTTGCAGTCATGGGATGATGCTGGCGTGCATTTTGTCTCACTGACAAATGTGCTGGAATTTGGTGAAGCAGGAAAAGGCAAGTTAGGTCAAGCGCAACTTGATGTACTCTCTAAAAACTTAGCAGCGCAAAAATCAGATACACCGCTAGTGGTGTTTAGCCACATTCCTTTGTATGATATTTATCCGCAGTGGGGTTGGGCAACTGCAGACTCAGCAAATTTACTACCACTATTGTCGCGATTTTCTTCTGTCACTGTTCTCAGTGGTCATATTCATCAAGTTATTCAACATACAGAAGGCAATATTCGTTTCTCTACGGCTGCATCCACAGCTTACCCCCTACCCTCTCCCGGAAAAGCTGAAAAACCTGCTCCAGTCAAGTTACCAGAAAATGATTTACTAACTGCGTTGGGTTTCCGTAGTGTTGAACTTGTTCCTAAAAATGATGTGAAAATTGAGCAACATTCTTTGGCTTAGTACGGGATCGTACAAGTAGTTCTTGACATACTCACCGCCCTAGAAGTGCGGTGATTGTTGACGGCTCACAGCAACCGACTACCGAAGTATTTCTTTAGATCTGTTAGCATTATATATCATATCGATATACAATGCCATGAATAAAAGTATATTCAGTAGACTAACACAAGAAGAACTAGCACATCTTGAAGAGTATTGCCTGTTGTGTGGAAGAACAAAATCTGATGTACTTATGGAGTTGAAATGAAAGTTAAAAATCAATAAAAAGCCTTCCCAGAAGGACGGGGCTTGTATCCCATTATTTTTGGTCAACCATTAAGTGGAGGAAAGTTTATTTCCTCCCCTACTGACCAGCAAGTGATTTATGGAGCAGATAAGGACGGTGTAGCGCACTTTTAATTTCTATACCGCACTCTCTGAGTTTGCGAATCGTTCGGGTGAGTTTTTGCGGAATGTCGTCACATGATTTGCTGTGTTCTTCCATAAATACGGATAGCAAATCTGTCAACTCGTCTCGTCTCCGTGGTTTTTCCGCCAGTAGTTTGAGGATTTCTAAGGCGAAGGCGATTTGATTGTAATGGAAATTAGTGGTCGGATTGACCGAGTTGCACGGGAAGAAATCAGACAGCAATTAGAAAACGCAACCCAACCTGTTTTGGTTGTTAGTACGTCAGCGATAGACGGGAGTCCATTTTCGCATCTTTAATCATCAATAAGTTACTGTATTAATCAAATAATTACTTGACTTGTTTTGTTAACTTAAATCACTTCTTTCTGTATGCATGTATACATATTTTTTGTCAAGAAAAAGCTTGATAAATTTTAATTTGTTTGCCCTGTGATGTTTCTTTATCTTAATTCGACATTTTGCTCAAAAACCAATATGAAATCATTTACGGTTTTTTTGTACTGAAAACCATAATCTAACAAAGCTTGCTTTATTTGTCTCAACTGAGATTCTTCGAGTTGATTTTTGAGAGCTATCTCAATAGCTTCCTGATTTACTGTAAAACTAAAATAGTCTTTGAAATCGTTATAATCCCAGTTTAATTTTCTAGCTGTATTTAACTCAATGGCAGCTAATGTATTATCAAACTTATTTTTAACCATAACTTTGCCTCTCGCATGAGCTTAACTACATTCTAACAGTTACAACAGAGAAAACACTAACTAGAACAAGTTGAAACAAAAACCTATGTAAAGATAAGTAAATACGCATAATGTATTTACCAAGCTATTAGGGATAGTGGGGCTTTTTCCCAGAGAGTGTTTTATGACAGTTCTATACACAACCCTTAAAAGGGTGCTTTGGATTCATTGATGCGGTGGGTTGGCCGAACCATAATCATTACAAATACTATCTTTACAAGATTACTACCAGTTTTTGCAACACAACCATAAATGAAATACTTTGCCAGATTTTAGTTATGTATTCGTGTTTATTAGCTGGCTCTTATACTCAAATAATTATCACCAATGAAAGCCACCCTGAGGCATAACAAAAGGTGGCAAGCAATTAATGAACTAAAGTCAATCTTTATTTTACCTTGGCGTCTTTTTAATAAAACCACCCTTTAGAGGGTAGTAATTATTGCAAATAACTAACTTATATTTTATCCTTTGCTATATGACTTATAAATACCACTCTGCAATTGCAATAAGGTAGCTAGTAAATAATTCGAAGCTGCTTATTCTAACCTTATTTGTACATTTGTGCTTGAAAACTAGATTTTATCAATCATTACCTATGAAAATCACCCCGTGCATAACAAAAAGGTGGCAGATAATGAATTGCTTAATTCAGTGCCCTTATCTTATCTAACCTATTGCTAATAAAACCACCCCTTATTAGGGTGGTAAGTGCACAAATAAACTATATCTACTCCTATTCTATAACCGTGGCAGTGGGTTAAGAAGGCAAAAGTACGAAGGGTGCGACTCGTTCTAGAGCAAACACATAACTCTAGGTGAGAACGTCAAGGACAGAACCTTGAAAAACTCATAACTGATTTATGGATGGAGGTGAAA
>JAJPJF010000297.1 GCA_021324415.1 Nostocales cyanobacterium Centralia_MAG_434
AGTAATTTATTCCAATTTACGGGTTAAGATAGTTCAGCAAAAATGTATCTCAAGTTACCAAATATTTGCGATCTCTCTGTCTAGGAAAAAAGTTTGCGATTTACTGAGTGTTGCTGGGTGAGCAGCACTGACACATTGCTATCTTTCAGCAAGAAAGTCAAACGCTCTGAGGGATAGGCTGGGTCAAACGGTACATACGCCCCAGCAGCTTTCAAGATGCCTAGCATCCCTACCACCATTTCTAAGGAACGCTCTAGGCAAAGACCCACCCGTACCTCTGGTCTAACACCTAGCTGTTGTAGATGATGTGCTACCTGATTTGCCCTGGTGTTTAACTCTTGATAGGTAAGATGTTTATCTTCAAAAACCACTGCAACAGCATTGGGAGTTTGCTCTACCTGAACCTCAAATAACTGATGTATACACTGATCTAATTGATCTAAGGAATAGTTTGTTAAAGGGTTATCCCATCTCATCAACAGTTGCTGCTGTTCGCTTGGTGTTAGGAGGGATAAATCTAATAAGGACTGCTCTGGATTGGTAACAATGTCTTCCAGTAAATTTTGGAAATGCTTTGCCATCCGAGCAATAGTTGTGGTGTCAAATAAATCAGTGTTGTACTCAAACCAGCCGCTGAGTCCCTCTGCTTGTTCTCTTAGGTTGAGCGTTATGTCGAACTGTGATGTCCTATTGTCAACATCTAGCAGTTTGAGGGTTAGTCCCGGAAGCTCCAAAGCGGGCATCGGCGCATTTTGAAGGACGAACATAACCTGAAATAGGGGGTTATGACTGAGATCCCGTGTTGGTTGCAAAGCTTCTACCAATTGCTCAAAGGGCAGATCCTGATGAGCATAAGCTGCTAGAGCCATTTTCTTCACTTGTTTGAGCAGTTCTCTGAAGCTGAAGTTGTCTGAGAGATTGGTACTCATCACTAAGGTATTGACAAATAAACCAATTAGTGATTCAGTTTCAGCTATCCGGTTGGCGATCGGCGAACCCACGAGAATATCTTCTTGCCCCGTGTAGCGGTAGAGCAACACTTGGAATGCTGCCAGCAGCGTCATAAACAGAGTTCCTTCCTCCTGCTTGCTGAGGAGCTTAAGCCCTTCCGTTAAGCTTTTAGAGATTTCTAACGACTGTCTGGCTCCCCGGAAAGTCTGAACTGGAGGTCGAGGTCGGTCAGTAGGCAATTCTAAAACGGGTAAGCGATCGCCAAGCTGCTTTTTCCAATAGGCAAGCTGAGTTTGTGTCACCTCTCCTTGGAGCCATTGCTGCTGCCAAACAGCAAAGTCCACGTATTGAATAGGAAGCTCAGGAAGCGGCGAGGGTTTCCCGACACAGAACGCCTCGTACAGTGCCGCTAGTTCTTTAATGAATACGCCGAGAGACCACCCGTCCGAGGCAATATGATGCATTGTCAAAAGCAACACGTGATCTGCATGGCCCAAATGTAACAGCGTGGTTCGCAGCAAAGGACTACAAGTTAGATCAAATGGTTGCTGGCACTCCTGACTAGCTAAGCGCTGGGTTTCAGTTTCCTGCTTTACCTCAGACAATTCCCTCAGATCAATCACCGACAGTTTTAAGGGTAAGGCAGGAGCAATAACTTGAACAGGCTGCCCATCTATCCTAGTAAAAGTAGTCCGCAACGCTTCGTGACGCCGCAGAATTTCGTTAAGGCTTTGTTCTAGTGCTATGACATTAAGCAATCCCTTGAGTTGTAACGCTGCAAAAATGTTGTAGAAAGAGCTATCAGGCTCTAATTGACTAAGAAACCACAACCGCTTTTGGGTCGAAGACAAAAAAGCAGGTTTCTGCTCCAAACGCCGAGGAATAGATTGCGTAGAAGAACTTGCACCCTCTCCACGTATCCGCTTTTGGAGTAGGGTCTGTTTTGCTGCTGAAAGATTAGACCGTTGTATAGACTTGTGCTCTTTTTCAGACATGGTTTCAAGTAATTAGCAGTTTTCTTCTACAAGACGTTGTGCCTCGTCTTCTGTCAACATTTCTATTTCCTCTACGAGGATATCCTCAATCACCACAGCTAACTCTGCAATCGTAGGTGCTGTGAATAAGCTGTGTAAAGGCAGCTTGATCTGGAAAGCATCGCGTAGCTGGGAAATGATCTGAGGAGCTAGTAAGGAATGTCCTCCCAATTTGAAGAAGTTCTCATGAATGTCAATTTGCTCAAGCCCAAAAACCCGACTCCAGATTTGAGCCACCACTTCTTCTATGGGGGTGCTAGGTCCAGTGAAGGCTCCCTCCAATTCGGAGTGTGCTTGACTAAGTATGGGAAGTGTACGATAGTTTATCTTACCGTGGAGTGTTAGCGGTATAGCTTCCAACAACACAAAAGCCATAGGCATCATGTACTCTGGTAGCTGCTCTTTTAAGAAATGCCTTAGATCATCAACACTAGGTGCTGGCTTCTTGTGGTCGGGAACCACGTAGGCGACTAGGCGTTTATCGCCGTCCTCTCGAACTGTGACTACAGCCTCTCGTACAGCCGGGTGTTGACTCAGTACTGCCTCAATTTCCCCTAATTCAATGCGGAAGCCACGAATTTTTACCTGATGATCGCTGCGACCGAGAAATTCTAGGTTGCCGTTAGGCAAATATCGGGCTAGATCCTCAGTTTTGTATAAGCGGTTACCTGGCTCGTCACTGAATGGGTTGGGAATAAACTTCTCGGCGGTCAGATCGGGAAAGTTTAGGTAGCCGCGAGCTAAACCATCGCCACTGATGTAGATTTCACCCGAAACGCCTATGGGGACAGGTTGAAGGTGGCGATCTAGTACATAAACCAGTGTGTTGGCAATCGGGCGACCAATCGGGACAGAAGTCTCAAGCTGACTAGCAGCTGTCATGGGGTAGCAACAAGTAAAAGTGGTGTTTTCAGTTGGTCCATAACCGTTTATGAGGCAACAGTCTTTGAGTTCTAAGAGCGCTTTCTGAACGTGGGAGACAGATAGAACATCACCACCAGCCAATAATTGACGTACGTGCTTTAAATCTTCAAGCTGCTGATCTACCATCAGGTGAAATAGTCCAGATGTTAGCCACAGTGTTGTTACTTGCGACCGCACAATAACCTGTCCCAACTCCTCCGAATCAGGCGTGGGGGGAAATATGATTAACCTCGCACCATTTAGTAAACAGCCCCAAATCTCAAATGTTGAAGCATCGAACGAGATCGGGGCAAACTGGAGAAAGACCTCTTTTGCCGTTAAGTTAGCATAGTTGCTTCCTTTCACCAAACGCACCACACCCTGATGGATAGCACCAACACCTTTGGGTTTTCCCGTAGACCCTGAAGTGTAAATGATGTAGGCTAGGTTCAAGTTTGTTGTCCCACTGATTGGGTTTAGCTGACTGCTTCGGGCAATTGCTTCCCAATCTGTATCTAGACAAACTACCTGCACTTGATGCTTAGTCAGATTCTCGACTAGCTGCTGTTGGGTTAGTAGCACGCTCACTTGGGAGCTTTCCAACATATAGGTCAAGCGTTCCTGTGGATATGTCGGATCTAGCGGTACATATGCTCCACCAGCTTTGAGAATACCTAGTAGTCCCACCAACATGACAAGCGATCTCTCTACACAAATGCCAACGCAAACCTCAGCTTTCACTCCCAAAACTTGCAAGTAATTTGCTAGCTGGTTGGCTCGACAGTTCAGTTCTCGGTAGCTAAGTTGTTCGTTTTCAAAGACTACCGCGATTGCGTCAGGAGTCTGCTCGACTTGAGCCTCAAATAGCTGATGAATACATACATCTCCAGGATACTCTGCCTTAGTACTGTTCCACTCCACTAGCAGTTGCTGTTGTTGTGCCTGTGTCAAAATCGGCAAATCCAATAGCTGTGCATCGGGATTGGCAACAATACCTTCAAGCAGCGTTTGGAAATGGTTGATCATCCGCTTGATTGTGGAGGGATTAAAGAGATCTGTATTGTACTCAAACCAGCCCTTGAGACCTTCTGGTTCTTCTGATAAGTTAAGCGATAAGTCAAACTTCGCTGTTTTATTGTCAATCTCAATCACGTTAACAACGAGACCTGATAACTCTAAAGTCGGCATTGAAGAATTTTGAAGGGCAAAGGCTACTTGAAAAAGCAGTGAATGGCTTCTATGGCGATCGGGTTGCAACTCCTCTACCAATTTCTCAAAGGGCATGTCTTGATAAGTATGGGCTTCTAAGACGACTTCTCGCACCTGTCTAAGTAGCTCTCGAAACCTTTGAGTAGGAGAAAGGTTAGTGTACAGTACTACAGTATTGACAAAAAGCCCAATCAATGGCTCAATCTCGACACAGTTACGGTTGGCGATCGGTGAGCCAACAACAATATCTTCCTGCTCGGTGTAGCGGTAGAGCAATGTCTTGAACGCTGCCAGTAGAGTCATGAACAACGTGACTCCTTCTTGCTGGCTTAGAGCCTTGAGCGCCTTAGACAGAGGTTTTGGCAACACCAGTGTTTGCTTTGCTCCTCGAAACGTCTGGACTGCTGGTCGAGGTCGGTCAGTGGGTAACTCTAAAACAGGCAGGCGATCGCTAAGCCTTTGCTTCCAGTGAGCGATTTGACTTTCCAGCACCTTTCCTTTTAACCACTGCCGCTGCCAGTTGGCAAAATCTGGGTACTGAATGGGCAACTCAGGCAATGGTGAGGGTTCTCCAGCGTTCAAGGCTTTGTAGAGGGTCACCAATTCTCGTACAAGTACACCTAAAGACCAGCCATCAGTGATAATATGATGCATTGTTAGCAGCAAAATGTGCTCCTCAACATCCTGCTGTAGTAAAGTGGCTCGCACTAGCGGATCGCAACTTAGGTCAAAAGACTGCTGGGCCTCCTGAAGAGACAAACGCTGGATTTCGTCCTCCTGCTGTGTTTTGGGTAGCATCCTTAAATTTACCACTGGTATTTGCAGACTTAGGGTTGATGCAATGACTTGTACTGCTCGACCTTCTATAGTTGAAAAGGTCGTCCGCAACGCTTCATGGCGACGGATGATTTCGTTAAGACTCTGCTCTAGCATTACCACTTTAAGGTGTCCCTTGAGGTGAAGGGCGGCAGGAACATTGTAAAATGGGTTACCAGGTTCCAACTGGTCAAGAAACCACAATCTCTGCTGGGCAAAAGATAGAGGTAGCTCAGTGTCCCGCGTAATCGGTTGAATAGGATGAGCTTGCAGGTTCTGCTGCTTTGGTGTGCGACGGGCTATCTCAATACTTGCTGCTAAACCAGCTATAGTGGGTGTTTCAAATAGACTCTGTAGCGGCAAATCTATCTGAAAAGCCTGACGCACCCGCGACATAAGCTGAGTCGCTAGTAGGGAATGCCCTCCCACTGTGAAAAAGTTGTCATAGATGCCAATCTGCTCAAGATCGAGAATTTGCATCCAAATTCCCACCAAAACTTCCTCTATTGGAGTGCGGGGATCAGCATTGCCCTCTTTGAGTTCAAGTGATGCTGGGGTAGGCACTGGAAGCATTCGGCGATCCACTTTGCCATTAGGTGTTAGAGGTAAAGTCTCTAGGAAAACAAAGACTGTAGGCAGCATGTACTCGGGTAATTGCGCCTGTAAGAAGTGGTATAGTTGACTGCTTGTAGGTGCTTGCTCTCGATGAGGAATAATATATGCAACTAGGTGCTTTTTATTAGAGATATCCTCCCGAGCCATAACCACGACCTGTTGTACATCTGGATAATGGCTAAGTGCAATCTCGATCTCCTCTAATTCAATTCGGAAACCCCGAAGCTTGACCTGATGGTCGAGACGTCCCAAATATTCAATACTGCCGTCTGACCGATAGCGTGCTAAGTCACCACTTTTGTAAAGGCGTGCTCCCGGCTCATTACTAAAGGGGTTGGGGATGAATTTGGTAGCTGTCAGTTCAGGTCGATTGAAATAACCCCTTGCCAAGCCTACACCACTAATATGCAATTCTCCTGGTACACCAACAGGTACTGGCTGTAGCTGAGTATCTAGCAGATAAATTTGTGTGTTGGCAATGGGGCGACCAATTGGAACAACGGATTGAGACCTCACATGTTCACAGGCCCAAAAGGTGACATCAATGGCAGCTTCCGTCGGTCCATACAGATTATGTAATTCTGCATTAAGACGAGTAAAAAAATGTTCTTGCAGCTTAAGCGATAGTGCTTCTCCACTGCACATAACTTGCTTCAGGCTGTAACACCTCTCAAGCCCTTGCTCCTCTAGAAAAACCTGTAACATGGAAGGAACAAAATGAAGTGTTGTGATCTGTTGTTGGGCAGTCAGATCAACAAGGTAAGCACTATCTTGATGACCTCCTGGTCGGGCTATGACGACACTTGCCCCGGTTAGCAAAGGCCAGAAGATTTCCCAAATTGAGACATCAAAGCTTAAAGGAGTTTTCTGCAAAACTCGATCCGCATCTGTCAATCGGTAAACGGACTGCATCCAGAGCAGGCGATTACAAATTCCATCATGAGTGTTCATCACGCCTTTAGGCTTACCAGTTGAGCCTGAAGTGTAGATGACATAAGCTAAGTTATTAGTCCAAGTTTTGCTGACTAAGTTTGCTTTGCTCTGTTGAGCTAGAACCTCATACTCCCTATTCAGGCAAACTACAAGCGCTTTAGTCTCCGGTAACCCCTCAATAAACTGGTCTTGGGTCAACAACACTGATACTTGGGCATCTTCCAGCATGAAAGCTAAACGTTCATGAGGATAGGTCGGGTCTAGAGGCATGTAAGCACCTCCTGCCTTGAAAATACCCAGCAATGCCACTACCATATCTAGGGAGCGCTCTAGGTAAATGCCCACTAGTTTCTCCGGCACGATGCCTAGCTCTTGCAAGTGATGTGCTAGCTGATTAGCCCTAGCATTTAGCTCCTGGTAGGTCAGATGCTCTTGGTCAAACACCAAAGCAATGGCGTCTGGTGTCTGCTCCACTTGAGCTTCAAACAACTGATGGATGCACTGCTGTTGTGGATAAATTTTCTTTGTCTTGTTCCAATCAACCAGCAATTGCGAGCGATCGTTTTCGTTCAAAAGTGGCAAGGTCGATAGACACTGCTTGGGATTGGCAAGAATGCCTTCTAACAAGGTCTGAAAATGGCTTGCCATCCGAGCAATGGTGGTTCTATCGAATAAGTCAGTATTGTACTGCCAAGAAGCAGACAGAGATCCATTCACCTCAGCCATGATTAGGGTCAAATCAAACTGAGCTACTCGCTGCTCTAGAGCCAAAGACTCCAGTTCAAGCTCCCCTAATTTGAGCCGTGTCCCACTTTCCCCTAGGGCAAACCCCGCCAAACCCTCTTCGTCAAGTAAATGGGCTTTTTGCAAGACGAACATGACTTGGAATAGCGGAGAACGGCTGGGATCGCGAATCGGCTGCAATCGTTCGACTAAGAGTGCAAACGGATAATCCTGGTGTGCAAAAGCATCTAGAACCGTTTGACGCACTTGACTCAGAAATGCCTCAAATGTAAGTTCTGCCGAAAGATTAGCTCGCAAAACTACTGGGTTGATAAAATAGCCCACTAGTCTTGCCCAATCTGCCCGACTTCTGCCTGTTGTTGGAGAGCCTACTAGTATATCTTCCTGACCAGTGTAGCGGTAAAGCAGTATTTGAAAGACTGCTAGCAGGGTCATGTAGAGCGTAGCCTCATGAGAACGGCTAAAGACTTTGAGCCTTTGTGTTAAATCTACACTTAGTCTGAAAGGCTGTGAAGCTCCACGATAACTTTGACTGGGAGGGCGGGGCTGATCCGTAGGAAGATTCAGCACTGGTAACTCGCCTGCCAGTTGTTTCTGCCAATATACCCATAGCCGCTCACCTGATTGTTGAGCTATCGTCTTTGCTGAAGCGCGAACATAGTCAGTATACTGCACAGGTAAGGGAACGAGCGCATGTTGAGTCCCAGCTTTTTGTGCTTGATAAAGTACTCCCAACTCATCCATGAGTATTGCTAAAGACCAAAAGTCGGCGACAATATGGTGGACAGCCAGTAGCAGGATGTGTTCATTTGTCAACTGAGTGAACAGACTTACCCGTAATAAAGGACCTTGCTCCAGATTGAAGGGACGATGCGCCTCCTCGACTAAGCAGTTGTTCAGGAATTCTTCACTCCAAGTCGAAGCGTCCTCATGTTGAAAGCAGACTTCTAGGTAACCGTGGATCTGCTGTTGGACTTTTCCTTCCCAAGCATTAAAGGTGGTTCGGAGTGTGGGGTGGCGATCCACTAGCGTTTGCAATGAGCGTTGTAAGGCAGCAACATCCAGTTCGGCATGCAAACGCACTGCACTAGCTATATTGTAAGCAGGACTTTCAGGTGCCAGCTGATGCAGGAACCATAGGGCTTGCTGACCGTAAGAAAGGGGGTGTTCAGTGACAGCTTCCTGATCTGGGGTGGAAATGACCTCAGGGGCAGGCATAGGTGCAGTTAACTGGGCAAGTGTCTCAGTTGCAAGTTGAGCAATAGAAAAACCATTCAAAATGCTTGCCATTGGCAAGACCGCACCTAGATTTGTTTCGATGCTGTTTTGCAGTTCAATAGCCATTAGGGAGTCGAGACCTATGGTACTCAGGGGTTGCTGGCAGTTCAACTGGGATGGGACTACTTTAAGCACCTGAGCTACCTGCTCTCGCAGATAAGATGTTAGCTGCAAATACTGCTCTTGAGGCTCAAATGCCAGAAGGGCTTGGCGCGTTATCTTAGTTTCAGTATCTTTTGAATAGGTGTTTCTCAGAATATTGCTTCCTACAATATCTAAGCTTCCATCCAGAAAGCTAGATCGGCAAGCATGACGTTGGATCTTGCCACTAGAAGTTTTTGGAATGCTCCCCGGCTTGAGTAACAACACCCCATAAACTTGTAGTTCATGCTCTTCCACTACTGCATGACGAATGGCCCCAATGACTTCATCAACGCTCAAATTCCGCAAGTAAGTGCGCTTGACTTCTATTGCAACTACCAACCGCTCTTCATCCGCAACCTCAATTGAAAATGCTGCACTATTACTGGGTTGTAGTGCGAGGTGGCTCTGTTCTACTGTCCATTCAATGTCTTGCGGATAATAGTTGCGCCCCCGGATAACGATTAAATCCTTGAGGCGACCAGTAACAAACAGTTCGCCCTCTCGCAAAAATCCCAAGTCCCCAGTACGCAGAAACGGACCAACGCCTGTGTCCTTTAGATATGCCCGGAAAGTCTGCTCCGTTTGCTCTGTCTGGTTCCAGTACCCCTGAGCCACGCTGGAACCTGCTACCCAAATTTCACCTACCTCATCAGGGGCACAACGGGTTGCTGTTTTGGGATGGGCAATAACAATCCGTAGGTCTTGCAGCGGTTGACCACAACCTACCAGTGTCTGCGCACCTATTTCCTCTCGTTCGGCTGGGACTACCTGATTTTGCGCCAACGCTGCTTGTTGAACGAGTTGCAATACTGGCAGGGCTGTCTTGAAGCCACCAGAAACAATCAGGGTGGTTTCAGCCATCCCATAACAGGGGTAGAAAGCCTCGCGGCGAAAGCCACAGTCCTCAAATGTTGCTGCAAATCGTTCAAGAGTTTCTGCACGGACAGGTTCTGCGCCATTGAAAGCAACTTCCCAGCTGCTCAAGTCAAGAGTCGCCCGTTGTTCTGGAGTAATCTTACTCACGCATAAGTCGTAGGCAAAATTAGGTCCACCGCTGGTTGTTGCTTTGTATTGGGAAATCGCCTGTAGCCAACGTAGAGGACGCTGTAGAAAAGCTACTGGAGACATGAGAATGCATGGGATACCCAAGTACAAGGGCTGAAGCATATTCCCGATCAGACCCATATCATGAAACAGGGGGAGCCAACCTACGAAAATAGTTTTCGAGCTGTGCCCCATAGCCTGTTGTATAATCCGTTGATTATGTATCAGATTGTCATGACTCACCATTACACCCTTAGGTGCAGCAGTGGAACCTGACGTGTATTGCAGAAAAGCCAAGCGATCGCTACCAAACACAGCAGTTTCCTGCCATCTCTCTTCTAGTCCCTTGGGGATACTGTCGGTTGCCAGCCACTGCATGGCTTTGAGATTTGGAGCTTGGAGCCATTGATCCTCCATCTGGGTCAAAATCTTTGTCGTTGTCAGCGCTACAGTTGCCTGTGCATCAGCGACAATAGCCTCCAATCTAGGCATGGGTCGATTCAGCCGAGGTGGATAGGCAGGGACGGCAATGACTCCGGCATACAAACAACCGAAAAAAGCGGCAATGTATTCCAAACCAGGGGGGTATAGCAGTAGGGCGCGATCTCCACTGGCAACTCCCTGGCTTTGAAGCATGAAGCCAATGGATCGAGCTTGACAATCGAGTTCCCCATAAGTCAAATGGGCTTCTTCTAGCTCTCCATCAAGCAAAAAAGAATAAGCTTTCTGTTTG
>JAJPJF010000310.1 GCA_021324415.1 Nostocales cyanobacterium Centralia_MAG_434
CCAGTCGAGAGAAACCAACACCTGTACGTACTGTTTATGTTCCTCGGACTGTCACAGTTGCGCGTCCACTACCCCAACCTGAAGTGAAGAACACACCCACTGTTCAAGCAGCAAATGTTGAACCATTACCAACCGTAACTCCACCAGCTGCACCAGATCCGTTACAGAAGTGGTCGATGTTAGCCAAATTGGGTAGTTATGGTCAAGTCCCTGCTAGTAGTAAACCAAGTGCTAGTTATAGTGTGGCTACAAATAATGCTTCCTTAGAGGTTCGGCGACCTCCAATTCGGATTGTGCAAAACCCAAATTCTGCACCCATGGTGAGTCAAGCCACACAAACATCCCAATCTTCTAAGTTAGTCAAGGTAGGAACTAGCGCCAAAGGTTTTTTGGTAACTGCTATCTATGGAGAAAGTACAAACACTCCGAGTTATCAAAACAATCAGAAGAATGGCAATAGTCAGAGTATCAACAATCAAGTATTTCTAGTAGAGCTAACAGAACCATTAAAAGCAGCAGATGGAAGCATTGCTTTACCTGAAAAGACAAAATTATTAACGAAAATTCGTTCCATTTCTGACAAAGGCTTGGTACAACTTGATCTAGTCAAAGCAACCTGGCAAGAGAAAAACGGTAACACCATAGAAAAAAGTTTGTCACCAGATGCAATCACAATTCGCGGTCCCCAAAGTCAACCTTTAGTCGCAAGTCAATATCAAAAAGGTCGGTCACACATCACAAGTGATGCCAAATTATTCATCCTAGGAGGTGCTGGCAAAATCGGCGATGTCATCAACCTACCTAACTCAAAATTGGTTACATTGAAATCCTGTAGTAAAGTCGAAGGCTCCACACAGGAAGACTGTACTAGGAGTGAGGCTATTCAATCCGAGCCTCAAAGAAATACTCTCGCTGCGGCCTTAGACGGTGGTACAAAATCTATCCTTCCTGAACTTACCCGACGCAATCAACAAGCAAATTCTAACTCGACAGAACGCACTAATATTTGGTATCTGCCTGCTCGCACAAAGATCGAACTGTTTGTCAATCAACAAACACAGTTCTAATAGCTTTTTCCCAAAATATAAATAATTTATACTGGATTCTCTACTGCCCCGAGAGCTTTAAGAGTAGCAATAGTTGCTTGAGTTAAACCTGTTACACCAGTGATATTCATTCCCTCATAGGGTCTTTTATCTCTCAGGGTTTTCAGGCAGCAACCTGTAGTAACATCCCAAACCTTGATCGTCTCATCATGACTGCCACTAACTAGATATTGACCATCGTAACTGAAAGCAACTGACAATACTGAACTAGTGTGTCCCTGCAAAATCTGGAGACACTTACCATCTGAAATGTCCCAGCAGCGCAGCGTATGATCTTCACTACCGCTAGCAAGGGTACGACCGTCAGGACTGAAGGCAACTGACCACACTGCACCAGTGTGTCCCTGCAAAGTTTGAAGGCACCTATTTACTTGTGAGAGGTCCCACAACTTGATAGTGTGATCTTGACTGCCACTAGCAAGGGTAAGACCATCAGGACTAAAGGCGACGGACCATACTGCACCGACGTGTCCCTGCAAAGTTTGCAGGCACCTTCCAGACGCCACATCCCAACAACGTACTGTTCGATCAACACTGCTACTGGCTAGGAGACAACCATCAGGACTGAAGGTGACTGTCCATACCGCACTAGTATGCCCTTGCAAAGTCTGGAGGCATTTACCATTCAAGGCATCCCAATAGCGTACAGTATGATCCTGACTACCACTAGCAAGGATATGATCGTCTGGACTAAAGGCAACTGAGAATACCCCACTAGCGTGTCCCTGCAAAGTTTGAAGGCACTCACCAGATGCCAGATCCCAGCAACGTATTGTGTGATCAAGACTACCACTAGCTAGAAGTTTACCATTAGAACTGAAGGCAACAGAAAATGCCGAACTAGTATGCCCTTGCAGCATCTGCAAGCACTCTCCATCCGAGAACCTCCATACTCTTAATGCTCCGTCTCCACTCCCACTAGCAACGATACTACCGTCAGGACTGCTCACGCAGCCTTGCGAAGCAAAGACGACTGACCAGACTACGCTACTGTAACCCTGCAAAGTCTTAAGGCACTTACCGTCTAAAATTTCCCAGCATCGTACTGCTTGATCCTCACCGCCACTAGCAACGATACTACCGTCAGGACTGAAAGCAACTGACAATACTGCACTGGTATGCCCCTGCAAAATCTTGAAGCACTTACCAGACTCCAAATTCCAGCAACGTACCGTTTGATCACCACTGCCACTGACTAAGGTTCTGCCGTCAGGACTAAAGGCAACTGACCATACCGTACCAATGTGTCCTTGCAAAGTCTTGAGGCACTGACCCGATATCAAATCCCAGCAGCGTAACGTTTGATCGCCACTACCACTGACTAGGATGTTACCATTAGGACTAAAGGCGACTGACCATACTGAATTGCTATGCCCCAACAAAGTCATGAGGCACTTACTCTCCAAGACGTCCCAGCAGCGTACTGTTCGATCGCTACTGCCACTGGCTAAGGTTTTACCATCAGGACTAAAGGCAACTGACAATACCGGACTGGTGTGCCCCTGCAAAGTCTGAAGGCACTTACCAGATGCCACATCCCAACAACGTACCATTTGATCGCCACTACCACTGACTAGGATGTTACCATCAGGACTAAAGGCAACTGACATGACTGAGCCACTGCGTTCTTGTAAAATTTGAAGACATTTACCAGTTTTTACATCCCATAATCGAACTGTTTGATCTTGGCTACCACTAGCTAGAATATTTCCTTGAGGACTAAAGGCAACTGACCAAACCCAACTTGTATGTCCTTTACAGAGTAAAAGTTGTTGACCATTCTTGAGTTGCCACAAGCGTATATTCCCTTCAATATCACCTGTAGCTAAAAGTTGACCACAGCATGAAATTGCTATAGAAAAAATATTACCGAAGGTTTCTGTAAAAACTGACTTGGCTAAATCTGAGTGAGCAAAATTCACTTGATGTAGGGTATAATTCTGCAGATAGGCTTGCCAAACTGTCAAATTTGAAAAGTCAAAGTCAGTTAAATTGATGTTGAAGTAGCGTAATAAGTTAATCAGATTTCCGGCCGCGTATCCGGGGTTAAAAGACAACTCCAAACGAAGCTTTTGGAGAATTTGATTAAGTTGATGTTCAATAAGTTTATGAGTTCTAAAATGATTGTATAACCTGTCTGCTATCGGTGCTAAAATGAGATAAATTTGACTAGCTCTGATATAATCTTTGGCCCGAGCCTTGATGAAAGCATGGCTAAGCAATAAGCTAACTTTCTCCGTGGTAATCTCTTGAACAACTTGCTCTATTAGTTGTTCAGTTACATACTCCATAACTACAGGTTGTTGGCAAAACTTAGCTGCACTTTGCTCAATCAGTGCTCGTCGGACTAGAGATTCTAGGGCTTCTAGTAATTTTATTTTGGTTTTGGCTGGCACAATATCTTCTTGCAGTTCGGAAATTGAAACTGACTCTCGATTAATTGCCAGCCAGTACATAATCTCTTGTTCTGTTACAGATAACCGCTGAAATTGAGTCGTTAATAGGTCATGAATATCCCCAAAAACTATAGTTCCTTGAGATAAAAACTCGGCAATATCGCCATCAAACAAATCTTGAATTGTCGTCCCCACAATCTTCAAAGCTAAAGGATTAGCACCATAGCGTTGAATGAGGTCTTGCCAATCAGACTCTAAGGCACGAAAGGAATGCTTGGCTGTTAAGAGTTCTCGGGCTGCAATGACTGACAAACCCTTGAGTTGCCATGAGCGCATCGGTAGTGTTTCTCCCTCCAGAGATGCCACCACTTTTGGTTTTTCTCGACTGGTCAATACTAGACAGCTTTGATGAGGGATTTCTCCTACCCGTTGCAGGAGTTGGCTGTAGCCTTCGTACCCCTCTCGGTAATATCCAGCGTGATCGCCACTGTGGAAAATAGACTCGAAATTATCCAGTACTAACAGACAGCGCTGTGCTCGTAAATAATCAATCACTCGCGAGATTTTCTCGTCAATAGTTGCTGCTAAATCAACTTTCTGCTCATTAGACAAAAATTGGAGTAGCTGGTTGAGCAGATCTGGAAGTGGTAGGGCATTGCACAGCGATCGCCAAATCACACATTCAAACTCGTGTTGAAGTTCTGTGGCTATTTTCGCAGCCAAAGCAGTTTTGCCAATTCCTCCCATGCCCAGTATTGCTACTAATCGGCAGCGATCCACAACAATCCAATGCTTCAGTGCTGTCAGTTCTTGGCTGCGCCCGTAAAAAACGGAGATATCAACGGCTTCTCCCCAATCACAGCGTTGAGCGATAGTTGCCCCCTCTAGCTGTTCACTCCTGGGGTAAGATCTGGTATAGTCGCTCGGACTCAGATCCAAATCAAACGCTCTGAAAAAGCACTCTAGTGTTTTCTTGTCAACTGTTTCTTCACGAGCTAGTACCTTGGACACGGTGCTTGGGTCTAAGCCAGTTCTTTCACTCAAAACTTCAATCGTGTAGCGTTTACCCGCTGTCTCCTCAATCTCGGCTTTATGCTTTGCTGCCTGAAGTTTTTTCCATCCTTGAATAGTTAGAATAACACCACGTTGGCGTCTTGGCAAAGACAAACTCATAATTCGTTGTCTAGGTTCAACCCTAGCTCCTTAGTATGTTGGCGAATGTTGGCGAATAAACTTCGGAAGGTAATTATTTTTTTCGGATTTTAAGGGAGTTAGCCTCTGCTGATGTCTAGATTTTCTCACATCTAAGTTCATTTTCTGGTAGTGCAATCACCAACTCCTGGGCTGAAAAACTAAAGTTCCAGCTTTAACTCCCTGATCTTCCCTGGTTTTTGTCTACGAAAACTGACAAGTTGGATTTGTTTTTCCAAATGTTTGTGCTTTAGTAGCTATCTAAAATGAGACTAGCTTCTCATGCAAGATGATACCAGATGAATAATGTCTTGGGAGTTTCTATGCAGGACCAGCGTGCAGGTAAGTCTGTTTATAATCAGATAGCGCAAAAGCTGATGGCAGATATTATGGCAGGAGTGTATCGTCCTGGTGAACGTCTACCCTCAGAAAATGAATTAGCAACACAACATGGAGTTCATCGGCTCACAGCACG
>JAJPJF010000358.1 GCA_021324415.1 Nostocales cyanobacterium Centralia_MAG_434
AAGAATTAGCTAATGGTAACTGTCTTGGCACCAGTAGATTGGGTTGTGTTGTTAACTGCAGCAGTGAAAGAATTTGTGCCATTGGCACCAACACTAAAGGTGGAAACTAAAGCATTTTCCTTTTGTAAGAAGCTAGCTGCTTCAATATCTGTAATTGCTCCGCCTGCTACTAGGTCTAATTCTTCGCTGGACAATTCGATAGTGCTGTTGGTGATTTCTACTGACATGATTGACTCCTTATCGTTGTTGTGGTTGTTGTGTTGTTTTAGAATAAGGCAGAGATTTGAACCAAACTTTTTTTATTTGTTTGTTTCTTGTCCCTCTGTCCTTAACTGTCTTTATCCTATGAGTTCTTCAAACAATAAACATCCCACAAACGTCTCGACTCTTACGTCAACCAAATAGATAACTGCACTCGCACTTTCGTTGCACTTATAAGTAAATCTTTCTATGACTTTCGCTTACTAGGAGTTTACTCCCAACTTTGTAATTCATCACTAGTACTGCGGAGTAGGGAATTGAGCTTTTGACGACGGGTTTCAAAGTTGGCAGCTACTGAGATAAGTATGATACCGACAGCCAAACCAACAATCCATTTGAAAAATGGGTAATGCAAACTCAAAACCACTAGTTGATAGAAACTATTGGTAAAAAAGGTAACTAATCCAACATAGAGAAAAGCCCGTACCCGCAAAGCTAACCCTGCAAAAATGGCAATGAGACTGAAAATTCCTGGGATCAGTGCTATCATCTCCTGATGAGATACAGTTGCCCAACCACAAATAATACTAGTACCCAATAACCTTAATAAGTGGCGTCTCCCTCTCGTGTGTTGTCTCTTCAGGTCGGGATCGAGTTGGGCAATCAACAATACAGACAAGCCGATTGGTGTTACATACCATAAACTATCGGTGAGATGTAAGTCATAAAACCACTGAAAGAGAGCCCAGTTGCACAACGCTAGACTGATATAGATAAAACGAAATTGCTCAGCAGCTTTAGCAACAAAGACATAAAAGCCAGCGGCAATTAGCAAGTTGATGGGCAAAACTTCAGATCTGGTTTGCCACAAAAATGCTAATGGTAAGATCAACGCTGCTCTTTGCCAAGGTCGTTTGCTCCATCCCCAAGTTTCCCAAGGCAATATGTAGATTAAACAAGCAATTACCGAAGCGATCGCGACTTGCCAAGAAAGCAAATTTTCTTCTAACAGACGTAGTATGGAATCTGGCAAAAACCTCCATAGGCAAATTATCTCTAATAAGCCGAGGTAAACCCAGATTTCTGGTGTTGAAACTCTCTGTTGGTTTTGACTTAATAATTGCGACTGGGGAACTCGTCCCTGAAAGATAGCATAACGAACCAAAAATAAGCCTGTTGCCAATCCTACCATCTTTAAGTTGGTAGAGGTGGAGCTTGCAGCTACTAATAAACAACTACTCACAGCCCAGTGAATATGAGCAAAGATTTCTAGTTCTCTCTTCGTTAGGCGTAAATAATCCAACAGCCAAGGCGAGAGAATGCGATACGCATACATAATACTGGTTCCAAGAGCAGACATGGCAATTAAGCCATCACTAAATCCACCTTCTGATGTTTGGAGTATTTGATACAAAAGTAGTTCATACGCAGCAATTGAGATTCCAATAATTCCTAAGTAAACTAGAGGTTTAAATTCTGGGCGACGTCGCCCCACCCCAATAGCAATTAAACTTACACCTGCCGTAGATAAACCTGTCCAGTTAGCAAAGGTGTGCCAGCGCAGTACTGTACCAAATACACCATATATGAGGGGTAGAATATGCAAACTGTTAGGAAGTCTTTCATGCTGGTGTACATGTCGCCACCACTCTCCCAAAAGCTGAGTGATCAAACCCAGAGCAATGTTAGCAATTGCCACCTTAATGATAGAGTGCCCGCCAAAACCCAGTGCCTCCGCAATGAGTAATTCTAGGCACCAACCAATACCATAAAAACCCCAATTTGTTAGTTGCTGACTACTGCGATAAATAATTGCGCCTAAAGTTATCAGTTCAGAAATTAAATATAAAGATCCAGGATGAGCAAGTCCTCGGTAAACTTCTAGAGAATGGACACTTAGCAATAACAACTCAATACTACACAGTGCGATCGCCCACTTGTCACAAGCAACTGTGTAGATTGAGGTGAGTTCATGAGTTTGTCGCCTCAGGAATGTCTGCATAAGCCATAAACTGATACTGGCGATGGCTCCTACTAAAAACCAACCCTGGATTGATAGATGCGGTAAATTAGGCACGCCCTCCCATAGGAGAGCAGCAATCAAACCCAGCCCAAAACCTATAGTAATGAGAGCAGACTGTAACTGTCTCAAATAGTATGTGTTTACCAACATCACAAGCGTAGCTACACCCAACCCAATCAGTCTGGCTCCAGACAGTGGTAAAGTCAGCAATTGAGCAAGCCCCAAGGCAACAACACTTAACCAACTATTGGTGATGCGCCTAAACCCCAAATAGGCAATACCTGTGAGCGTCATTGGAGTGATTAACCAAATCATTCCCCAATTTGCACGACCATCACTAGCACCAAATAGCCATGCTAATTGCGCACTCTTCCACAGAAGAACATAACTTAGGGCTGTGAGTACTAACCCGATATGCCAAGAACTACGTTCCCATAGTCCATTACCCAAACTCAACAACCACTCTGCAATTGCTAGAGCCAACACAATACTTGCCCACATCTCCTCAGTTAAATGTGGTAAGAAAAGGTTAATTGTAGAAGACAGCGTTAGCACTCCGATGATTTGGGTCATATACACCAGACTCATGCTCGTGCGACGCTGCTGGCTAATGGTTGCTAGAGTGATTGTGGAAAATAGCAAATTCAGCGATCGCAACGCGGGATTTGCCAAACTTACCAAAGTGAGACAAATCCCAAAAACCAGCGTTAACTTTTCTGCAAAATCAGCGAGTTTTACCTTGTGCATAAGCATGAGCTGATTTGCCAACACCAGCATGAAAATCCCGTAGGGAAATAACGCTACACTTAGCAATGCCCAAGGTGCATTTTGAGAATGGGTCAGGGATGTACCAGTTGCGATCGCCCATTGTTGCCATTGGAAAGGTATTAATCGCCAAAGCAGCCAAATCGTCTGCAAGCCAATGACGAAAATTACCCCCACATCAGTTCGGACATTATGCTGCTGCAAGCGACCTTTAAAAAACCATAAACCCAAACCACTGACGATGGTTGCCTGCCAGGGAAAGGCTACTCCTACTGATACTAACCAACCAAGGAGTAATAAAATAGCACCGATAAATTCCCAGAGGGAAGGCTTGAGAGAGGGTGAGTTTACTTCAGAGAGATCTTGCGTGCTTCTTTGCTGTGCTAGCCAAGTGAGTAACCAACCGCAAGCACCGATTGCTAACCCTAGTTCTTGGATATTTATATGAACAACAAAAATTGCCCGTATAAGTATGACTACTAATGCATAAATGATGACGGCAGAAGCTAAATTGATATTCAAGCCTAGTTGCTGATAGCTTGAGGTATCAGCAGTCATTTGCCGTTGCTGGTAACGAGTGTAATAAATAGTAGAGATTGTTGTTCCTACCATTGCCAAATAAACGGCAATTAAGGGAAATCCAGATACTGACCAACCCCAGTGTAAATAACTAAGCCCTAGAATATTGATGAGAGGAAATTGCCGTATTGCATTGTTGGCAAAAAATTGGCGATGACTACAGATTAAAAAAGTGATAGCTGTGAGGAGGACTGAGGCGATCGCCAAGACAATCCACTCACTTGGATGCTGCCACAACCGGAAGCTATCCATTGCCCAGAAGTTTACAGGCACTAACAGTAGAGTCACAATGAGCAATGTCTGAGCCGTCAAAAGCAAATTAGACTGTCTGCCAGCCCAAAAGCTGATCCCCCAAAAACTTAAGGTATAAGCAAGCAATACTCCATATTGTCCAACCGGAGGAAACTTTTCCCATTGACTTGCAGCAAGTACTCCAGAGGAAACTACTACTAAAAACATCCCTAAAAACAATAGCCACCGGACACTTAATTCTGCGCCTAATGACTGCAACATTCGGGTGAGGATGTTGGGTTTGTGGACTCGTGGTGGTGTATCCTGCTGTAAAGGTGTTACATGCGGTAATGTTTCTACATTTTGTGGTTGAGCTTGAGGTTGAGTCTGAGGTTGTAATACGATGGGACAAACCAAAAACTCTTGACATATTTGCCTAACTTGGGCGTCAGATATTAAACCCAAACTTAACCATGTATCGAGTCCTAGTAAGATCTGGGGATGGGACGATGGAAGCCTGATTTCAATTTTCAGCGGGCGGTCAAAATTGGCTGACATAAGCCACATTTCGAAAGAGCGATATTTCTAATCATCCCTTCGATAGAAATATTTTTTTAGATAATCTGTGACACTATTTATTTTCAATACGAAGTTAGAAGCCTACACCACCCTTGCGGGTGTGTGTAGGTTTTTTACGAGTTAGCTCGCACGCAAGATGACTGTCCAGAAGAAGAAGAGGGTTGGCCAGGGTAAACTGTTAAAGTGTTATACTCAGGTTTACCGTTGCTATAAAGGACGCGAAAAGTATATAAATTTCGTCTACCTTGTCCTTCAGTAACGACTGTTAACAATGTAGAGTCCCTGTTGGGAAGATTAGGAATAGACAGTTTTTGAATTCGTCTTAAATGAATGACATCTGCTGCAGAGTTTTCGCAATCTCCAGTATTAGAAGCCTGTTGACCAAACTGCACGCACATCGGGCCATCAAAATCCAGTGTCACTTGCGATGGGTCGTCTAACCAGACTTTTCTAACAGTTTCTCCCGTAGGAAGAAAGCTTAAATTTGTCCCTTGGTCATACCAAACTGTGATTTCAGGGATCGCTCCCCCTAAACCTTGAGCTTGGCAGGCAAATATAGAACGTAAAACGGCGTTATTAGCCAAAACACGATCTGCTAGCAATAATGTTGCAGCCGAGAAAAAAAGGGAAACTAAAGGGAGGAAATAGGGATTACGTATGATCTTGTTGTGAAAAAGGATCTTGTTCATTAACCATTACTGGATTCAATTGTTCATTTTTTGCTCGCAGCGCATGGCTCATAGCTATTACAATGGGGTATCTAGATTAACAAACAGTTGAACTTTTGTCCCCGCTGGCAAATACCAAATATTACTTTTTTCTGTCCCCCTAGAAGATGACTGTTGATTACGTCGGGTAATTTCAGGAATGGCACTCTTTGCACCACCATCTAGAACTGCAGCTAACACATCTCGTTGTGGATTATTTTGGACAACAGTCGTTACACTGCTAGTAGTGCTACCGTTAGTAGTACTTGTTGTTGTGATTGGAACCAGTTTTGATTCAGGCTGGTTCAACACATCTCCAATTTTACCAGCACCTCCTAGGATAAATAGTTTGGCATCACTTGCGATGTGTGACCCACCACCCTTTTGATATTGACTTGCGACTAAAGGTTGACTTTGGGGACCACGAATTGCGATTGCATCTGGTGACAAACTTTTTTCTATGGTGTTACCGTTTTTCTCTTGCCAGGTTGCTTTGACTAGATCAAGTTGTACCAAGCCTCGATCAGAAATGGAACGAATTTTCGTTAATAATTTTGTTTTTTCAGGTAAAGCAATGCTTCCATCTGCTGCTTTTAATGGTTCTGTTAGCTCTACTAGAAATACCTGATTGTTGATACTTTGATTGTTGCCATTCTTCTGATTGTTTTGGAAACTCGGAGTGTTTGTACTTTCTCCATAGATAGCAGTTACCAAAAAACCCTTGGCGCTAGTTCCTACCTTGACTAACTTAGAAGATTGCGATGTTTGTGCGCCTTGACTCACCATGGGTGCAGAATTTGGGTTTTCCACAATCCGAATTGGAGGTCGCCGAACCTCTAAAGGAGCATTATTTGTAGCTACGCTATAACTAGCACTTGGTTTACTACTAGCAGGGACTTGACCATAACTACCCAATTTGGCTAACATCGACCACTTCTGTAATGGATCTGGTGCAGCTGGTGGAGTTACGGTTGGTAATGGTTCAACATTTGCTGCTACAGGTGGTGGTTGAACAGTGGGTGTGTTCTTCACTTCAGGTTGGGGTAGTGGACGCGCAACTGTGACAGTCCGAGGAACATAAACAGTACGTACAGGTGTTGGTTTCTCTCGACTGG
>JAJPJF010000256.1 GCA_021324415.1 Nostocales cyanobacterium Centralia_MAG_434
ATACTATGCCCTATGACGCCATTTGCTCCACTTGGGGAGCCACCCCCGTGGGCGGGTTTCCCGACTTGAGGGGAGTGGCGTGAGACCCCTACGTACCCGTCAATGGCTCCCCTATGTCCTATGCCCTATTTTATTGAGATAATATTATATTTCTTAATAAAAGAATATAAAGTAAAACAAATAACTGATAAATTTGATGGTGGGAGGCACACTAGATGAAGAGCTGCAAAGTGTAAAGAGTTGTGTAGTAAGACAATGAATATGGATACAGATGAGCTTTTCAGAAGGTATCAGGCAGGAGAAAGAAATTTCAAAGGTGTGCATTTGATTGGTAGTTACTTGTATGAGATCAATCTCAGCAAAGCTAACTTGCAAGGCGCATCCCTTAGTGAAGCTGATTTGCGAAAAGCAAACCTAGCAGGAACTGACTTAACAGAAGCTTCTTTGGTCAGAGCAAACTTGAGTGGTGCAAACCTGAGTGGTGCGAACCTGAGTGGCGCAAATTTGTTTGAAGCTAAACTGACAGGCGCTGTATTGGATGGGACCAATATGAAAATGGCAGACCTTATAGATGCAGATTTCACTGAGGCCAATTTACAGGATGCCAATCTGTATGGGGCATATTTGAGTGGTACAAAGTTGCAAGGTGCTATTATGCCAGATGGTACAATCCATATTTAAGTCGGACTGCTGCACTCTCTGAAGTCTAGACTCTGATATTTTGGGATAATAAAACAGAAAAAACGCCATTCATTCAAAGAGTTTGGCGACGGGGAAATCAAGATGTCAGAAAATTTGAGAAGCCGAATTGTAACACAGGGAGTGCAGCGATCGCCGAATCGAGCAATGCTGCGTGCCGTTGGTTTTAAAGATGAAGATTTTGCTAAAGCTATTGTTGGTATTGCCAACGGCTATAGTACTATCACCCCCTGTAATATTGGGCTGAACACTTTGGCCCAGAGGGCAGAAGCTAGCATTAAAAGTGCTGGGGCAATGCCGCAAATGTTCGGCACAATTACTATCAGTGATGGGATTTCAATGGGAACTGAAGGGATGAAATATTCCCTTGTGTCGCGGGAAGTCATTGCTGACTCGATTGAAACCGCCTGCAACGGGCAAAGTATGGATGGAGTTCTGGCAATTGGCGGTTGTGATAAGAATATGCCAGGAGCAATGATTGCGATTGCCCGGATGAACATACCCGCTATTTTTGTGTATGGTGGGACTATCAAACCAGGACATTATCAAGGATGTGACCTCACACTTGTCAGTTCTTTTGAAGCGGTGGGTCAATACAGCGCAGGCAAAATAGATGAAAATGAACTTCTAGAAGTTGAACGTCATGCTTGCCCTGGTGCTGGCTCCTGTGGTGGAATGTACACAGCCAATACCATGTCTAGTGCGATTGAAGCAATGGGAATGAGTTTGCCCTATTCTTCAACAATGGCAGCAGAAGATGCGGAAAAAGCTGACAGTGCGGAAAAATCGGCATTTGTTTTGGTAGAAGCCGTTCGTCGTCAAATTTTGCCCCGCCAGATCATCACCCGTAAATCTATAGAAAATGCTATTTCTGTAGTTATGGCGGTAGGTGGATCGACAAATGCAGTGCTGCACTTTTTGGCGATCGCTCATGCGGCTGGTATAGAACTTTCTCTAGATGACTTTGAAGCTATCCGCGCTCGTGTTCCTGTATTGTGTGATTTGAAACCTAGTGGTAGGTACGTAGCTACTGATTTGCACAAAGCTGGTGGTATTCCCCAAGTGATGAAAATGCTACTTGTGCATGATTTATTACACCCAGACTGCTTAACTATCACTGGTCAGACCATTGCTGAAGTTTTGGCAGACGTACCAGAAGAGCCACCTGCAAATCAAGATGTCATCCGTCCTTGGAACAACCCAATGTATTCCCAGGGACATTTAGCCATTCTTAAGGGGAACCTTGCAACAGAAGGCGCTGTTGCCAAAATCACTGGAGTCAAAGTACCTACAATTACAGGTCCAGCAAGAGTTTTTGAATCTGAGGAATCCTGCTTAAAGACAATTTTGGCAAAGCAGATCAATCCTGGGGATGTGATTGTGATCCGCTACGAAGGACCAAAGGGTGGTCCCGGTATGCGAGAAATGCTTGCTCCAACTTCTGCTCTTATTGGTGCAGGTTTGGGTGATTCTGTAGGACTCATCACTGATGGACGCTTCTCTGGTGGGACTTATGGGATGGTGGTTGGTCATGTTGCACCAGAAGCAGCAGTTGGCGGTGCGATCGCCCTAGTAGAGGAAGGTGATACCATCACGATCGATGCTTATGCACGGTTGTTGCAATTGCACGTATCTGACGAGGAATTAACTCAACGTCGTGCCAATTGGCAACCACCCTCACCCCGTTACACTACTGGTGTACTGGCAAAATACGCGAAGTTGGTTTCTTCCAGCAGTTTAGGTGCAGTGACGGATTTGGGATTGTTTTAACTAATTGAGTGGAATTACCCACTCGCCATGTAGTGGGGAAGGACAGCAAAGTAAGCTAAACCCCTTTTAGTTTGTATGTATAAAATTTGGTGGGTAGGTAGTATCCTACCTGCCATGCTCATACAAATTAAATGTGGAACAGATTACAAGTTTGTGATACTTAATTTCATAGCTTTATCTTTAGTCTACGTATATTTAATTTAAGTATGTTTAGTTTACGTACTTTTTTTAAATCTTTAAATTTTCCTAAATTGCAATACTTTAGCAGCACTGTAGCTACCTTTTCATATACATCTCGTGATATTTCTACAACTTAAGCTTTACATTTAAATGGAAATATAGCATTATATTAGATGTATAATTGCCTTCTTAAATCAGATTACCAGCACACTATAATAAACTAATTCCTTATGGGTGCCAACAAACTCACATCTAACATAACCGACCCACCGTTAACTCCCGGAGAACAGCGAGTTAAATACGAAACCTGCAGTCCAAGAACCTACATGATTGTTTCTTAGCGCAGTCATGCTTAAGAAAAGTAGCAGAAGTAAAAATTGCCATTCTTGACATCGAGAGAACAAGTCAGTTTAATCAAGCAGTACTCGCTATTATCTTGTATAAAATATAACAATAAAAACAAGATTGGCGTAGTAAAAGAGAGTAGAAGTGAAAAATTTATGTGAATTTACACGAGATCAGAGAGTGCACCCTAGATTAGGTCTGCGTGTAGTTTGTTCTGTCATAAAAGTGCATGAAAATATCTAGACGAAATAACAAATCTTTTAGCTTTAACTGAGTAATTTCGTCCCCAAAAATTAGTGTTTTGATAACACTTTGGCAACTGAAACAAGCTTGAACTCATCATACATGCCTTTGAAGAATTACTCTGTCGCTGTACATTTCTGAATTGCCCATAAATTCGTTTTTGGATGTAAGAGGAAATGATGAAAAAAATTCTAGTGATTGAAAATCAAACACAAACTCGAAACTTGTATTTAGATTGTCTAAAAGCTCAAGGTTTTTGCACTATGAGTGCTGAAAATGGTTTAATTGGCATTCAACGAGCAAAGCAAGAGTTACCTGATTTAATAACTAGCGCAATTATGTTGCCAGGCCTTGATGGATACAGCGTCCTAACCAAGTTACGACAAAATCCAAGCACAGCAATTATTCCCTTTATTTTTGTTGCTGCTAAAAAAAGGAAAGCTGACATCCGTCGAGGGATGGAGTTAGGAGCAGATGACTATCTTCTTAAGCCTTGTAAAGTAGATGAACTCTTGAGGGCGATCACAGCTTGCTTAGAAAAACGTGCTATCCTTGAGCAGTGGTACAATGCACAGTCTCAGTTCGTTCTCCAACCACCATCTGAGAGAGATGTAGCTTCAGAGACTACAGAAAAATTGATATTTCCGCATAATCCCCACTTAAGTGAAGTCTTTCACTTTATCAAGGCTAATTTTGACCAACCTATTACTCTTGGCGATGTTGCCCAAGCAGTTGATTACTCTCCAGCATACCTCACTAGTTTAGTGCGCCGCCAAACTGGACAAACTGTGCAAAATTGGATTGTTCAGTACCGAATGGCAGTCGCACGTTCTTTACTCTTAGAAACCTCAGAGAGTGTAGAGGAGATTGCTGCTAAAGTGGGTTATCAAAATCCTACTAACTTTTTCCGCCAGTTTCGTCAACATCATGGAACAACACCCCATGCTTGGAGAAAGACACATCGCAACACATCTGCTTGTCTATGTAGAGAATTGGCATAAACACAAAAAATAGCGAAAGAATTGCAATTTTTTGCGAAAGATTTTTGATGTACAACCACGTCTGACATCTTGTATTGTAATTACACAGTTTAAAAACTCCAGTCTTGTTTAGAAAGCTATCCTTGTGAAAAATTCTTGAGTTGAATCTCATTCAATTGACAATAATGGTTTCATCTTTCAATTGTTAAAGTATTTGACTTAAACTTTATGAATTACGTAGAAACTAAAGCTTTTCCTATTTGGGAATGCTCAAATAACTTTTAGTGCACTAAAAATTTTTCAAGACGATAAGCAACTCTTTACAAACACAAGCAAGCTATCCAGATCTGATACTCCTTTTTCAAGCAACAAAGTTTTAGGAGAAAGCTGCAATGAAATTACCTGATGGCCCTAAAGCTCCCCCATTAGTGCAGATGCTACAGTGGTTGGCTGATCCCCTTAAATATATGGAAAATGCTACCCAAAGATATGGTGATATTTTCACAAGCGGCTGTGGCTTGAATTTAAAACCCATAGTATTGGTTAGCAATCCACTGGCAATTCAGAAGATTTTTCTTAACGAGGAAAAACAGTTTGAGGCGCCTAGTGCGGCAAAGGTTCTTTTCCAACCATTCTTAGGTGAGCTATCCATAACTAGGACAGACGATAGCCCTCGCCATAAACGTAAGCGTCAACTCTTGATGCCTCCATTCCATGGAGAAAAAATGGCAACTCATGGACAGCTCATTTGTGAGATTGCTCAAAACGTGATGAGTCAGCTTACGCCTGGCAAAATTTTCTCTGCCTATAATCCCATGCAGGAGATTTCCTTGAGGGTCATTCTAGAAGGAGTGTATGGTATACGTGGAGGAGAACGTTACGAACATCTCAGGCAACTGATGGTTCCTTGGTGGGAAGCATTGAGTTCTCCGGTAGAATCCACCCTGCTATATGTTCCTTTCCTTCAAATAGATTTAGGCTCCTGGAGTCCTTGGGGACGCTTTTGCCGTCTCAAAAAGGAAATTAACCAACTCTTGTTAGTCGAAATTCAGGAACGTCGTCAGCAGTATGACCCTTCTCGCACAGATATTCTCACAATGTTGATGTCGGCTCGAGATGAAACTGGTCAACTAATGACAGATGAGGAGTTGCGCGATGAGATGCTGACGTTACTCACTGCCGGTCAAGAAACTACAGCTGCATCTATGTCTTGGGCTTTGTACTGGATTCATCACTTGCCTCATGTTCGAGAGCAGTTGCTTCAAGAGATTGCTTCCCTTGGGGACTCTCCAGATCCAATGATGATTGCTCGCTTACCTTATCTGAGTGCTGTTTGTCAAGAAATTCTGCGGATTTATCCCCCTGTCTACTCTAGTTTTCCCCGAATGGTTAAATCCCCAGTAGAGTTAATGGGCTATGAATTGGAGCCTGGTATCGAGGTGCTTGTTTGCAATTACATAACTCATCATCGTGAGGATTTATATCCTGAGTCTAAACAGTTTAGACCAGAACGGTTTCTAGGGCATAAATTTTCTCCTTATGAGTATTTACCCTTTGGTGGAGGTAATCGACGCTGTATTGGTGAAGCATTGGCAATATTTGAAATGAAACTGGTGCTGGCGACTATTCTTTCACGTTATCAAATGGCCTTGGCTAATAATCGACCAGTGCGGCCACATGTCCACCGCATTAATGTTGTGCCTTCTGATGGTCCAAAAATGGTCATCACTAGTCAACGTCAGCGTCAAGAAGTATCGCTATTTATCTCTAACAAACAACATGAGTTTACTATTCAGGGTTCTGAAAGGTAATTTCATGATGTAGTGTAGAGCCGTCCTTATTGTTGCGCATTATTTCTACTCTAAATCATTTCTCTATTTTGCAATGTTACTTAGCAAGGATGAGATGACTATATACTCAGATTGTTTGCAAAAACCCTTGCATAATACTTCTACGTTAGTTGATATTCTGCGTCAAAGAGCGCAAAATCAACCTGACCAAATAGCTTTTAGATTTCTGCAAAATGGGGAAACAGAAAGCCTACAGCTGACTTATCAAGAGATGGATCAGAAAGCACGAGCGATCGCTGCTTCTCTCCAATCTTTCCTATCACCAGGAGAACGAGTTTTACTACTGTATCCATCGGGTCTGGAATTCATTGCTGCTTTCTTTGGTTGCTTGTATGCTGCAACTGTGGCTGTTCCCGCTTATCTACCCAAGCGAAATCAGTATATACAAAGATTGCAGGCAATTGTCGGAGATACTAAAACCAATGTGGTACTCACCACTACATCTGTAATAGCTAAGATAGAGAGTCAGGTAGCCAAGAATCCCGACTTGGCATCCTTGAATTGGCTGGCCACAGATGATATTGCTACTAATGCGGCACAAGCATGGCACGAACCTGTTGTGCATGAAAGTACGTTAGCTTTTCTTCAGTACACTTCGGGTTCTACCGGAAGGCCAAAAGGAGTGATGATCACTCATGGTAATCTGATGCACAATTCATCTCTCATCCATAGATGCTTTGAGCATACACCAAAGAGTCATGGCGTCATTTGGCTACCACCTTACCATGATATGGGGTTGATTGGCGGGATCATTCAGCCTCTTTACGGAGGTTTTCCAGTCACACTGATGTCGCAGTTGGACTTTTTACAAAAGCCTTTTCGCTGGTTACAAGCAATTTCTCACTATAAAGCCACCACAAGCGGCGGACCAAATTTTGCTTATGACTTGTGCATTCAAAAGGTTACTCCTGAGCAGCGATCTTGTCTTGATTTAAGCACTTGGCAAGTCGCTTTTACTGGAGCAGAGCCGATTCGTGCAAAGACAATAGAGCAATTTGCTGAAATGTTTGAATGCTGTGGTTTTCGGAAGGAAGCATTTTACCCCTGCTACGGTATGGCAGAGACAACTTTGATGATTTCAGGGGGTTTGACAGCATCTCTACCTATTGTTCAAAAATTGAAGAGATTTGCTTTAGAGCAAAATCGAGTTGTGACAGCACGGAATGAGGAAGATGTCTTCACAATTGTGGGTTGTGGTCAGAACTTGCCAGACCAGCAAATAGTGATTGTTGATCCCGAATCTTTCAAGGAGTGTCGCTCTAACGAAATAGGAGAAATCTGGGTATCAGGACCAAGTGTAGCTGATGGCTATTGGAATCGACCCCTGGAGACAAAACAAACATTTCAGGCTTATTTAGCAGATGATAGTGATGATGATAATAACGTTGGCAAAGTAAGACAAAGTCTAGGTCCTTTTTTGCGCACAGGGGATTTGGGATTTCTACAGAATGGTGAGTTGTTTATTACAGGGCGACTCAAAGATGTGATTATCATCCGGGGGCAAAACTATTATCCTCAGGACATTGAACTCTCGGTAGAAAAGAGCCATCCAGCACTGCGTCCTGGTTGTGGTGCAGCATTTTCAATTGAGATGGATGGTTTAGAGCGATTGGTCATTGTTCATGAGGTAGAACGGAGTTATTTACGAAATCTCAATGTCAATGAGGTTGTGGGAAACATTCGTCAAGCTGTGGCAAAGCAGCATGAGTTACAAGTTTATGCCACGGTACTAGTGAAAACAGGAAGTATTCCTAAAACTTCGAGTGGTAAAATTCAACGCCACACTTGTCGATTTGAATTCTTAGCTGGAAGGTTGAATGTTGTGGAGGATTGGAGTGAAAACCCTAAAAACAAAGCAAAATTCATGCATTTGCAAGCTGAAATCAAATCATTGTTAGAGAAATTGCAAACATGCAAACAAGCTAATTAAAAATACAGAGATAGAAACAATGGAAACACAGAATTTGACTCTGGCAGAAAGTAGTAAAGCTGATACTAAAGGAAATGCACTCCATGATTCGTTGACAGAGGCAAAAATCCAAGCTTGGATAATCTCCTATATAGCCAAACTGTTAGAAATTGATCCAGATGAAATTGATGTCACGGTTCCTTTTGATCGTTACGGTCTAGACTCATCCGCTGCGGTTGGTTTGACTGGGGATTTAGAAGATTGGTTGGGACATGAGCTTGACGCTACAATGCTGTACGATTATCCGACTGTTGAAGCTTTAACTCAGCATTTGGTAGAGGAACTTAAAGCTAAGGTATAAATACAGCTACTCTTATAATTTTGTAGCGTTATGTTTCCTCGTTATGCTATTTCGCTTCAATCTGAAAATCATGACGAGCTTGTGAGAGGCCCATTCTCAATAAACTGACTAGCATCAATCAAACCTAGCACCTTTCAGGAGAATATTTATGGTAGCTTCAACTCACCTTACAACTGAGCAAAAACAGTCCTTGACTCTTACTCAAGGAAAAGAAAGGAAGCATCTAAAGCTAATTGAGACAACTTACAGTAGTAATACCAATTCTGACTACACGGAAAAAATAGAACATCTCTACAAAACCTTTAAGTATAGTAACAATTGCAACCATTATTGGACTGAGCCTGAGCAATCAATGCTGTACGGCACTCCACTCTACGCATCTGCTTCTGCTTCCCAAAGATTAGCTCTCAATCACCTTCACTGGTTTGGGATGTACAACGTAGTAGCTGCGAGTGAGACAGAGACAATAGCTTACAATCAGATCACCAACGGCGTTTTTTCAGCTTGTGGTTACGACACTCTTGCTCGAGAACTAGCACTGGAGACTTCTCAGGAACGCTATCACATCAATGCCTTTCATAAGATCGGTTACGCGACTATGAAAGCCCTGCTTGGTCAAGAAGCATTTAAAGTACCCCTAAAAAGTAAGTTATATCAATTGACTAACCAGGCTAAAGATGAAAGTTCACCGTTTGCATTGTATCAATACAACGCCTTACGCTTCATTGCTAAGACAATGCTCAAGAGCTATAAAAAATACTATTCTCCCTATCTAAAAGAGTTAGAGGAGACATATAAGTTGATTCCAGCTTCGACTACAGGCTTAATAGGGAGAGGTTTATCACCTAAAGCTTGGCAACGGTTTTTTGCTTTCAACTGGGGAGCTTCTCCTTTCTTAGCCTCTCAGTACTATGCTGTACGCATTATGGCTAACATGGTGCTTAAAAATACAGAACATGGGATCTCTAAGTATTTCAAAAGTTTAGAGAAGAAAGGCGAGTACATCCCTGCGCCAACGGCTGTTTCACACTATCACTTTTTAGATGAGTCCTTTCACAGTACAATCTCTCTAGTTCTTGCGCGAGATCTATATAAAAATTTTCCTCAACCAACAGCATACGAGAAGTTTATAGCTAATCTGGCAGTTTATAAAATGCAATGTGGTATATTGAGTGGTCTTTCTGCTACCGTACCTGATCGCTATTATGCAGATGATACCGCTTTAATGTATTTCGTTTATAGAATCTTACAGTCTTCTCTATTTGGAATGTCTTCTCCAGAAGCACTCCATTGGATGGAGAAGTGTTTCTGTCAAGAACACGAAGGTTTCCATGTAGCACTCAAGTACAACCAACGTCTTTTGTCAGAGTTTCGCCGATTTTACGAGAATCTTGACTACCTATGGCCTGTTAATCGCGAAATGCGTCCTATGACTTTAGGGGGATCTATTAGTAAAGCTATTCAAAAGAACATCAAGACCTTTAAGCAGTTCTCTAAATTGGTTGCCGACGATAATGAGTAGGCTGGACTCAAATTGGACTTGTCACATCATGTGGTATACACGTGTAAGGTCGCAATCCTATTGAGACTGTCTTTTGTCCTTGATAACAAATGAACAATGACTAATGACTATCAACTAGCAGGTTTGTAGAGATGGACTCCATAGCAATTATCGGCATGGGCTGCCGTTTTCCTGGAGCGAATGACCCACAATCTTTCTGGCGTCTTATAGGTAACGGGGTAGATGCTATCACGGAGGTGCCACCAGACCGATGGAATATTGATGCTTTCCATCATTCAGAGCCAGCTACACCAGGAAAAATGAATACTCGTTTTGGCGGCTTCTTAGAACAGATAGACCAGTTTGAGCCTAGCTTCTTTGGAATTTCACCTCGGGAAGCAGAGTCAATGGACCCTCAACAAAGACTGGTCTTAGAAGTCGCATGGGAAGCCTTAGAAAATGCTGGAATATTGCCAAAGAAACTGTCTAGTAGTCAGACAGGAGTATTTATTGGAATCTCTAGTAATGACTACGATAGACTTGGATGCACAGATTTCAATGCCTTAAATGCTTACAGTGGTACTGGTACTAGTCTTAGCATTGTTCCCAATCGTCTATCTTATGTGCTAAATCTACGAGGACCAAGCATGGCAATAGATACTGCTTGCTCTTCCTCTCTGATTGCAGTGCATCTCGCCAAGCAAAGTTTACAAAGTAGAGAGTCCAATATCTGCTTAGTTGGAGGGGTGAACGTGATTTGTTGGCCTGGACCAACTATCACTTTCTCTCAAGCACGTATGATGGCAAGTGATGGTCGTTGCAAGACTTTTGATGCTATTGCTGATGGTTATGTGCGGGGAGAAGGCTGTGGCATAGTAGTCCTCAAGCGCCTTTGTGATGCACTCAACGATGGAGACAATATTCTGGCAATTATCAAAGGCTCTGCCGTTAACCATGATGGGTTGAGCAATGGACTGACTGCACCCAATGGACCTTCTCAACAGGCAGTGTTCCGTCAAGCACTAGAAAATGCGAAGGTGCAACCAGCACAGATTAGCTATGTCGAAGCTCATGGCACTGGTACCTCTCTTGGTGATCCTATTGAGGTTAAATCCCTGAAATCTGTGCTGATGCAAGGTCGTACTTTAGACCAGCCTTGTTGGATTGGCTCAGTCAAAACCAATATTGGTCATTTAGAAGGAGCCGCTGGGGTGGCGGGACTGATCAAAGTGATACTTTCATTGCAACATCAGGAAATCCCACCTCACTTACATCTAAAGCAGTTAAATCCCTATATTTCTCTAGAAGGGACTTCTTTATCTATCCCTACCAAACTTCAGCCTTGGACATCAACAACAGAGCGCCGCTTAGCTGGGGTCAGTGCCTTTAGCTTTGGTGGTACAAATTGCCATGTCATCTTAGAGGAAGCACCTCCAGAAATTCAAAATTCAAAATTCAAAATTCAAAAAGGAGATGCAATTGAACGTCCTGTGCACCTTTTGACCTTGTCAGCTAAAAGTGAGAAGGCACTTGAGGAGGTAGCACAAAGATATCAGGAGTTTCTTTTGAATCATCCTGAGGCATCTTTAGCAGATGTTTGCTTTACTGCAAATAAGGGGCGTACGCATTTCAACCACCGTCTGGCAGCGATCGCACACTCTAGTACCCACTTGCGTGAGCAATTGGCGGCTTTTGCTGCAAAGCAAGAGGTAGGTGGATTGATAACTGGTTTAGTCACTAGCAAGAAGTCTCCGAAAATAGCGTTTCTATTCACTGGTCAAGGCTCTCAGTATGTTGGCATGGGACGCCAACTCTACGAAACTCAACCCACTTTTCGGCAAACTCTTGACTCTTGCGATGAAATCCTGCGTCCCTTGTTAGAAAAACCTTTATTGAAAGTTTTATATCCATCCACAGGAGAGTCTTCTCCGCTTGATGAAACTGCTTACACTCAACCTGCTTTGTTTGCTTTAGAATATGCTCTAGCTAAATTATGGCTGTTTTGGGGTATAACTCCGCATGTGGTGATGGGACATAGTGTTGGTGAGTATGTCGCTGCCTGTGTGGCTGGAGTCTTTAGCCTGGAAGATGGTCTGAAACTGATCGCCTCTAGAGCACGTTTGATGCAGGCTTTACCTCAAAATGGTGAGATGGTGGCTTTGTTTGCGTCACAAGCACAGGTGACAGCAGCCATTCAAACTATTGCGAGTAAGGTGCCTGAAAGACAACAAGAGGTAGCGATTGCCGCCATCAATGGTCCTGAGAGTGTCGTTATTTCCGGTCAGCATCACGCTGTAGAAGCAGTGATATCTCTTCTACAATCTCAAGGAGTGAAAATTCAGAAATTAAAGGTTTCTCATGCTTTTCATTCTCCTCTAATGGAACCAATGCTGGCAGATTTCGAGCGTGCTGCCTCTGAAGTGACTTACTCATCTCCACAAATAGACTTGGTTTCTAACGTTACTGGACAATTGGTTACAGATGAGGTTGCTACTCCCAAATATTGGTTAGAACATGTGTGTGAATCAGTCAAATTTGCTGCCAGTATTGAGACCATTTATCAGCATGGTTATCAGGTGTTTGTGGAAATAGGTCCGAAACCAACTTTATTAGGAATGGGTCGTCACTGTCTGCCCAAAGGAGTGGGAGTTTGGTTGCCTAGTCTGCGCCCAGGACAGTCGGATTGGCAGCAGATCCTTACAAGTTTAGTAGCCCTGTACATACAGGGAATCAATATAGATTGGTCTGGGTTTGATCAAGATTATCCACGTCACCTGATCCAATTACCAACTTATCCCTTCCAGCGACAGCGCTATTGGTTAGAGCAAGATAGCACTTATGTTTCAAATCTCTTGAAAAATGGTTCTCAAGCAAATCAACATCAACAAGAGAATGTAGAAGCCTTGTTAAAACAGGCAACAGAATTACTCCCGAAGCTACTAAAAGCATTAGCCAACCATCCTCAAAATGGAGCAACACCAGCACTGTTGGTAGATTTGCTTCCTGAAGTCCAACAACTGTCAGAGCCTCAACAGCCTTTGCTTTTAGAACTTCTGGAAAAGACACCTCCAGAAGAACGTTTGGCCTTCTTGATTGCTCACCTCCAAAGTGAAGTTGCTGCTTTATTGCATCTTGATCCATCCAATCTCCCAGATCCAAGCCTTGGCTTTTTCGATATGGGAATGGATTCTCTGCTCGCCGTTGAGTTAAAAAGACGACTTGAAACTAGCTTAGGAAATTCTGTGTCTGCAACTTTGGCTTTTAACTACCCTAACATTGAAAGCCTAGCTAAGTATTTGCTTAAGGATGTGCTGAACTTGAGTGTTATAGAAACATCTAACTCGGATTTCAGAGAAAATAACAGTGAACTAGCTCTGGTTGCTACAAAAGTAGAGCATCTATCAGACGAAGAAGCTGAAGCCTTGCTGCTTCAAAAATTGGCAAATCTTTAGAAAAAACGGCAGATGAACAAAATTTCCGAACGCTATGCCCACTTGTCTCCATTGAAACAAGCGCTACTGGCAGTAGAAGAGATGAGTTCCAAGCTCGCTCAAGTCGAGCGAAAGCAAACAGAACCAATTGCCATCATTGGCATGGGTTGCCGATTTCCTGGTGGTGCCAATAACCCAGAGCTATTCTGGCAACTTCTTCAGCATGGTGTTGATGCCATGCAGGAAGTCCCATCCCAAAGGTGGGATATAGATGCTTACTATGATCCAAATCCAGACACCCCTGGCAAAATGTACACCCGTCAAGGTGGATTTTTGGATGTGGGAGTTGATGAATTCGATGCCGAATTCTTTGGGCTGGCACCACGTGAAGTTATGAGTATGGACCCTCAGCAACGGTTATTACTGGAGGTCAGTTGGGAAGCTCTAGAAAAGGCAGGTATTGCACCTTCCAAGCTCATTGGGAGTCAAACAGGTGTATTTATCGGTATCAATACTTCTGACTACTCACAACTTCATGTCAACTCTGAAGATAATACTCAACTTAACGCCTATTTTTTCACAGGTAATACCGCTAGTGTTGCCGCTGGTCGCTTGTCTTACATTCTAGGTCTTGAAGGTCCAAGTCTGGCTCTGGATACGGCCTGTTCATCATCTTTGGTAACTGTTCATCTTGCCTGTCAGAGCTTACGAGCGGGAGAGTGCCATCTGGCTTTGGCTGGTGGGGTGAATTTGATGCTGTTACCGGAAGGCCCAATCATCTTATCTCGGATGCGAGCCTTAGCTGCTGATGGTCGCTGCAAAACCTTTGATGCAGCAGCTGATGGTTATGGACGAGGAGAAGGATGTGCAATAGTCGTACTCAAGCGTCTCTCTGATGCTATTGCCCATGGTGATAATATACTAGCTTTGATTCGGGGTTCAGCTGTTAACCATGATGGTCGCAGCAGTGGGCTGACAGTACCCAATGGATTAGCCCAGCAAAAGTTGATTCGTACAGCTTTAGCCAATGCTAAGGTAGAACCACATTTGGTGAGTTATGTAGAAGCCCACGGTACGGGAACAGCACTAGGAGACCCGATTGAAGTTGAAGCATTGGGTTCTGCGTTGGCTAGCGAACATCCCCACGAACAACCTCTGATGATAGGTTCCGTCAAGACAAACATTGGTCATCTCGAAGCGGCAGCTGGTGTGGCCAGTCTGATCAAAGTTGTGCTGGCAATGCAGCATAAGCAGATTCCCCCTCATTTACATCTTCAAAATCCGAATCCTTCTATTTCTTGGGAAAATCTCCCTGTGGCAATCCCAACAGAGTTAACTCCTTGGTTAACAGCTACAGGGCAAAGACGCTTTGCTGGGGTCAGTTCATTTGGTATGAGTGGAACTAACGCCCATGTCATTTTAGAAGAAGCACCTGTGGTTGAACCTCCGGTATTGGAAGTAGAACGACCAATGCATCTTCTTACCCTATCTGCGAAGACTGAAGCAGCATTAAAAGACATGGCAGGTCGGATGATCAGCTATTTAGAAACTGATCCATCAACGTCTCTAGGAGATGTTTGTTTTACGGCTAACACTGGGCGAGCGCATTTCGCTCACCGTTTAGCTGTTGTGGCAGAAGAACCAACACAAATTGTAGAAAAGCTGACCGCTTTTGCAACGGGGATAACTTCAGATAGATTACTCAGTGGTCAAGTTACGCGCAATAGCCGAGCAAAAGTGGCTTTTCTGTTCACGGGTCAAGGTTCTCAGTATGTAGATATGGGTCGCCATCTTTATGAAACCCAACCCACGTTTCAGAAAGCCTTAGAGCGTTGTGATAAACTGCTACGCCCTTATCTTGAAAAACCATTGTTGTCAGTACTTTATCCTGAGGCTGAAACAACGTCACCCTTGGATGAAACGGCTTACACCCAACCAGCGTTGTTTGCTTTGGAGTACGCCTTATTTGAGTTATGGCGGTCATGGGGTATAACTCCTGAAGTTGTGATCGGCCATAGTGTAGGAGAATATGTCGCCGCTTGTGTTGCTGGAGTTTTTAGCTTAGAAGATGGGCTGAAGTTGATTGCTCATCGAGCACAGCTGATGCAAGCATTACCTCCTAACGGGGCAATGGCGGCAATCTTTGCTAATGAAGCAACAGTGACAGCAGCAATTAGACCTTACGCACAAAAGGTTTCTATTGCCGCTATTAATGGTGCGAACAATATTGTTATATCGGGTGAACACAAAACAGTACAGACAGTAGTATCTGCGCTGGAAGCAAAAGGGATTGAGAGCCGAAGGTTAAATGTTTCCCATGCCTTTCACTCACCTTTGATGGAACCTATGCTAGATGCTTTTGAGCAAATAGCTGTTGAAGTCAAGTATTCATCTCCGAAAATCCGGTTAGTTTCTAATGTTACTGGAAAGCTAGTAGACGCAACAGAGATTACCCAAGCTAAATACTGGCGACGTCATATTCGAGAAGCAGTCAAATTTTCAGCAGGTATGCAGACCCTGCATGAACAAGGCTATCAGGTGTTCCTAGAAGTTGGCCCACACCCTGTACTTATAGGAATGGGGCGGCGCTGTTTATCAGAGAATAACGGGGTGTGGCTACCTTCTTTACGCAAAGGACAGTCTGATTGGCAACAATTGCTTCAGAGCTTAGTCGAGTTGTATATTCGTGGAGCTGAGATTAACTGGCACGGATTTGACCAAGACTATTCGCGCCGCCGTGTGCAATTACCAACTTATCCCTTCCAGCGATCGCCATATTGGATCAGGTCCACTAAACCTAAAACTCAGGACGGACAAAAAACCAAGAATGACCAGCCACTTTATGCAGATTGGCTTTATGAAGTTGATTGGCTACCCAAGTCTCATGAGAATGATTTGACTGTAACTCAGTCAAATGAGCATGGTAGTTGGTTAATTTTTGCTGATGAAAATAGCGGTGTAGGTTCAACACTCGCGACTCTGTTAAAAGAGCGTGGTCAAAACTATATCTTGGTTTTTCCTGGTGAGACTTATAAGATTTCGCGGGCAGGATATTGGAAAATTAATCCGGCGCAACCTGAAGATTTTCAGCAGTTGTTAGGGGAAGTACTGGGATCTGATAAACCACCTTTACGTGGGATCGTGCATCTGTGGAGTCTTGATAGTGTTCCAACCAAAGAAACCACAACACATTCTTTAGAAACTAATCAGCTCCAAAACTGTGCTAGCGTGCTGCATGTAGTACAAGCGCTCAGTTCAGCCAAAATAGCTAACTTACCTCGTTTATGGTTAGTGACTCAAGGTGTCCAATCAATCAAATCTGAAACCAATACCAATAGTGTAGCAGTGGCTCAGTCTCCGGTATTGGGTTTGAGTCGGGTAGTGGCACTTGAGCATCCGGAAATTTGGGGAGGTTTGGTAGATTTAGATGCAGATAATTCTGAACAAACAGCTTTAGCTCTGTTAAAAGAAATTTGGCAATCAGATGGAGAATCTCAAGTAGCCTTTCGTCAAGGACAACGTTATGTTTCTCGCTTAGTACGCAGCGAAAGCCAGAATTTGCAAACAAAACCACTAGAATTACAACCAGATCACACTTACCTCATTACTGATGGTCTTAGTAGTTTGGCGCTTCACTTAGCTAAGTGGATGATAGATCAAGGGGCACGGCATTTAGTTTTGTTAGAAAATAGCAGTAAACCTGTTTCTAGTCATGCCAGCATACAGTTGCAGCAGATGCAGGAAGCAGGAGCTAAGATCAAAGTCTTCCATTCTGACATCTCTCAAAACGAGCAAATTACCGAAATCTTCTCTGATATTGCCCAATCTTTCCCGCCTTTGAAAGGGATTATCTACGTAGATGATGCTATTGATGATAAAGTGTTGCTCAAGCAAGATTGGGACAGCTTTGCCAAATTTCTCAATCCAAGAATAGCAGGAGCATGGAACCTGCACACCCAAACGCAGAATATGCCTTTGGACTTTTTTGTGCTTTTCTCTTCTATTGTTTCTGTGATTGGCTCACCTGCTCAAGGAAACTACGCGGCAGCCAATGCCTTTTTAGATGTTCTTGCTCACCATCGGCAATTGCAAAAACTACCAGTTTTGAGCGTAAACTGGAGTCCTTGGAGTGAAACAGACATAGCATCAGCTTTGGGCAAGCAAGGAGAGCAACGCTGGAAAGCAATCGGTGTGAGTTTGACACCACCTGCACAAGGGTTGGAAATTCTAGAACAGCTACTGAGCCCATCTTCTCCTCAAAAGATTGTAATGTCGGTGAATTGGTCAAGATTTTTTGAACAATTTCCTGCCGGAATTAAACCACCATTTTTGAGTGCGATCGCTCATGAAGCTCAATCAAATCAACAAGCGAAATCGGGGTCAGACAATCAACAATCTCAAATTTTACAACGTTTAGAAAAAACTCCTCCAAATCAACGACTGACACTTTTAATGTCATACATCCAACGGGAAGTTGCTATTGTATTAGAGCGCGATCCATCTCAGCCATTATCTACCCAAATGGGTTTTTTTGATATGGGTATGGATTCTCTGATGGCTCTATATTTAAAAAATCGTATCCAAGTTATAATAGGACAAAACTTACCTGCAACTTTGATATTTGAATATTCCAACATTGAAGCACTAGCTCAATATTTAATTAGTGAGTTTATCTCTGAAAAAATAGTTACAAAAACAGACATAGAGGCACAAGAAGAAGCTGAAGAGAGAGCGAAGCTATTACAAGAAATCCAGGAATTTTCTCAAGAGGAATTGGAGGCGTTGATTGAAAGAGAATTACAAAATTTGTAGTAATTACAATAATTTTTAATTACAAAATTCATATATAAATGGCAGGCTTTGAAATAATGAACACATCTTCACAAGGTATTGAGCAATTATCCCCTCTTCAACGTGCTGCATTAGCAATTAAAGAAATGCAGGCTAAGCTCGATAGAATTGAGCGTAAGAAAAATGAGCCGATAGCTATTATTGGTTTGGGTTGTCGATTTCCAGGAGGAGCTAATGATCCCGATTCCTTCTGGCAGTTATTGCGCAATGGAGTTGATGCAACCCAAGAAGTACCTTCCTCCCGCTGGAATATAGATACTTACTATGATCCCAATCCCGAAACTCCTGGGAAAATGTATGTAAGACAGGGTGGATTTTTAGATATTGCAGTCGATAAGTTTGATGCCCAATTTTTTAACATATCTCCCCGTGAAGCCATCAGTATGGACCCTCAGCAACGGCTACTGCTGGAGGTTAGCTGGGAAGCATTAGAGAATGCTGGTCAATCACCAGACAAGTTGGCAGGTAGTAGAACGGGGGTCTTCATCGGTATCTGCAACAATGATTATTCACAACTTCTACAACCACTTGGGTCTAGGACGATAGACCTCTACACTGCTACTGGTAATGTTTTTAGCGTTGCTGCTGGTCGTCTATCCTATATTCTCGGCTTGAATGGACCAACCTTAGCTGTGGATACATCTTGCTCCTCATCTCTAGTGAGCGTTCATCTAGCTTGTCAAAGCCTACGCTTACAGGAATGCCGTATGGCATTGGCTGGCGGAGTGAATTTAATGTTGTCTCCTCACGGAACAATCGCTATGTCAAAGATGCGGGCTTTGGCAGTTGATGGTCGCTGTAAAACCTTTGATGCAGCAGCAGATGGCTACGGACGAGGAGAGGGTTGCGGGATAGTTCTGCTGAAGCGTCTTTCGGATGCGATCGCCGATCATGACAACATCTTAGCCTTGATTCGTGGTGGAGCAGTCAACCATGATGGTCACAGCAGTGGGTTGACAGTTCCTAATGGACTTGCACAACGGGCAGTGATTCGTGAAGGTCTAGAGAATGCCAAGGTAGAACCTGAGCAAATTAGCTATATAGAAGCCCATGGCACCGGGACATCTCTTGGAGACCCCATTGAGGTGAGAACTTTAGGAGCCGTTTTAGGTAAGAAACATTCCGAAAAGCAGCCTCTCATGGTCGGTTCAGTGAAGACAAACTTTGGTCACTTGGAACCCGCCGCTGGTATAGCAAGTCTCATCAAAGTGGTGTTAGCACTAAAGCATCGCGAAATTCCACCACATCTACACCTAAAACAGGTTAACCCCCATATTTCCCTAGAAGAGAATGGTTTGACAATTCCTACAGAATTAACTCCCTGGTCTGTGGCAGAAGGACAAAAACGTTTAGCTGGCGTAAGTGCTTTTGGGATGAGTGGAACCAATGCCCATCTTGTGCTTGAAGAAGCGCCGATAAGCGAAGTTGTACAGTCAACAGAATTTCAACGACCCCTTCATCTTCTGACACTTTCGACTAAGAGTGAAACTGCATTAAAGGAATTGGCTCATCGATTTGAGAATTACATAGCAGCTCATCCATCAGAGTCTATAGAGAATATTTGTTTTACAGCTAATACTGGGCGATCGCATTTTGCTTACCGTCTAGCGGTTGTTGCAGAATCAACAATCCAACTGCAGCAACAGTTAGTCGCTTTCATTGCAACTCAAAAGCCAGATATTGTACCTAGCATCAGCCAGCCTAAAATTGCTTTTTTGTTTACGGGTCAAGGCTCCCAATATGTTGGCATGGGAAGGCAGCTTTATGATACTCAGCCCCTATTCCGTCAAGTTTTAGATCATTGCGATCAGCTGCTGCGTCCTTATCTGAAGCACTCACTCTTGTCGATCCTTTATCCCGAAATGGGAGCCACTTTGTATCTAGACAATACTGCTTATAGTCAGCCTGCTTTGTTTGCCTTAGAGTATGCCCTAGCACAATTATGGCAATCGTGGGGTATAGAACCTACATTGGTCATGGGTTTTGGTGTAGGAGAGTATGTTGCTGCTTGCATTGCTGGAGTGTTTAGTTTAGAAGATGGGCTGCGCTTGGTATCCGAAAGAGGAAAGCTGATGCAGCTATTACCTTTAGCAAATGAAATACTAGAGGTAAATGCAGATGAAGCAAGGATATCAGTTGCAGAGACGTTTGAACCAATAGCTGCACAAGTGACATACTCATCCCCAAATATTGGTCTAGTGTCATCTGTAACTGGACAATTAGCCGCGGGAGAAGTTGAGCAAGCGGGTTACTGGCGGCAACAACTCATTGAAGCATTTAAATTGTCAACTAGTATACAAACACTGTATGAACAAGGGTGCGAATTGCTTGTAGAGATAGGACCAAACCCTAGTTTAGTAGAACAAACAAAGCAGTACTTTTCCCAAGATCTAGGTACTTGGTTGCCTTCGTTAGATAAAACACACGATGACTGGCAAGTGCTGTTACACAGTCTCAGCAATTTATATATGAAAGGCTTAGATGTTAACTGGATAGAGTTTGAGCATAACTATCAACATCAGCGAATTTCACTACCCACTTATCCTTTTGAGCGCAAACAGTATTGGATGAAAGGTGCTGAGCCTATCGCTCAAGAAGCACTGCGTCTTTCTAAAAAGATCACTCATCCATTGTTAAGCCGCCGATTACACTCACCACTTCAACAAATTCAGTTTGAGTCAGAGTTGAATCTCAATTCGTTGCCACTTGTGAAAGACCATCGGATTGAGGGAATGCCAGTGATGAATATCGCTGTTTACTTGGAA
>JAJPJF010000395.1 GCA_021324415.1 Nostocales cyanobacterium Centralia_MAG_434
TCTGCGTGGGTGAGGCAACTCCTCCTCGTAAGTTGAGTCATGGAAAGAGAAAATCCAAGTCGTGAGGCTTAGAATCCCCCGGCTTCTAGCCGTGGGGAGAATGTCAAGTATGTCAATTAATTAGAACTGAACGCCCAGAGTCTAGTTCAACGCTCATAAGATCGAGCACAGTTTCTTGATAATCTCTAAAACTGGAACTTCTTTTAAGATGGTAGGTTCGCTCTATAGGTAAATCTACAGTCAATTCAGCTTTAATACTGCCAGGATGTGAGGTGAGGACATAAATACGCTGAGATAGAAACACTGCTTCCTCAACATCATGAGTGATCATAAAAATCGTTGTGTCTGTATTTTTCCACAACTCCAAGAGAAACTGTTGCATCATTTGCTTTGTCTGGGCATCTAAAGCAGCAAAAGGTTCATCCATAAGGAGAATCTTTGGTTGAGACACTAGGACACGGGCGATCGCGACTCGCTGCTGCATACCTCCTGACAATTCCTTGGGCAATGCCTTAGCAAATTGGGTTAAGCCTACCAAATCCAAGTAGTAGGAAACCTGCTGTTGTCTTTTTGACTTAGGTACACCTCTCAGCTTTAACCCAAAACCAACATTGTCTGCTACAGTCATCCAAGGATAGAGAGAATAGTGTTGAAACACCACACCTCGGTCTGCTCCTGGTCCTATCACCTTGACTCCATCTACTCGCACCTCCCCAGCCGTAAGAGTCTCAAGTCCAGCCATTATGCGTAACAAAGTCGTTTTCCCAGATCCAGATGCCCCCACAGCACAGACAAATTCACCTTCTTTAATATGCATATTGATGTTCTTGAGGGCAGTAATAGTACCGTTACGGGTTTGGAATTGTTTGTGGAGATTCGTAACTTCTAAGTGCATAAACAGTTGTCGTTAATTACGGATTATTTCGTTACCCACCTACAGGAAACTCTCAGTAAGAGTCGGAACAACAAGTCAATTGCCAAACCAATCAAACCAATCACAATGAGTCCAGCAAAGATCTCATCAGTTCTCAAAAAACGTTGAGCAACAGTGATTCTTTTCCCTAACCCTTCGTTTGCTGCTACTAGTTCTGCTACGATGACTAAGTTCCATGCCGCTGCCATGTTCACTCGACATGCATCAATGATTGCAGGTACGAGGTAGGGAAAAATTACCTGCAACAGGACCTGACTGCGCCGTCCTCCCAAGGTGTAAGTAGCCTCAATCAATTCCTTGGGAACGAACTTCACCCCATCCATAACCATCAACGTATTAAAAAAGAGCGAGCCGAGAAAAATCAGCAGAATCTTTGGCAGCTCATCCAAGCCAAAATACAGAATTAACAGGGGGATAAAAGCAGGTGCAGGCATGTAGCGAATGATTCCAATAATGGGTTCTATAAGCGATCGCACACTAGCAAATGTTCCCATTAGTGTTCCTAAAGGGATCGAAATGACTGCTGCTAGGAAAAAACCCGTTAGCACCCGAAACATGCTGAGTTGGATATCTTTTAGTAATGTTCCATCTGACCAGAGTTTCTGAATTGCCTCTAACACTTGTACAGGTGTTGGTAGAAACATGGAGTTGCTGGAAGCAACCCAATTAGATATCATCCACCACAGACACACTGGTATAACAATTGACAGCGTCATCAAAATCCACGTCAATCTCTTGGGAATGTCCTCGGCAATCCGCCAGAATACTGTTGGTGCTAACATTTGGGGCCGTAGATTAACAGGCTGACTCATGCGATCGCTCCTCTATCTGCTCTAGCCATAAGATCCTCAAGCTTTCCCCACTTTATCGGCATAAGCTTTCACGAAGCGGTTATCAAACAGCTTGCTTAAATCTGGTTCCTGCTTAATCAGACGACTTTTCAACAAAGACTGAGTTATTTCCTGCGCAGCAAAAGGTAAAGAAGACCTGTCTTGACCTGCTTCAAAAGCTTTCAGATTTTGTTTCAGGTTAAAAATAGCAGTTCCGGTTTCATATTGCTTGTATTCTTCTATACTTGTAGCAGATCGTTTGGTGATAATTTCTATTGCCTTCTGTTTATTCGCTTCCATAAACTTGAGGGTTTCAAACCAAGTATTCACTAAAGCTTGAACATCCTGGGGTCGTTCTGTGATCAGCTTGCGTGTGACCACTAGGTGATCAGAAATTGCACCAGGAAAATCAGCAGAAGAAAACAAAATTTTACTCTTAGGGCGTAGTAATGCTTTGGTAGTGAATGGAGCAAACACACCAACAGCATCCAACTGGCCAGCGGCAAAGGCAGCAGCAGCAGCACCCGTTTCCAAAGATTCAAACTGAATATCATTCTGGGTCATACCCGCTTTTTGTAATCCTAGTAGTAGAAGGAAGTGGTCTACTGTCCCTGCTTCCGCTGCCACCTTTTTACCCTTCAAGTCTTGAATAGAATGAATTCCTTCCCGCACAATAATTTGGTCATTGCCTTTAGAGTTATCATTTGTCAGAACAATTACCAAATCTGCTCCAGCCGCCACAGAACTAATAGTGTCATTCAAAGTCTGGCTATTAGCATCAAGTTGACCAGCTGCTAAGGCATTAATAGAATCGAGATAACCATCAAACCACTTCAAGTTTGTCTTGACTTTATTTGCTGTGAACAAACCTTGTTCTTGAGCAACCTGCCAAGGAAACCAGCCTGGCCAAGCACTAAAACCCATTTGAATTGGTCGAGTAGCAGATGGAGTAGAAGAAGTGTTTGAAGTCTCCTTTGGGGAGGGAGTACAACTCACTGTCACAATTAGACTGACCAAAAAAATACAGAACCAAGATACAAGGGTGCGAATTTTCATCAAATCTCCTGATTTACAACTTAAGCAGTCATTTATTTGAATTGAACTAATTGATACGAACTAAGCGAATTTCTGTGCGTTGGTTGCGAGGGTCATTTGGAGCAATTCCAGGTAGCAGTTCACTGAAGCCTTTGCCCTCAATGACCATATTGTGCTTGATATTACGCAACCGTAGATAATTGCCTACCACCTGTGCTCGTTGTTGGCTAAGTTTTTGATTAAAGTCGGCAGCACCGATCTGAGATGTATGTCCAATGAGGCGCACAGCTACAGTTTGTACGTTAAATTCTGAAATTTCTTGGGCTAACTGATTCAATGTTTGCTTCCCCTCATCCAGGAGTTGAGCAGAGTTAATATCAAATTTCACCTCTCCTCGAACTTGTAAATTTCCAATATTAGGAGCAGTTTTAATTTGGTTGGCATTGACTTTGCTATAGGTGCCAAATCCTTTCCCCTTACCTGATAGCTTGTCTGCTAGTTCTGGGTTATCAGCACGCACCAAGTTAATCAAACTTTGGCTGTTGCTTACCGCCTTAGTAATGAACTGGGAAGTAAACAAGTCTTTGGGATTTTGTGGAACCTGATTGAGTTTACCCGCCAATGTCAAAACAGCAGCAGTAGAGCCAATCCGTTTCTCCAAAGTGCCATCCTTGAGCCAATCCTGAGCTTCAACAGCCGGGAAAAAGTCAATGCCTTGTAAAACGAAGCTAGCGTCGCTAGATGATAGTTTGCCATCCTTAGCAATCTGAGTCTGAAACTGCGAGGGATTGCGAAGATTTCCATCAATACGACGGTAGTAGGCTGCTAAAAACTCTGAAATTTTCTCAGGTTGAGATTGAATAAGTTGGTTGGAGGCAACAATCACATCTACAATTGCCCCTGGTACATCCTTACTAGATAAAACAACTGTATACCCCTTTTGTCGAGCTTGAGTAACATAAGGCTCCCAGAGAACAGCAACTGCTACATTTTGATTTGGATCTTGCAAAAGTTTCCAGGCATCAGAAGCATCGGTTACCTTATTTACTTGAAAATCCGACAACTTGAACTGATCAAATTTTGTACTCAGCATGAGAGCCAAATATTCACTGGGGGTATCACCAGCGAAAGTAATACTCAACTGCTTTCCCTGCGATCGCGCCTCCTGCGCCACTAAATTCAGATCCAGAAGTGATTTCAAGTTGGAATATTTCTTTGTGTTCAAAACAACTGCATCTGCTCCAAGTGTGCGGTCAATCAACCCGACAATTTTCCCCTGAGGCTTTTGCTTGAGAAATTGATCCAACGTTGTTACTAATAAGTTAGCTTTCCCTTGATTCAAAATGTCAGCTCGTTTAGCCTGATCAAATTCATCTTCATAATGTATGCTGACTCCAGCTTCATTACTGGCTTCCTGAAACTCTTGACTCCGAAATGTGCTATAGCCGCTGAAGGTATCACCGAGAAGAGTTAATTGATTGGCAATCCCATTTTGTCCGTTCGGAGTGAAATTTAGTGCTTTTTTACCTATTAGAAAAAAGCCACCTATGCCTAAACTAGCCGTAATCGCAAGAGCTAAGGGTAATATTCCTCTATTGGTACCCTTACTTTTTAGTGCTGAATTTTCTTGAACTAACTTCTCTCCACAAATTTCGCATTTTTTTAGAGTTGATGGGTTCCCCTCATGACCACACTTAGAGCAGGTAATAGAGTTGTATTCGTTTTGCATATTCTCATCTCGATTGCGATAATCTTAGTTCTTCTTGAATATTTGCTTCCATGGTGGCAACTTGCTTATTCGTCAATCCCAGTTCTTCTTGAAGAGTAAGCAACTGTAACTGTTGTTCAAAATCAATCTCACCATTGTTCTCGAGAAAAGCTCGATACATCAAACCATACTCATACAGTGCTTTTTGCTGAAGGTGATCACAAGATAAGTTAGCAATTATCTGGTTAGCAGTTGCTTGTGGAATACCATACCTTTGGCGAAAATGCTCTAGCATTTGTAGTTGAGTTTCAGAAGGATTGCCGCGACGGTAACAGGTTTCAACTAACTTTGAGAACTTTTCCAAATTACTATCCAAGTCTCCAAAAACTGTAGAATTTGCTGCTGCAGTGTTAGACAATTCAGGTGATTGCTGAACAGACGCAGATACAGTCTCAGTAGGAATAAATAAACTGTGGGTTTTTACATAATCTTCAATCGCCACTTCCTGCTTACGGTAGTTAGGATTGTCTTTACCACCAGTGAGAGTCTTTTCTAGCTCTCCCAAATGTGCCATTAGTTTTTGGTACAAACTTTGTTTCTCAACTTTTGTAACCGCCTTCTGACCGACGTTTTGAAGTGCATCTTCTAAAATCTCTCTTATTCTGCGGTTGTGGTCACTGACAAGATATTCTTCTGCTTGTTGCCAGTCATCTCCAAGCACTTGAGTCTTAGTCAACCCTGTTAGTTTATCTTGATAGCGGAAACGCACTTCCGAGTATTTAGTCACTGAATTCTCTTCCTCAACTACTAACCCAAAAACTCGAGCTAGAATGAGGTTTTGTTTGGCTTGAACTTCAGCTTGAGTGGCTGGCATGTGGTCTTGAAACCGACGATTATCTTGATGAGTATGCAAAGGATTCTTATCCGACTGAGACACAGACCGATAGACTGTTCGCATACGCTCCATTCCCTCAATTAGCCTTAGAGGAAACGCTCCAATCTCTTGGACGAAGTAAATGTGATGGGAGTCACCTAGAGGGCGAATATCTTTATCAGTGAGTGTGCTTGTCTTACGGATCATTGGGAGTAACACACTGACTGCTGGATCTGTAGGTTTGTTACCTCCTTGAATACCTACTATGGTTTGCCGTTTTTCTGCTCTATCTTCCCAGCCGAGACGAGCCTGTTCTTGGCTGAAGCGTAAAAAAGGCTCACTTTTTTCAAAGATGGTCTTAATTTGAGCTTCCTGTTGTTCCACTGTTTGGTACTGATCAAGGAATTTTCGCGCTGTCGATATTTGTAGTTGAGTGCTGCCAACAAATTCGTCAAGAGCTCGATTCAAAATACGCTCAAACAAATCTTTGAGCCTCAAGTTATCAAAGGAGTATAAATCAAACAGTTTTGTCCCTAGATCACTTAAAATCTGCTGTGATATTGCCTGACAAATACTCTCCTGTTTATCTTTGATAGTCTTTTCATAAATCTGATCAATATCTTTGAAGTCGTAAAGTAAAATTCCGTTGACAGTAAGTGTTCCTGTTTCCCGAACATAAGTTTGTTCTCTGTCCAGCAATCGAGCTTGCAAAGCTTCTAACTTGCGTTCTAGATTAGTCAAATCTACCAGCAAAATTTCAATTTCTTCCTTCAGTCCATTTAACAAAGATACTGCTAAGGTTCGAGCTTTCACTTCTACTTTCGATGTGTAAAGCAATTCCAAAGCCTGTGTAATAGCTTTGAAATCTTCATCAATTAAACTCTTGCGGTTAAGCTTGTAAATCAACTGTTTAGCATGGTCATCTATCTGCTTAAGTAGCGCTTGCAGAGTTTTGGTTGCAGCATTCCCTTTGGGTAACCAGTTCTTCTGCCGATCTTGATCAAACTGAGTGCGATACTCTGTGAATACTTCTAGGAGTACTTCGAGAAAATGGCGGGCAAACTTTGGTCCCCGAAAGCGGTCTTCAACCATCGTGTAAACAGTCTGACGCAGTTCTCGGCGTTTTTGGGGAATAAGTTGGTTCAGGTTATCCCACATCTTCTGGAAGTAATCACTCCAGCGCCTAGGGTCAGTATCGCTATCATGAAAATGAGATTTGTATTTTTCTTGTTCTACAACTACAAAGCGCTGTAGGTTCTCAAAGGGAATATTTAAATCGTTACGACGTTTGCGTAAACCTGCTACCCACTCAGTGACTTCCTTGCTGTAGGGCTTCATATTATCGCCAAGACTAATGCTGTTGAGCAGCTGATGGTCATCGTCAGATTCTGCCAGTCGTAGACTTGGGAGAATTTCTGTTTTAATGACATCACGCATGGCTGTGGGTGTGGGAGTAGGGTTAAACCACCAAGTAATTAGTTGACCTCCTAGTCGTAAAGCACAAGCGTTCAAAATGCGTTCTACAGGTGCTTGAATGCTGGAAAGTCCAAAACTAATAAAATTCTGAGGGTAACCTTGGGGATCGGGACTAGCCCAGTGTTTGCGGATATTGTCACGGACTAGTTTTTTGTATTGACTGAACCCAGAACTGAAGTCCAAAAAAATATTTTGAGCAACCATCTCTAAGACTGAGTTGATACTAGGAAAAGTCACTTTGTCATTACTGTTGCCTACCAGATAACAGAAGTTAAAAGGTGTATCTTGACTACTTTGGTAACTGATGCGATCGCTCGGATTCGGACTGTATTGAGTTTCAAAACGAGTGTCGTTACGTGAATAGTGATTCAGTTCCATCAAAGCAGCGTAGGCATTAGCTACGACCCGATCACCAAGACCTGCAAAAGCTCCCGGAAGAACTAAATAAGCTGATGATTGGGGAAGATCTGATGGCGGAATCCAATCTCGAAGATTATAGGCAATATCAAGCACCATACCAGAACCAGTGCCACCAGATAGAGAGCAAACAACGAAAATGTTTATACCTTTATCCAGTTGAACTTCCCAACGGTCTAGCATGAACTTTTCATGACCAATAATTCGAGATCTAACATTGTTGAAACTTGTTTTAATATTTTGGTAGTTCAAACTGAAGGCAAATTTACCAAGAGATCGGATTTGTCCGGCTCCAGCTAGGATTGAATCAGTACCTTTGAGCTGACTAGGAAACCATTCAGCCATATGCTCATAGGCGGAAAGCTTATTTAAAATAGCTTTAGCGTCTTCCACCTTAGCCCACACTTGCTCAGCTGGGCGCAGTGAGATGTCTTGTTTTAAAACCACCTGTGGTTCAGAAACCTTGGCATTCTGCTCTGTGTCAATATGCAAAAATGACACAATCGGTAAGGAATCTAAGGAACCGTAAGTCTCCACAATCATCCGACGAAGTTTGATCAAAACTTCCTTTCCTGTTCCTCCCAGTCCAATGACTACCGTGGGAGTCATTCCAATATAATCAGCCATCTGTAATACTCATTTATGTAAATTAACTAGATATGTTTTAGTAATATTTCCCTCAATAGTCAGAATCAGTCTAGGGAAAAAATTACTCTTCTTCTTTATTCAAAAACTTCCCCTGAAAAGTCAGATTACTCATCTCCTTCAACATCCCTTCAATCTTTTGCATAGCCAGTGGTGATGGTTTTGCGTGTCCATTTTCCCAACGGTTAACTGTTGAATATGTAACACCCAAAGATATTGCAAACTGTTCTTGTGTCAAACCTATTGCCATGCGAAGTTTAAGAATGAATTGGCCAACTTCTGGTTGTTTGATTACCAAAGGTTTTTTAATGATCATTGAGCGCAAAACCCACCACTGAATGTAGCAAGTGACATAGACTTCGCTATATCCTACTGATACCAAAGCATGCGTGTAATCCGCTGATATACTGTTATTTTTAAGTTGAAGTGCAAAGTTTCTACGTAGCTTCCGTAGGAACTGACTTGAAAGTTAGGCATCAGGAAGAGAAATTTTCATGTGTTCTGGTGTACGCACTTCATAACAGCTACTTGAGTCAGATCGGTGCAAATAAACCTAACTATGTTGACTTCTGTTAAGATGCTTCAAGCCGCCTAACCACTAAAACTGTTAACAAAAAGTTGTATTGATTCACCTCTATGGAACCACCACTTGAACGCATTCGCCTATCCCAAACAGCCAAAGACCAACTTCTCAAATTCAGACGCAATACAAAAATTGATCAATGGAATATTTTGTGTCGCTGGGCGTTATGTCGTTCCCTAGCAGAACCAACGTCTCCGTCACCAGTACCAATACCTACTGACAGTAACGTCGAAATGACATGGCGTGTATTTGGCGGTGACATGTCTGATATTTTGCTACTTGCTCTCAAGCAACGCTGTCACAATGACGGTTACAGCACTGATAAAGAAACCCTAGCCACACAATTTCGCCTTCATCTACATCGTGGTATTGGTTATTTGGCTGGTGATCCAAATATCAAGAAAATTGAAGATTTGGTTGAATTGGCAACAAAGAGTTGAAAAGATATTAGCTAATGTACCCTACCCTCGTTGTCACTTAGTCTAAAATGCTCTTATGTCAGAGAGCCATCTAGAAATTGAGCGTCATAGAGCTGCTATCTTCCGCACTGACTTATCACGACCAGTGCGATTAGCTATAGAATGGTCAATCTTAAATGAGAATACCACGTTTTTTGACTATGGCTGCGGACATGGTGGTGATGTACAACGAGTTGCAAATTTAGGCTATTCCAGTGGTGGCTGGGACCCTTACTACTATCCTAATAATCCCACTAAAAGTGCTGATGTCGTTAACTTAGGCTACGTCCTCAACGTGATTGAAGATCCAGAGGAACGCCAAAGAAGCTTACTCCAAGCCTGGGAACTCACCCGCAGAGTCTTAATTGTTGCAGCACAAGTGCTCATCAATGCTCCTAGTAAGACTCAAATAGCTTATGGTGATGGCATTGTTACTCGTCGCAATACTTTTCAAAAATATTACGAACAAGAAGAACTAAAAACCTATATTGACAAAGTCCTGAATGTGGACGCTGTACCAGTGGCACTGGGCGTCTATTTTGTGTTTCGAGATGAAGCTGAAAAAGAAGCATACAAAGCTAAACGCTTTTTCTCCAGTGCTTCTACACCGAGAGTTCGCATCCCAACCAAACGCTTTGAGGACTACAAAGAAAAGTTAGAACCACTCATGGCATTTTTTACCAAGCGTGGGAGACTGCCTGTCAAGGGTGAATTGGAGAATGAACAAGAATTACTCAGCGAATTTGGAAACTTCCGCCGCGCTTTTGCTGTTGTCTTGCAAGCAACTGATGAAGCAGAATGGGATGCGATCGCCTATCGTCGCTCTCTTGACATTCAAGTTTACCTTGCTCTCACCCACTTTACTCGCCGCCCAGCATGGCAAAAGCTACCACCAGAAATGCGCCATGATATCAAAGCTTTCTTCGGTAGCTACGAGGAAGCATGTGAAGTTGCTGATGCAAAGCTTTTTAGCTTAGGAAAACCAGGTGTGGTTGAGGGTGCTTGTCAAAAAAGTAAGATTGGTAAACATACCCGTGGTGCTCTTTATATCCATGTTTGTGTACTCTGTGAACTCGACCCTTTGCTACGAATCTACGAAGGCTGCGCTAGCCGTACAATTGGTCGTGTTGATGGTGCAACTTTGATAAAATTCTATACTGATGAGCCACGCATATCCTATCTATTCTATCCAGACTTTGATACTGATCCCCATCCTGCACTGAAGACAAGTATCAGTATTGATTTAAAATCTTTACACATAACTCATCGAGACTACGAAACTAGAGCAAACCCGCCAATCTTACATCGCAAAGAAACATTTGTGACTCCTAGTTATCCTCTCTATGAAGAATTTGCACAACTTTCTCAGCAAGAACAGGAGTTAGGACTACTTAAGAACAAGAGTGATATTGGCACTCGTGAAGGCTGGTCAAAATGCTTGGCCGAATATGGGGTAGAGATTAGAGGACATAAGATTTATAAGTAGGTGGGGAGTTAGGCGTTAGGAATGGGGAGTGAGGCATAGTATTAAAGTATTCCCCTTGTCCTCCTTGTCCCCCTTCCCTCATCCCCCTCCCCACTCGGCGTCTTGGCATCAAAATGTACCGCAACTATGGCAATATATTTCAGTCCCTCATTGGGATTTGTTACAGTAGTCGCCTACAATTATCAGACTCCAATGTGTATTAAGTAAATGGTGGACTCTTTACACGAGGGTTGCCAGAACTAAAATTTTGCTTGCAGAGGAAATTTACACTATGAAAGGAAGGCGATCGCTGCTTGAAATTTTTGGCAGTCGTAAAATGGCGGCTTTGTTACTTTTGGGTTTTTCATCGGGTTTACCGCTTTATTTGACTAGTAAAGCACCATTGCAAGCATGGTTGACAAAAGAAAATGTTAGCCTCAGTGCAATTGCGGCTTTTAGTTTGGTAGGGCTCCCCTACTCCTTAAAATTTCTTTGGTCACCATTGTTAGATCGATTTGTACCGCCTTTTCTAGGACGTCGTCGTGGTTGGCTTGTAGTCACACAAGTAGCACTGCTAGTGGCGATCGCCGCCATGGCTTTTCAAAAGCCATCTGAAGGGCTGAAATTTCTGGCAATAACTGCTGCTATTGTTGCTTTTTTAAGTGCCAGCCAAGACATTGTCGCTGATGCCTATCGCACTGATGTCTTAACAGAACAGGAAAGGGGTCCTGGTGCATCTGTTTTTCTTTTAGGCTATCGTGTCGCCATTATTGTAACGACTTCCTTAACATTCTTTCTGGCAGATAAAATGCCTTGGCCAACTGTTTATTTGTTGATGTCGCTATTGATGTTCATAGGTGTGCTAAGTTCTATCATGGCACCAGAACCAGTACTGCAATGCCGCCCCCCTCAAACCCTGTGGGAAGCGGTCAAATTACCTTTGGTTGATTTTTTCCAGCGACATGGCTCACTCCAAGCAGTGTTGATCCTGGTGTTTATTATTGTTTACAAGTTGGGGGATTCTTTGCTGAAAAATGTTTCTACACCATTTTTATTAGATAAGGGTTTACATTTTACACAAACTGACTTGGCATTGCCCAATTTATTAGGTATTGTCGCTGTTATTGTTGGTACTTTGACAGGAGGAGCGATGATGACCAAAATAGGTATTAATCGTTCTCTATGGATCTTTGCCATACTACAAGCCATAGGCAATTTATCCTACCTTAGTTTGGCATTGGTAGGTAAAAATTTTCTTTTGATGCTGACTGCTATTAATATTGAAAATTTTTGTGCTGGCTTGGAATCTGCTGCTTTTGTAGCCTTTTTAATGAGTCTTTGTAATCAAGGTTTTTCAGCTACTCAATATGCTTTACTATCAAGTTTGCAGGGTTTTAGCCGAGATATTCTCACGGCTCCAGCAGGTGCATGGGCAACAGCCACTGGCTGGCCTTTATTCTTTTTAATAACAGCATTAGCAGCCTTGCCAGGATTGTTATTGCTACCATTTTTTGCCCCTTGGAACCCGCAACCAGTGGCAATTCCTAGACCGGGACTCAACAACGATGATGAGGAAGAAGATTTATGGGGCAGAGGATAATTATTTCGACAGCGACATTTATTCTTTTGATCACTGGGATGTTACTTGGCTATGTTCTCTCCCAGTTAGTTCTTGGTTTTTTAAGCCTTAACTTACTGACTTTTCTGGGAACATTCAGTCTTATAGTCATTTTTGGGACACTTTATTACGTTCTATTTTGGGAGTTTAGAAGACAGCAACCCGCATTACAACGAGGATCAATGACATCACTCCATGCCAATGAGCGTATACCTGATGAGCGTCTTAGAAAAAGGCTCATTGCTATTTTAGGAGGTGACACAGCAGCAGCTAATCGCTTAGTTGAACAAGCAAAGCAGGACTATCCTGATATGCCGGAGAATTGGTATTGGGAACGAGCGATCGCTGAACTCGAGCGTGATCGTTCATAATAGTGCTAAGCTTTGCGCCCTCATTCAGTCGGCTTTTCTCTCAAAGCTCCCAAAACTCGTTAGAATAAATCAGAAATCTTCACAAATATTAAGCGATTCATTCATAAAAATCCCTTCTTAGAATCCCAATATGGCTATATTTCGTCAGTACATTGCCCCGTTTTTGGTGGTGTTCATCTTTTTGTTAGCCCTAGTAGCAGTTAGTGCCCGGATCTTTTTATCCTCTGATATGGCTTCCCCCGCACCAATTGATGAAGTAGGAGTCATCCCATCTCTAGTGCTTGCCAAAATAATCAGTGTCTGAACAACTGTTAGCAGGATACTATATCCGCCGTGGCACAACTTTAGACCGGGCATTGCTGGTCAAGTTCATGCAACGGACTTACCAAGGCATGTTTCCACAACAAGATTTCTCCCATTTGGCACACACTGTTGAGCAATACTTCTCCAGTGAAACGCCCCTGTGGTGGGTAGATTTTGTTGGCGTCGAAGATGCACAAACAGGTCAACAAGTAGAAGAGATTTCTGCACCGTCTTCCCCTCCTTCCTCTTTACCCGTTGCTTGTCTTTGGTTGGGAAACGCCATAGATCAACAGCGTGGCGATCGCCACGCTCACATCTTTTTACTCTACGTTGCACCAGAGCATCGGCGACGAGGTCTTGGTAGTGCTTTAATGCGATATGTTGAGACGTGGGCAAAAACCAGAGGAGATCATCAAATTGGGTTGCAAGTTTTTACATCAAACACAGCTGCATTAAATCTTTACAATCAATTGGGTTATCAAACCCAGTCTCTATTGATGATAAAATCTCTTGATAATGATTAAGATAGACTTGATGAGTGGCAGTAGGATGGGGATGAAAGTGAAGTGAAATATGTATGACGAAGACGACCTAAGCCTACTTGATGCCGAGATGGAGCTAGAAAGCCCTCTAGACAGCTTAGCACCGCTTACTGCCGAATCAGAAGCGCCTAAGCCCGATCCAGAGGCAATGCTAGCACTATTAGACAATCCCCAGCCACAGCATAGAATGCTGGCAGCACGTGCCTTTTGTGATATAGAAGATGCACGAGCAACTCCTCATTTGATTCGCTTATTAAACGATTCCTGTCCTTTAGTGCGCGTCAGTGCAGCATATGGGATTGGACGTAACCCAAGTCCAGATGCTGTAGAGCCATTGATTAATCAATTAAACCGAGACTGGAATGGCTACGTACGAAAAGGTGTGGTTTGGGCACTAGGAAACTGCCGTGACCAACGTAGCTTGGCACCCTTAGCAGATGCCTTAAAAACTGATATTTCCGCAGTACGACTGTGGGCAGCAAGTGCTCTTGCCCAAATGGCACAAGTGAATTACGAAGCCGTTCTTGGGGCAATCCCGCCTTTAATTGAAGCCCTCGTGAAAGATCCTATATCAGCAGTGCGGAGCAATTCTGCTTGGTCACTTGGACAACTATGCCGCGAACTACCTTCTAACGTAGTCTATGCTACCGCTATCGATGCCTTGATTCAAGCCTTTGCCGAAGACTCAGATTTGGGAGTACGAGAAGACGCCAAAGCAGCAATGCTAGGAGTAGGAGATCCTCGCGGACTTCAATTGATCGAGACTCTGGAACAAGAGGGATGGTTTTGAGGAATTTAGGAGTTAGGAATAAATAAAGAGAGTGAGGAATTTACAGTTAGGAATGAGGAATAAAAATACATAATTCCCAACTTTTAACTCCTATTAACTCTTAACTCCTAACTCTTACCCCCTCCCCACATAGTGCACTCTATAAATCCTGTTATTAGCTTCGTCAGTAAATAAAAGACTGCCATCAGGTAACGCCAGTAGACCTACAGGACGTCCCCATGTGGTTGGGACAGTGGGGTTTAGGAGAAAACCAGTAACAAAATCTTCATAGTAACCTTGTGGGCGTCCTTGAGCATTAAAGGGAACAAAGACAATCTTGTAGCCTGTACCGCGATCGCGGTTCCAAGAACCACGAAAAGCGACAAAAGCACCATTACGGTATTTTTGGGGAAAGGTTTTTCCGTCGTAAAATCGCACACCTAATGCTGCAGAGTGGGCTTGAAACAGCACATCTGGTGTGTGGGTACGACTCACTAAATCAGGACGCTTACTCTTACCATTTGTCTTGAGACGAGGGTCGGGATTGTTTGGTGCTAGATAAGCATAAGGCCAGCCGTAGAATTCACCAGAACGTAAACGTGTAAAGTAGTCTGGGACCAAATCGTCTCCTAAACCATCTCGTTCATTCACTGAGGCATAAAGTTCTTTGGTAACTGGATGAAAAGCTAAACCAACTGGATTACGTAAGCCAGAGGCAAAAGTTTGCCGTTGGGAACCATCCAAGTTCATCACCTGAACTGAGGCTCTTGGAAGTGCTTCCTCATCATCGTTGGATTGGGAACCGATGGAAACATATAGTTTTTTGCCATCAGGGGAGACAACCACGTTGCGTGTCCAATGCTGGTGATAACCTCCACCAGGAAGGTCAGTAATTTTTTGACCAGTGCCACTGAGCTGCTGTTGACCTTTGGTATAAGGAAACTTCAACACGGCATTACTATTGCCGAGGAAAAACGAATTGCCCTCAAAAGCCATACCAAAGGGAATATCAAGTCCATTTGCTGCACTAGCAAAAGTCTTTTTAACATCAGCGACACCATCGCCTTTGGTATCTCGGAGAAGACGAATCCGGTTTTGTTTGGTTTCTGTCACCAGAACATCACCACTTGGCGTTAATGCCAACCATCTGGGAGCATCTAAACCTTCGGCAAAAACATTGACTTTAAAGCCAGAAGGGACGTGCAATGTCGCATTAGCTGGAATTGAAACAACTTCGGGTGGTTTTGAGGCGCTTTCCGTAGCAAAAGGTTTTGGCAAATCTTTGAGATTGATGCGAATTGGTGTAGGTGAAAAAGATTCAGTCCGAACAAGATTTTTTGACTCTACAGGCTTCTGTGCCAGTTGAGGCGAAGATGCTTCTGTGTGTGATGTGAGAGTATCTAAGGACGCGCGAGTTTGGTTGCAGGCTACTATTGTAGACAGTAGTAGAAAAAATAATAAAAAACGCCCAGAAGCTTTCATAGCAGGGATAAAAAATAAGGTTACGATGCACAGCTAGCTGTTCCACGCTATACTCGAAACTTAAAAACTGCCACCAGCCCAAAGTTCGATTTCTGCGGGTTTGTTAGTTATGGGTTATTAATGACAAAGAACAAATAACAAAAGATGATTCAGACGATCAATATACCTATATTTCTTATTACTAGGTTTAACAACCATGACAAATCAGTGCCCCTATTGCAACTATCGCCTTGATCCGAATGATAAGTTTTGTAGTGCCTGTGGGACTCAAATTGAGCAATCCTCTAGCAATTTTCAGGAGTACCAACAGATGGGCACTCCCATGCCAGGCTTCAGTAACGAACCAATCCCTGAATTGCGGAATCCTCAGGGAATCATTCGTTCAGGTGACTTATCTTTGAAAATTGAAGGTGAAGTGGTGCCTATAGTAGATGTGGAATTAGGAAAGCAGCAATCGATTTACTTTGAGCATCACATTTTGCTGTGGAAGCACCCAAATGTCCGTCTTGGAATGAAAGGTTTGAAGGGAGCAGTAAAGCGCTACTTTGCAGGACTACAAATTTTTATCAGCGAGGCCCACGGACCCGGTAATATTGCTTTTTCCCGTGAGGCTCCAGGACAGATCGTAGCACTGCAATTGGAGCGTGGACAGACAGTGGATGTACGAGAGCATCAGTTCTTATTAGCGACTAGTAATGTTGAGTACAGCTTCTTTTTTCAACGAGGACTAGTGAACCTCTTTTTCAGCCGCAGTGGTGGCTTATTTATTGATCGCTTTGAAGGTAAGCGGGATGGAGGGCTGCTTTTAATCCACGGCTACGGTAATGTGTTTGAAAAGTACTTAGCTCCTGGGGAAATACTAGATGTGGAACCAGGTGCATGGTTGTGGAAGGACTCGTCGGTACGGATGGAGACGGTGACAGCACTGCAATCAAGTGGAGGTATTTTGGGAGCAATTGGGGTGATGCTGGGGGGTATTTCACTCACACTCAACCGTTTTATTGGTCCTGGTCGCTTGGGGTTACAATCAATGACATATCACCCACCAGCGCCTGAAGGAGCAAGTCAGGTTGGTGGTAGCAGCAACATGTGAAGCTTACCCCACCAGACTTTGCCGACGTGCTTCGTGCTTGGGTGGGGTTATGAGTTTATAGCTTTAGCCTTTTAACTTTTTATGGTTACCGATCGCTTTTTGCTTTGCAGCATATCCATCATTGGCAAAGTCCGTAAAATACCCATCAATTCCCAACTTGATGAACTGTTCGTACTCTTTTTGCGGTTGACCATGATAGTCAGGTGACAGGAAGTATGCATCACTACGGAAAGTGTACGGATGAAGTAATAAACCTGCATTGTGAGCATCATTAACTAGGGAAGTTGGCTTACCCAGAAATTTATCCGCATCACTAATCAACCCATCTCCATTAATATCAATCGGTTGACCATTATTATCTAATTTGGCAGAGGCTGGTACAATTAGACGTTTATCCGGACCAATTCCTGCTGCATAAGTATGAATTTGTGTCAACCCTTCAGGGGTGATTAAATCGGCGTAGGTTTGAGGAACATTGTGGTAAACGAAGTCATAGGGAGCACCACTGCTATCTATGAGCTGGATGAGAGGAATATCAACCCCACCAGCAGGCATGATATTTTCTTTTAAGTCCTTAAGATTAGAGACCTCAAAAGATTGAATGAAAATATGATCAGGGTCGGTATAGTTATTGGCAACTAGATCATCAATCAGGAGTTGTGAAGTATTGACGTGGATAGGAGTGCCGTCTAGATACTTACCTACTTCAGCAAAATACGTTGGGTGCTTGGTTTCGGGATAGATACCTATTTTCCGGCCAGTTTTAGCTTCGCTCTTTCTGGCGAGTTTGATAACTTCATCTAAAGTAGGGATCTCGAACAGACCGTTGTAGCGGGTATTATCAGGGCGAATACTGGGAAGGCGCTCGATCGCGCGCAATTGTTTAATCTCAGCTAAAGTAAAATCCTCTGCAAACCAGCCTGTAACACTTGCTCCATCAAGAACTTTAGTCGTCAGGCGGGAAGCAAATTCTGGAAAATCGGCGACGTTTGTGGTGGCTTCTTGGATAGTAGGTTTACCATTCTCATCGTAAACAATATTACCATTGCTATCTGTTTTCACAGTTGCCAACAATGGTTCATGGCGAACAATCAGGACTTTGTCTTTGGTGATTACCAAGTCAGGTTCAATGTAGTCTGCACCGAATTGAATGCCTAGGTTGTGAGAACCTAGTAAATCTCCTCCAAAATTCCCCACCGTATGTTCTGGACGATACCCAGTTCCACCTCCTCGGTGACCAATCACTATGGGAGGTTGTCCGTTAAGAGTATTTAGCTTGGACACTTTGCTAGTAGCGAGAGTAGAGGTCATACTTCCTAGGATGACTGAGACAGACAATGCCAGGAAAAAGCAGACAAACAACAGATATCCTTTGATTCGCAGCATATCTAATACCTAAAAGCCAAGCTTTTAGTATTAGGGGTTTAGATTAAGACAAGATTTAAAGGAGTTTAATTTTGTGACTGCTGTAGTTAAATTTGTTGTTAACTCTACAGGTTTTGTTTTATTAATTTTTAATTTCTAATAATCCTGCTGGTGGTGTAATTTCAATCCGACCAGCGTCTAAATCTACCACTGGTGCGATCGCTGTCACAAACGGAATCAAGACGGTCTTTGGCTTTTTGTTTTTTGTCCTAGTTTCTTTGTTATTGGCAAATAATGGGTTTAGCTCTACTTCTAATAAATCATTACCAGCACTGATCACAGCTACTACATTACCAATCAGTTCCCCAGACTCCTGCATGAAAACTTCCAAGCCAATTAAATCCAAGACGTGATACTCATCTTCACCTAATTGAGGGCGATCGCTAGCTCTTACCATGAGTTTACAATCACGTAACTCCTCTGCTTGGTTGCGATTTTCTACACCAGCCAATTTGATGACATATAAGTTTTTACCGTCAATATAGCGTCCTGCTAGTAATTCTATCGATTGTGGTTCTTTTTCTCCAGGACGCAACAACCAACGTTTTCCTGGTACCTCAAATCGTTCCGGGAAGTCCGTGACAGGATAAACACGAACTTCCCCAAGCAACCCTTGAGGTGCAACAATTGTACCAATTTCTAATAATTCAGACTCTTCTGGCTTCGTGTCCTTTGTTTGATTGTGATTCCTCATTCAACACCTAACTAAGCGCTAACTGCTGAAAGCTGATAGACCTGTTGTGCTACTTGTGCTAGACGCTGCATCCCCAGCACAATTTCCTCATCACTTCCTGTAAGGCTAATACGGAAACACTGCTGTTTGTGTTCCCACTCTTGATGTAACCCAGGGAAGAAGGTGCTACCAGGGACAACAACAACACCCACTTGTTTGAGTTGCTGATAAAATTCCCAGTCAGTTATTGGCAGATCCTGTAACCACAACCAAGCAAAGATTGCTCCTTCACCTCGATGGAGTAACCAAGGTAAATCTTTAGGCATAGCTTCTGCTAGCGTGTTTTCCAGAACCATGAATTTTTTCTGGTAAAAGGGACGAATGACTTGTTCAGAAATTTGAGCAAGTTGACCAGAGTTAATGGCATATGCAGCGATCGCCTGTCCATAACGCGATGCATGAATACACGCATTCGTTTGGAACGACTCGAGAACATTAATTAGATGTTCCTCCCCAATTGCAATCCCAATGCGTTCCCCCGGCAATCCTGCTTTTGATAAACTTATACAGTGCAGGATGTTGTCGCCAAATATTGGTGTCATTTGCGTAAAATTCAATGCTGGAAACGGAGGTGCATAAGCAGAGTCAATTAACACTGGCACATTGAAAGACGCGGCAAGAGCAGCAATTTTTTTAACTTCATCATCTGTGAGAACATTGCCTGTGGGGTTACATGGACGAGAGAAGATCACACAACCCGTGTTTTCTGTAATCGACAGTTGGCTAAAGTCGGGGCGATATTTGAACTTATGTGCTGCAGCATCAATATCCAGAGATGGTTTGTAGGCAATCAACGCTTCTGGTACTAAACACACACCACCATAACCTGTATAGTCAGGACTGAGAGGTAAAACAATGTTTTTCAATTCACCACTGGCGGTGTATCCTCCAAAAGCATTAGCAGCGAAGAAATAGATGCTTTGACTACCAGGGGTAATGAGGATGTTGCGATCGCTGAGATTCAAACCATAGCGTCGATTAAAATCCTTGATGATCGCCTCTACCAATGGTGCATAGCCTTGGCTAGAGCCGTATCTACAAACAACCTCACCATACTCTGGGCTAGCCAGCAATTGTGCTGTACAGTCTCGCCATAACTGCTCTACCTCTGGCAAAATCAACGGGTTGCCAGCACTCAAATTGATAAAATGCCTCCCCCCACCAGATCGTAACGTTTCATTAATGTCCTTCATAATTGCTCTGACGCCAGTCAGGTTGGACATTTGATCGCCAATTTTTGTCAGGGCAGGGTTCATAGGCTGTGAAAGTTATTAATCAAGTAATGGACAAGTGGTTTGGTAGTTGCTGTGGGTAGTATGATGTTGCTAAAATTGCTACTGCCACTTTTAACCAATATAACTACAGATTGTTTTAATCGTATAGTGAACCAAAACTATCTTATCTGACTTCGCAACTCAACTGAATCATTTTGGAGTTGGATGCGGAAGTGCCAAGCTAGACCACATATATAGAATTACTTCTGAGAATTACTGCTGAAATTCCATATTGCTCCAACACAGCAGTGATAAACTCGCGGGCATCTGCTTCATCTTAAGAATTTAACTTTTTGTTAGGAATGACGCGGACAATGGCTTCTACCAACGCTTCTGGCTCAACAGGTTTAGGAAGATGGAGTTGAAACCCAGCGGCTAGAGCCTGACGGCGATCATACTCACTGGCATAGGCGGTAAGGGCAATGGCAGGAATCGTACCTCCTTGTTCAGATCCCAGTTTTCGTACCTGCCGCATCAGCATATAACCGTCCATTTCCGGCATTCCAATATCAGACACCAGTACATCTGGAATAAACTGTGTCAAAATTGTTAACGCTTCTGTTGCGGAGGAAGCTACAGTCACCTTGGCACCCTGCTGAGCAAGAATAAATTCTGCTAAGGCGCTCATATCCGCTTCATCGTCTACAATTAGTACTCGAAGATCTGTTAAGTCTGCAGATAGGGTTGAAGCGTGAGTGCTTGTAGATAATTTCAACTCATGACTCGTTGCTGGTAATCGGACTGTAAACGTTGCCCCCAAATCTTTGCCTGCACTTTGTGCTCGAACTGTGCCACCGTGTAACTCAACAATCTGACGCACGATCGCTAGTCCTAATCCTAGTCCACCAAATGTACGGGTTGTGCTGCTATCAGCTTGGCGGAAATACTCAAACACATGAGGTAAAAAATCTGGTTCAATACCTTTGCCATTATCAATAACCTGAATTTGCATTCGGTTACCGATTTCCTCTAACTTAATTTTTACTTGTCCACCTTGGGGTGTAAACTTAATGGCATTAGATAGCAAGTTCCATACAACTTGTTGAAGCCGATTGGCGTCCCCTAGGACTGTTTTTTCCGTGGGTTGCAAAATAGTCTGAATATCGATAGATTTGGCAGCAGCCGCTAGCTGTACTGTATCGATTGCCCCTTCAATCACCGCGCTCAAGTCAACAACAGCAATATTGAGCCTGAGTTTGCCCCGCAACATCCGAGAAATGTCAAGCAAATCTTCAATCAGTTGTGCTTGAAGTTTGGTATTACGCTCAATCGTTTCTAATGCTCGCTCCGCTTGTGTAGGTTGTAATTTCTTAGTTCGTAGTAGCTTTGTCCAACCTAAGACAGGATTGAGGGGCGATCGCAGCTCGTGAGAAAGTACTGCTAGAAACTCATCCTTTACCCGGTTCGCTTGTTCTGCTTCTGCTCTGGCTTTGCGCTCTGCTTCATATAGTTGGGCACGAGAAATTGCCTGGGCACATTGGCGGCTGATAGCCAAAATAAACTCACGATCATCTTCACTTAGTTGTTTAAACTCTTTGAAAGTCAGCGTCATTCCGCCCACTGATCTTCCTTCGCTCACTAAGGGAAGCGACATCCACGAGTTGACATGATAGCGGCTGTAAATATCAGCTAAATGAGGATAGCGGGAAGCTCTATCTGCCAGGGTTTCTATCCAAATTGGCTCTCGAGTTCTAATGGCTTCTGCAAGGGGAGCATCAGTATTGATCGAAAAACGCCCCCAAGATTCGACTAAATCGGTATAGTAGCCGACAGCTTTCACAATTTCCAGTTCTGTCCCATCTTCGCTTACAAGAACCACCAGCGCAGAAGTCGCTTCCAAGACTGCCATACTCTGTTCGACTATCACCTCTGCAACTTGAAGGGGAGTGAGGGATTCGGCGAGAGCTGCTGTTACCGTTTGTAAACGCGCAGTGCGATCTGCTGCAATCTCTGCTGTATGCCTTGCCTGCTGTGCTTCTTGATAAAGACGAGCATTATCAATGGCGATCGCCGCCCGACGAGCTAAATCCTCTGCTAGAGAAAGGTCTATCGTGCTATAGCGGCGATTCGACTCGCTAAACAGGAAGGAAATACCTCCTAACACCCGCCCACGGGCTTTTAAAGGTGCAATAATGCATGACTTTAAGTTAAGCCCACGTAAGATTTGTAAATACTCAGTATCTTGAATGGTGGCTGTTAACTGTTTATCAGTAATCTCTATGGCAATTTCGCTCTGCCCAGTTTTCATAACCTGAGAGATACCATAGCCATCATCCAAATGCCTGGGATAACGTTGAGCAATTTCCCATCCTAGTCTCACCTTTTGGGGATCGCAATGAGCTACAGCAACACGGTTGATCGTGTGATCGTCATTGAGCAAATCAACACTACACCAGTCTGCAAAGTAAGGGACAGCTAAATTAGCTACGCTCTGAAGTGTTTGTCCGTACTCTAATGAAGATGCAAGGACAGCACTAACTTCTGCTAGAAAAGCCGACTGTTGTTGTGAAGCCTCTGCTGCTGCACGCGCTACCTGTTCTCGCACGAGTTCCACTCGTTTTTCTTCAGCATCCAAGAGGATGTTCAGAAAATCTTGTTCTTTTTGCAGTTCTGTTTCTAATTCTTTTTGTTCTGTAATATCTAGAAAATAAGTTAATAAGCTAGTTTGAGTCCGACAAAGCCGCACCGCCAACCATCTATTTAAGGCTGGATAGAACTCCTCAAACTCAACAGCAGTTTGTCCAACAATTGCTTGATGGCTTTGTTGATAAAACTGAGTACTCGTGCCTTCAGGAAATACATCCCACAATAGTTTGCCAAGTAGATTGTCTCGGTTGATCCCTAAAAGCTGTTCTGCTTTATTGTTGACACAGATAATACACCATGATAAATCCAGTTCAATAAATGCTTCAGCCATGTTTTCCAAAATGGCTGCTAACCTTTCTTCTACAGTTTGATTACCTGCTTGATATTGCTGAGGAGAAACTTCACAAAACTGTCCCTGTAAATTCAATAGTTCTGGACGATCGCTGTTCAGATGAACCTCCCTTATGCAGGCAATGCATATAGGCAATACATGCAGGCAATACTTTTATAGTAATCAGAATAGTTTAGCGTATAGCTAGGGTTACAATTTTTGTAATTAGTAGCTGTTTTGGTTCAAAAGGTTTAGCTAGATACCACTAAAATCTGTTAACTCACGCTTGTTCTGGATTTGTTTCTCGGATGTGCGTAGGAGAGGCGAGCAAAGGAATAAGGATAGCTTTTAGTAAAAAATTTTACAAGTTCAGTAAGATTGTTGTATCACTCATTAAGGTTCTAATTGAATATCCCAGTATTTATTCTGCCTTGGAATAACATCAGTTTTTTCGATGGACTGGTGCAAGATAATGACATAATTGGGTATTTTCACTTTCAACTCGTGTCATATATATTTTGCTTATAATTTAGTCTCCATCGGGAATACTATTTTGAAACTATAAGATTTTTGTCATGACCGTCTTCTTTGGATTGAATAATTTACACGAAGTTTATTTTCAGTACAGTAAAAATGCGATTGGATATAAAAGATACTGTTATAGAAAATGAATACAGAAAATATTGAGGTATGAATAATGAGCCATAAAAATGATGATAATAACCTGGGTGAAGCAGCAGGTTTTGCAACTGCTGGAGCAGTAACAGGTGCAGGAGTTGCAGCCGCAGTAGGTGGTATGGGTTTAGCTGTGGGTGGTACTGCTGTTGCTATTACTGCTGCTCCAGTTGTAGCAGCAGGCGCTGTTGTAGGGTTAGCTGCTTATGGCATTAAGAAAGCCGGTAGTAATGCATAGTAATGCTAAAATAAGAAAGTGTCGTTCAACACAGGAGCTATGCACTGTCCTAAATGCAACTCTAATAATATAGTCAAAAATGGATGCACTCA
>JAJPJF010000400.1 GCA_021324415.1 Nostocales cyanobacterium Centralia_MAG_434
TATCTTTTTACAGTAATTACCGGATTTTTACACTGAATGCCTACCATCTTGCCACCCTCGGCAGTCGGCAACGGAGGAACCGCAGGGCGATTACGCTTTTTGAGCGCGCTGCCCCTTGGGCAATCGCAAGGGCAGCGCTGGGCAATGCTTGGGTCGCATGGAGCGAGCACGGTAGACCATCAACAATAATGCTTGGGTCGCATGGAGCGAGCACGGTAGGCCATCAACAATTATGTTTGTACTACTTGTGCTACACCCTCAACCATTTTTACCAAATCTGCACTCTTTGCCCATTTAATTTGATACTCGACACCAGCAGTTGCTGAAGAACAAGCTTGTATAACTTTGCAGGATCTGGAAAAATTACTTGTACGCTACATCGTGGATCGTTACAACCAAAGCATAGATGCGCGGATGGGTGGACAAACACGGATTGGGCGCTGGTTAGCAGGATGTATAGCAAGAGCCAGATCTACTTGGAGAAAGAGAATTAGATATTTGTCTGATGCGACGAGCGCGGCGAATTGTGTATCGCGGCGGGTATATTCAATTTGCTAACTTAACTTACCGGGGAGAGCATTTAGCTGGGTATGCAGGAAACTCAATGGTGATCCGCTACAATCCGCGAGATATAACGACAATCTTAATTTACCAAGTCCAAGGAGCGCTGGAGGAATTTTTGGCGCGTGCCCATGCAGTAGGTTTAGAAACCGAATCATTGTCATATGCCGAAGCGGTTGCACTGAGCCGCAGGCTGCGTCAAGCAGGTAGCATTGTCACCAATCAATCGTTACTGACGGAAGTGCGAGATCGAGACGCCACAGTGAAGAAATTGCTTGGCCAAAACAAAAAGAAGCCAAAGGCAATGGATCGGCCTAGGCAAGTTGAAGACAAAAAGCCAGCAACAAACACGTTGGTTGAACAGAACAGCGTCAAACGACACTCTCTCTGTTAACTGCTGCACATCCCGATTTATCCTCTGCTATTCATCTGGCCACAAGCTTTGCTCAAATTGTCCGCCAACGCCTTGCTGATCAGTTTGATTGTTGGCTCACACAAGCTGCCCAAAGCTCTCTTGTTCCCTTTCAACGTTTCGCGCTCAGTTTACAACAAGACTATGATGCCATTAAAGCTGGTCTAAGTTTACCCTTTAGTAATGGTCACCTTTGTGGTCATATTAACCGTCTTAAAACCCTTAAGCGACAAATGTATGGTCGCGCTAGTCTTGATTTACTTGCACGTCGTTTCTTACTCTCTTCATAAACGATCGCCCTCAAAGACACTACGCATACATCTCTCAATCCCTACCACTGCATTGCTCTTTATCAAGCAGCAGCACAACAACATGATTTCACTCCCCTTCATTCCCTGAAAAAAGCTCAACTCGCTTGCCACTTTCCCTTTCCAATACCTTTAGTGCTGCCACCTCAGTTCTTCTGTCTTCCTCTTGTGCCTCCCCCTCTACCAAGATCACCAAAACTGCACAAGAGCCCACTTAATTTGGTACTCGACACTTCTCATCCAAAATCTCTATAATCAACCATGACCAAAAAAAGGGAGTTGTTCGGTTGGTGTATTCTGAAACTCAGGAATAGCAGCACGAATAACTTTGAGAGTGCAAGTATTACCATTACGCAGAGGGGAAATACCTGCTTGCTGTGCAGCTTGGAACATGAGAGAGCGTACTGCCCAATGCCCTAAAAGCCAACCATAAACTTCTTGAACAACTTCACGCGGATTAAGTGAGCGGATAGGAGTTTTTCGACCATAATAGTGGGTTTTTAACTCATCAATTGTGTTTTCAACTTCCCACCGTTGGTGGTATTCACTCGCTAGGACTAAAGCTGGGTAAAGTTGAGGATCTAACAGACTGGTAATCAGGCGATAAGTTTTTTGTTCTGTGTCTAAGTCAATGGTGTACTCGATGACACGTAACAAAATTTTACTAAAACCTTTTTTCTTGGACTTACCATCAGGATAAATCCAGGCAAGATATGAGCCATCGTCTAGAATTTGTTCTGGTACAAACTTAACATTGGCAGGAACTCTTCCTAAAAAATGACATCCTTGTTTTTGGGTTGCTTGCACCATTTGGTAAGAATGCAATCCTCTATCCCACATCAATAACATCCAGCCAGGTTACCGAACGCAGCAGTTTCTTTACCCTGACTCGCTCTCCAATACGATAAGGACACATCAAGGCATCTACGATTAAGTGTGTTCCTGCTTCAATTAATAACACCAGGCGAATTTTGGGAAACGCTGCTCTAGTTCCTTTTGGGCTTCCTGGATATCCAAAAACTTTTGCATTAGCTGGCGTATCCGGAACATCTAACACTGTTCCATCTGCTGCCATCACTCTTCGCCCAAATAAAAATGCTCCCGGAGTTTGGCAAGTTGCTAATGGGCGTACCAATAGATGAAATAACTGACTCATCACCCGACATCCCAATCTCTGCCTTGCTTCTGTAATTGATGGTGGGCTTGGTACTCGCCAATACTGCCCTAGCTTTAACCTCTGTGTCCGTAAACCTTGAAGTAGATTTTTCAGCACAGTTCGCATTGAATCCGATGACCATAGACTCATTGCAATCACCATACAGACTACCAAGTGTGATGGCAGTTTACGTTTTCGTGTTTCTCTAGTATCTGTCTGTCCTAATACTTGCTCAATTGCTTGAGCTGGGATCGCTGTTTCTATCGCTTTTAACACTTCCCCCGATTCTATTAAAAGTGAAACGAGCGAAAATTCTCCTAGTTGCATTAGCTGTGTGCGTTTTTGAGTATAACTCTCAATCTACCTGTTTTTGGTCTTAACCGAAAAGTATTGTACTATTACTAAGGCATAAAGCCGAAGCTAATAATAAGATATAAATTATTGAAGCGCTATTTATTCACCCTTAGCAGCATAAACTGGTTCTTGTCAGCTTTTGGTGATCAACACGGGAACTCGTTTTAAGGCAGAGGGCAGACGGCAGACGGCAGAAGGAGGGAAAAGTTGGAAGAAGGAAAGGATATAATTCTAATCTTTTAGTTTGTTGATAGTGGCAACTAATATACTTTGCATTTCCTCAACTTCATTCATAATAGGAGTGAAGAGGTCAATTTCTGCTAAGTCCACTTCTTTAGCAATAATTAATTGGGTATCTAATTCTCTCAAAGAGCCTAATGCAATATATAAAAATTGGATATATTCTTGTTTTGAACGTCTACCATAACCTTCAGCAATGTTGGATGCTACAGATACAGACGAGCGTCGTATTTGACTTGTCAAGCCATACAATTCCGAGTTAGGAAATAAACGGGTAAATTTGTAACAATTAATAGCAAGCTGAACTGCTCGTTGCCAAATAAACTGATTTCTGTAACTCATAAGTAAAGTTTGAAGTATTAAGAATTATCCCTTTGCGGTGGTCAATAAAAATCGTCGAGTTAGCAAATCAAGTCCGGCGCGACCAAACATTTGGCGCTTGAGCATCTTCAGACGGTTGATGTGTCCAACAAAAGTGACCGTTACTCGTCGAAAGCGTTACTCCCGCCAATACAGCATTGTAGTCAGACTCTAAACCAACAGCAAAACAGCGGAGCAAAGAAATCGAACTGTTTTTAGCTTTGTCTAACCAGGCATCTAGCTCTTCAGGCTGGCGTTGACGCACAACAGATGCAAACTGTTGAGCTAGCTCAATGGCTGACTCCAAATCCGAATGGGCTGTTTTTACTCGCGCGATTACTTCACGCTCCTTTTGCTCTGTTAATAATTCCGGTCGTCGCAAGACTAAAGCTGTTACTCGACTAGGGGTGAGAGGACGTTGCGAAGAAGAGCTTACCTTGGGGAAAGCGTTTTTTGTTGAACTTTTTGCTGCTTCAAATCCGGGTAAGCTCTTAAGATAACGAGTGAACCGAACGACCGTGGCATAACTGTCGGTATAGCCCGCCATAACAATTTCTTCAAATAGTTTTTGGGTGGAGAAAGTGCCACTATTCCAGCGACTGAGGAGGTAATCATGATAAGGGTTGAGAAGACTCAGACCACTGTCGCTACGTTGGCGACGTTCGCTAAAAGTTGGACTACGCAAATCATTAAATACAGTCGTTTTGGAAACTCCGAGTTCCTGAGCAATTGCTTGTCCTGACAAGCCTTGAGACCGTAGGCTCCTTTCCTTGCTCATGAATAGTTCTCCGTTTGCGCTGTGCTTGATTCTGATTGGACTTTTCTTTTTAAAGATGTGTTTTGGGGAAACCTCGGCACAACTGGGCAGGCATTAGCCTCAGCATTTAGGGAAAGGTTGTGGGAAGTTTCTACCTGTTTTAGCACTTTAGTATCAGTACTAAAGACTTGTTTTTCTACTTGTTTCAGTGCTTCGGCGTGAGTACCAAAGACTTGCTCAAGCGTTTGTGATAAATTTTGCAACAGATGAAAGCGATCTGCCACCTGAATAGCTTGCGGTGCTCCTTGACGAATGCCTTTCTCATAAGCTTTTGAGCGGTCTCGCGAAACCGTCTTCACTCCGGGATGAGCTTGCAACCAAGCCCTCAAGGTTTCGGATTCGCGATCTTCGGTGCAACGCAATTGGTCGGCTTTGCTCCAAATCCACTAGTATCGTGCCATAAGTGTGATGCTTGCGAAAAGCGATTGGGATCTACCCCAAGAGTTGCTGGCGTTATCACCGGGGGCAAGGGTATTCTACGTATCATTTGCAGCAAGGTATTTCGGCTGACAACAAAACCATTGTTTTGGCTCAAACGAACCCCTGCGTTACCACCCAACGCGCTTACCAATAGCCATCAATTTTTCAGCTAATCTTGTTGTCTTTCGTGCCCAAGGCACAGCTACATCATCTAATCTCTCTGTAAAAATACGCCTTTTACATAATGCGTTGATGCAAAAAAACTTGTACACCCGCAACTGTAAAGTGATGCTGTAATTCGCCCACGGTAAATCAGTTAATTTGCGCTCGTAACGACTATGAACCCGATGGGTTTGCTGTTGACAAAGTGGGCATTGAGCGGTAATTCTTCTTGAGGAGGCTATTAAAGTAATTTGATGAGTTACTTCGCCCAATTGGCAATTTTCAAGTTCAAAAATAGCTTTACCAGGTAATAATTGACGTACTACCTTATCGCCCACACTGGCTGTTGCTGTCATAAGTAAGTTTGAAGTCGGAAGTTTGAAGTCGGAAGTTTGAAGTTAGTAATTTAGGTTCTTCGGTTCTTTTTATGGAAAACCTAGTTCAAAATCATTGAAAGCCTTATCCTGTAAGGATTTCAATGATAATAATGAACATAATTCTTTACAACCCTTGCCA
>JAJPJF010000404.1 GCA_021324415.1 Nostocales cyanobacterium Centralia_MAG_434
ATATCCCAAGTCTGAGTTAGTTCTTAATTGGATACGCTCAGGTCTTCTTCCTGCCGTGCTGCAAACTCCCCAAGAAATTACCCACCTTTTAGGTGGACTTGATGGTCGATACGTACCCAGTGCTCCCGCTGGTGCACCAACTCGCGGACGCCCGGAAGTTCTTCCAACGGGTAAAAATTTTTACTCAGTGGATATTCGTGCCATCCCTACGGAAACAGCTTGGGATGTTGGTAGAAAAGCGGCTGAAGCACTGATCGAATTTTATACCCAAAAAAATGGAGAGTATCCACAAACACTGGGTTTGTCATTGTGGGGAACAGCAACAATGCGAACTGGAGGAGATGATATTGCTGAGGCGTTAGCTTTACTTGGTGTGCAACCAGTTTGGGATGGTGCAGCACGACGAGTAGTAGATTTTGAAATCTTACCACTCTCAGTTTTGGGTCGTCCTCGTGTGGATGTCACACTACGCATTTCAGGCTTCTTTCGCGATGCTTTTCCTAACTTGATTGATTTATTTGATCAAGCAGTCGTAGCCGTGGCGGCGTTAGACGAACCACCAGAACAAAACCCCTTGGCAAAGTTGGTGAGTGAAGAAACCGAGTTTTGGTCAAAATCGGGTTTGAGTTTACAAGAAGCTAGAGTGCGATCGCTCTACCGCATCTTTGGTTCTAAACCAGGTGCTTACGGTGCAGGACTCCAAGGCTTAATTGAATCACAAAACTGGACCGATGACCAAGATTTGGCTCGTGCTTACATGAATTGGAGCTGTTATGCCTATACGTCGGGGAGGGGAGTAGGGGAGACAAGGGAGACAAGGGAGACAGGGGAGACAAGGGAGACCAATGCTTCCTTGTCCTCCTCATCCTCCTCATCCTCCCTGTCCTCCTCGTCCTCCTCGTCCCCACTCCCCGCACCAGAAGCTTTCGAGCAGCGATTGCAGAATATGCAGATTGTGCTGCACAACCAAGATAATCGCGAACACGATTTGCTGGATTCAGATGATTATTATCAGTTTCAGGGGGGTTTAGCGGCTGCGGTACGTGCTGTACAAGGAAAGAATCCTCAAACTTACTTTGGTGATAACTCCATCCCTGAGAAACCGCGAGTTCGCCAACTTCAAGAAGAAATTGCACGGGTTTATCGTTCGCGCGTTGTGAATCCCAAGTGGATTTCTGGAGTCATGCGCCACGGTTATAAAGGTGCTTTTGAAATGGCAGCAACAGTAGATTTTCTATTTGCCTATGATGTGACAGCAAATTGTGTAGAAGATCATATGTACCAGGGGATAGCACAGGCGTATTTATTTGATCCAGTTGTTTTGGAATTTATCCAAAGTCATAACCCTTATGCTCTGCGTGATATCTCTGAAAGATTATTAGAAGCATATAAACGTGGTTTGTGGCAGGATGTAAGTATACAGACACTGGAATTTTTGCGAAATTTAGTTCATCAAGCTGAAGCAGTGATTGAAGAAAGGTCAGTGGTGTAGGAAAAAAACTATGGATAATCTTGCGTATTTGCATGTGGCTTTCGCGTACGAAGATCCTTCTCCTGATGAGTTGGATTCCTTAAGCGGGTTGTTAAAAAATGCAGCAGCACCTGATTGGAAGAGGCTTTCTAGTGGAGCCTGGAAGTATATGCTACCCGTTGCCCTTGCTTTGTCTATACTAAGTGCTGTTAGTAGTGTTCTAGCACTTGAAAGAGGCGATCGCGGTCCTTCCGTCAGACACCTACAACACGAATTGAAGACAGCAGGCTTTTATCAAGCTCCTATTACTCAAGTCTATGATGGTCGCACAGAGGCTGCTGTTCGCCGCTTCCAAAGTGCTGCTGGATTAGATGCAAGCGGTATTGCCGGAACTACAACTCTACGGGAATTAGAAAACTGGCAGGGTTATAATTACGCTGAGGCTGATCGAGTCAGAAAACCCAAGCTTGAGAATGTTCAAGCTAAACAATCCAGCCAAGAAAAATCAGTTCATCGTAGCTACAGCAATTCTAAATTCCTGAAGAAAGGGGATGAAGGTCCAGAAGTCAGAGCTTTGCAAGAAAAACTGCGGATAGCAGGCTTTTATTACGGTAACGCCAATGGAATATTTGGTCCAATTACTGAAGAAGCTGTTAAGCAGTTCCAAGAAGCTTACAACTTGGATGTTGATGGGATTGTAGGACCAGCAACACTGGCAAAATTGCCGCAAGCGGGTATCGGTGGTGGAGAAGAGAATTCCAAACAGCCGACTGATGATGATAAGCTGCGCTTGGGCGATCGCGGTGAAGCTGTAAGAGTGCTTCAGGCACAGTTAATTAAGGCAAAATATCTGGCAGGAGAGCCAAATGGATACTATGGTCCAAACACAGCAGATGCTGTCAGAAGGTTTCAAGCAGATCATTACTTGGCAGTAAGTGGTGTTGCCGGTGCTACGACTCGTGCCAAATTATACAGCTTAGTTAATACTTCTCCCAACAAAAGTGACTTTGATGTTCTGGAAATACAAAGACGACTCAGGGAGCAAGGTTTCTACAAAGGTCCGCTCAATGGCGTTATGGGAATTGAAACCAAGAAAGCGATTAAACAAGCCCAAGAATTCTATGGTGTCAGCTTGAATGACGTGAAAAGCGGACGCTACTAGTATCCACTGAAATTATCCGCAAGAACTCTAAAAGTTCACCCACTCCAATCACACAAAGTTGGAACTGGTAAAACAGAGCTTCATCCATCCAAGTGCTAAATTGGCATTAGTGCCCGTTGGCACTTGGGACAAACAGCATGGATTGTCAGTTGACAATCGAGCAGTTGATAACCTTCTTTTTGGGCAGTTTTCGCCCCAATTTTTAAGATAGTGTCGTTTTTGAACTCGATAGTCGTGTTACATCTCACGCAGATTAAGTGATGGTGGTGATGAGGGTATGGCTGGTTAAGTTCGTAATGCTTATGTCCCTCTCCCAGTTCTAGCTCTCGTAAAATACCCATCCGCGCCATTAACTTTAAAGTCCGATAGATGGTGGAAAGGCTAATTCCTTCTCCATCTCCTTCTAGTTTGTGGTACAGGTCCTCAGCGCTGAGATGTTCTCCTTGCGGAAGTTCTTGAAAGATGTGTAGAATTGTTTCACGCTGGGGAGTTAGACGCCATCCGCGTTCATTGAGTTCTGCCCTGAGTGAAGTTGCTGTGTAGACAGTCATACTAATATTTCTCAACAAAGGCTGCTAGTTGCGAATATAGCAAAAGTTTTGCTCAATTTGCAATAAACATATATTGTTGAGAATAATTACTTAACGCCTAAAACTAAGTTATGGGATCTTGACCAACAAGCAAACAAAACATGATCCCGGCTGAAATAGTAACCTATTAACACTCCAAATTCACTTAAATGCAAATTAGTTGCTAGAAACTTAAGAGAAGTTTTTATCAATAAGTACAAAGTCAACAGTCGAAAGTTGAGATGTGTTCGTTAGATGCGATCATGAAAAGTCCAAATTTAATGACAAGTAACTATTGACTGTTGACTATGAACTATTGACTAACTCAGTGACTCTAAATAGTCGCGAATAAGGTTACGCCGTTTGGGTTGGCGTAGCTTTTGCAAGGCTTTAGATTCAATTTGCCGTACTCTTTCGCGTGATAAATCGAGAGCACGTCCAATTTCTGCTAAGGAGTAAGGATGACCATCTGCTAAACCAAAGCGCATCAAAATCACATCACGTTCTCGGCTTGTTAAATCTGCCAGAAGATGCTGTAAGTCTTTTTGTAAAGATTCGCGCATTAATGTTTCTTCTGGTGTTACGCTATCCGTCTCCAGCAATTCTCCTAACTCTGTGTCTTTATCTTTTCCTACCTTAGTTTCCAAAGAAACAGAGCGAGGGACGCGTAATAGAACTTCCCGCACTTGTGTAGGAGTCATTTCTAGCTCTTGAGCCAGATCTTCTAGAGTTGGGGTGCGACCCTTTTCTTGGGCAATTTTGCGTTGAGCTTTTTTGATTTTATTTAATTTTTCTGTAATGTGGACTGGTAGGCGGATGGTACGGCTAGAAGTTGCGATCGCCCGTGTAATTCCCTGACGAATCCACCAGTAAGCGTAGGTGCTAAAGCGATAACCCTTTGTTGGGTCAAACTTTTCGACTGCTCGTTCTAAACCTAAAGTGCCTTCTTGAACTAAATCCAACAATTCTAAACCACGATTTTGATACTTCTTGGCAACAGATACCACGAGGCGAAGATTAGCCTTGATCATGTGTTCTTTTGCCTGTAGTCCGTTACTCTGAATTTGATCAAGTTCTTCTACTGTTAACTTAGCAATCTCAGCCCATCGGCGTTTTCCATGTGATAATAATTGCTTAAGTTCTAATACCTCGATACCAGCAGCACGGGCCCACCGTTCAAAAGAAGGACGATGTCCCAACTCAGATGCTAGACGCTCCTGAATTTCAATCACTCGAAAATAGGATGAGATGGTTTCTTCTCCTTGTTTAGCAGCGTTAGCCAGGACGATCCGCATCCGTAAGTAGCGCTGGACTTTCTGAGCTTCTGAAACCTCTTCATCTCGACCTAACAAACGAACCCGACCGATCTCCTGAAGATACAAACGCACCAGGTCTGTGCTGCGACGGTTAGGGTTTACAGCAAAACTATTAGCTTCAGTAGAAGCCATTTCTAGATCATCGAAAGCATTTATCTGTAACTCACTCTCATCAATTATGAGATCCGAGTCAAACACCTGGCTAGATTGTTTGATATCGTCGGCGGCATCTGCGGCGTAAAAAGATGTTGCTGGCATAAAGTCGTCTCAATGGCTCCAGGTAACAATAGATTACGGTCAGCTAATCAACTGTTGCTATTATTCCCGTGATTCAAGATGAACTAACACGGTTGAGGGTTACATTGAGGTTTTTTCGCAAAAACCTGCACTGGTTAAGTGAGACAACGTTACCCTCCTTGAGAAGCGGCTAAGCTTCTTCAGTTGAACCAATAGCTAAATAACATGCACAGCTGGGCGTTAAAATGACAAACTATTTAGTCAAGATTTTAGTCAAGATTTTGAATATTGATCATTCTTCACTGTGAGTTTCATACGAAAAACTATTTAGTTAAGATTCAAATTAGTGATCATTCTTAACTATAAGTTTTATACGCAGTATAAACATATATCAGGGATAATAATGGTAACAAACTATTCAAAATAAGGTCTTTATTGCTCAACTGTTGACTGAATTAATAAGTAAGAATTATGTGGTTAAAATTGATAGACGTGAGTATACTATTGGGTAGCTCCCTATACATTAAATGTGCATCTCCACTACATTGTGTAATGTAGACAAGACAGTGTTAGCCTGAACTAGAAACTAGTAGGAAAATAGTTCAGGGTTGACTAGATTGTATGAAGTCCAAGAGCACTCAAAGGGGAAAATTGAGTTTCTTGGTCACCATAGTCCTATCTACAAGAGTGTATAGGTACTTTCCTGAAGATTTACTAATTTTTCTTGGTGATTATTGGCAATCAGTAATATTGGGTTTGTAGGGAGCGCTAAAGTAGTTGCTACAGGCTAATAGTAGTACTCTGGCTTGATGTCTCGTAACATGAGTTCCATAAGTGCTTGTTTTGGTTTTACTTCACTGTTGAGCAACCGATGAACTTGCTCAGTAATTGGCATCGAGATATATTGCTGCTGAGCACGCTGTACTAACACCTGTGTTGTGTTGATTCCCTCGGCAGTTCCTTCTAACTGAGCAAGAATTTCTGTGAGTGTTGCACCACAAGCAAGCTGGTAGCCAACTTGGTAATTGCGGCTTAAAGAGCTATTACAAGTTGCTAGTAAGTCACCTAATCCTGACAAACCGTAAAATGTTTCCATCTTTGCACCCCAATGGACACCAATACGAACCATTTCTGTGAGACCACGAGTGACTAAGGCTGCTTTTGCATTTGTCCCCAACTGCAAACCATCACAAACACCAGCGGCGATCGCTATCACATTTTTCAGAGTCCCTCCCAGTTCCACACCCAAGGGGTCAAGATTGGTATAAACTCGGAACCGATGAGAAGAAAAAACTGCCTGCACAAACTCTGCTGCTGTGGGAATGGTGCTAGCCACTACCGTTGCTGCAGGTAATAAATTTTGAATTTCTTTAGATAAATTGGGACCAGAGAGGACAACAACAGCATGAGATGGGAAAGTTGTTTGCCAAATTTTTGCAGGCGTGCAAGTCGTTTGAGGATCTAAGCCTTTGGTCGCCGTGACAAAAATCGCCTTAGCAGGAACAGGTAAAGACTGTATTTGCTCAGCAACCGATCTCACACCCTTCATCGAAACAGCAGAAAGAATAATATCAGCATCTTCTATGACCTCTGCCAGGGTTTGGGAACCTCCACGCGACCACACACGCACCTTGTGCCCATTCTCCTCTACCAGCGTTGCCAAAGCTGTCCCCCAAGCACCCGCACCCAGAATAGCTACAGATTTTGGACTTTGCCTCTCAGATTTTAGATTGCTCATCAGTCAATAGTTAGATAGTTAGTAGTTAGCTATTAGTCCTTAGTTCTTAGTTATTTGTCACCCAACAACACTCTTCCCAACTCCTAACTCCTAACTCCTAAACGCCAGTTGCTACAACGGGGGGAACCCCAACGGACAGTTCGCTCAAGTCGGGAGACCCGCCCACGCGACTGTCCTCCGCAACGC
>JAJPJF010000011.1 GCA_021324415.1 Nostocales cyanobacterium Centralia_MAG_434
GAGAAAAATTTTGATCCATAAATTAGAAAAAAGTTAACGAAAATTCAGGCTTTCGCGCTAATCACAAATTAAAACTTTGCATTCATACATGAGTGAGAGTTGAAATTCTGAATCATAACTAGAGAATGAGTTGAAAAAACACAATTGGACAAAACTTGCACAAAAAATCCCTGACAAAATTGGTCTAACTTAAACTTTCAATTCAAAATATGGTTCAAATGCCCATGTTATGGTTCAAAACTTTGTTTTAGTAGATATCTGAGTAAAAATCAAATATTTCATTGTCCAAGCGTTCGCTCTGTTGTTGGGCGATCACCTACTCAAATCATAGCTGAATAATAATGATAATCAAGCCGAAAGATTGATACGAACGTTGCTCTTATCAGTCTTTTTATCCCTTACACGATAATCATTATTGGTAAAAAACTCGAAAACTAAAAGTGAACTATAAACTGGATACTCATTTTTGAAGCATATCATGAGTTAAAATCTCATTTTTTCTTTCAAATCACACTTATCAGGCATAGAGTTTACGTCAACAAAATTCTATTTTCCGTCGTAGGAGCGATCGCCCTAAACGGCACTGGCCTCCGGCCAATCGCCCTTTGTTGCACTACCATGTTCACCAAATCTGCACATGAGCCAATTTAATTTGATACTCGACAATTGACCCCAAAAAATACAACTGTTTGGTCAATCGCACCCCATTGAGCGCAAAAACCAACAAAAAAATCGGTAGTAAAGCGCCTTCCGTTTATTTCGCCTAAAGCTAGAGAAGCTGTCACCTAGTGCCAAGTAGTTGGAAGTATTGATATTAATAGCTTTTCGCCGTTTTCTTCCAAAGGATACGAAAGTTTACATAGCACCGATTTCTACCAGTGTCGGAACATTTCTCCCATAACGCGCGAGCGTCTTGATGAATTTTTGGCATCAAAACCGGGGGAGATGAGAACAAGTTCCAATATGCCATTTAGCAAATCATGCACGCCCCCCAGCGCTCCAATGTCAGACTGATAAGGCTGACCACACTGGGGGCTTTCTTGTACTGTTATCAGTCTTGTATACTAGTCCCCGACATCATGATTACTTTTCAGTGCACAGGCTGGCCCTGTAATTGCTATTGGTGCAGGGCTGGTTTTTTCGTGCAGCCCCTACCACGTTATGGGTACTCCCAGGCCGAATCGTGCCCCCACAACTCGCAACAGCCATGTTCTATCAACAATTCTCAAATTAAGGTTGATAACACAGGCAATTAAGCGAAACCTCGCTCAACTGACATAACTATCATCAGCGATTCCCAAAACAGAGCCCACTCACAGAGTCCGATCACGAAAGCGCTGCCAAAGGCAATTGCCTTCCCCTTCACTAGTTCACCCTAATCGCACAAACAGCGTCTATCTATTGTGAGACTCGACAGTTGAAGGTTAGCTTTCCAGTTTTCGCTTGAAAACTACATAGCTTGCCTAGAGAAATTATGTCAACCTGCTCCAAATCTGTGCCAACCTGCTCCAAACGAGTGCCAATCTGTGCCAAATTGCTCCATTTTTTTAACCTGAGTTCGACGTAAAGAACAAGACTCAAAAGTAGACAGAGTAAAGCTTGTAGCTTGATCTAGATTTAATAATTAATGCTAATAAGTCTCAATAAATGAGATAAAAGCTTAAACGGCGTTAAAGGGAAGTATAATGAATCCGTCACTAATTCATGTTTAAAGGTGTATAATCACAATACATCTGTCAAAAAAATTGTCTAAGAGAGATTTACAAGTAGATGATCGTTAAATTTTGAAGAGAGTAATGAATTAGACACATAATCAAAAATAAAAATATATTGATTTTGTGATTAAATCAAAAACAATGAAATAATCACATAATCAAGGTCAGAACGTATCAAAGGCTAAGGACAATGATTTTGTAATTAAATCAAAAATCCGAAGAAATTGAAATAATCACATAATCCATAAACAGTTATTCTCGTAGAAATCGATATCGACTTTTTTGGCAGTTCTAAAATACAGTTAAAGTCAAAGGTTCAGAAGAAAACAAATACGTCTCTTGTAGAGAATTTAAATCTTCTGTTGTTAAATTTAATGAAGGTTTTTTATCCTGATGTGTATAAGCAATTTCACCAAACAATTTCCCAAATAAGTTCTTTGTCATTTCTGGCACAGGCTTTCGGTCGTCAACATTTGCAGGGGTAATTATAAAAGATAAAGTTTCTCCAAATTCATTAATTATTAGATGTAATTTAAAACCAAAGTACCAACCCAAAGAGATCTTACCCCAATTAGCTAAACCTTTGAAGACTCGATTTCGCTTGGCTCTTTCATTTAAACATATTTCTAAAGATGTGGAATCAATAAAATTGATACCAGTACTTTGCCCACGATGTAAATGAAGATACCAACATAAGGGGATTAAAGCACTTTTCTTCAATTCTACAAATCGATTGTAACTTACAAGATTGGGAAAATATTTACGAAAATGATTCTCTACATGTTTAGTATAATAATCTTTAAAGTTTCTATAAGATGATTGATGAAAATAAATAATTATTGTCATGACTTCGCTTAAGCATAAGTTAAATTTTTTATTACGTTTACGCTCACTTGAGGGGAGTAGTTCTTGCTGCCATCTTTTTTCAAATATTTCACAGAAATCATCAACTTCACAAAACAATTTTTCTATTTCCATATTGAATTAATCCTAAAATCAATATTGTGAACAAAAACTATGACTTTAAATCATCAGAAGATAAGGTTTGTTGGTAAATTTCTGAAATTATTTTGGCAACTGATACTCGTGCTGATTTTTTAGATTTCAGGATTTGTTTTGCTATTTCAATTGCCTGACTATAGGTTATTATAGATTTCGTTTCAAAATCAGAGCTCAATTCTTGACTTTCTTGATTTGATTGTGTGACTATTTCGTTATTACTAGTTTTTGATTTCATATCAAAATCATATCCTTCAGTTCCTGATTCTGTGTTTAATCCAATATCCTCCCCAGAATCAATTCTATGAGCTACTTCTATGACCTGAAATACGATCGCTCTCGGCACACGGATTGTCACTGTATCTTTATTTTTCCAATTTGACTTTCTGCCTGCATTTTCTCGTCTCCCTCCTCTCCCATCCCGCTTCAATAATTTTTTGGTTCTCATAGGCGTAATGAATCTGTTACGAATTCATTATACTTCCAAACATCACCATTCATGCCCGCAGAGCATTTATTGAGACTTTTTAGCATTAATCCTCAAACCTTAATCAACTTATAAGCTTTACTCTATCTACTTTTCAGCCTTGTTTTTTACGTCGAACTCAGGTTAAGGTAAGGTTAAGTATCTTTCTCTCGCAACAATTCTATGTCTCAATCGTGTAAAACTTGGGCCACAACCTAAGGAAGCAATTGCAGATACCACAATCATGAAAGCCACCTCACCCAAAGTTTATGAGGTGGCTAAGGTTAAGCATTGTACCTTAATGCTTTACGTTTGTCCCTATTGCTTGGTTTGAACCGCAGAAGGGGAAATAGAAGAGCCACCCTTAAACGCGCTAGGGTGGCCTGGAAAATGAGTCACTAAAAAGCATCTGACTATCTTATTGATTAATTCTGAACAAATTCTGAGCAGCAGTAATTACTGACTTCTGTATTTGCTGATGAGTCAATTGCAATTGGGTGGGGAGAGTTTTTATGCTGTCAATTAAGCAATTGCTTATTGATTGGTGGGGTTATTGCAATTAGAAGACGGCAACTGTTGCAGTCTTGCAATTAGGGTGAGGCGGTGGGCTAGTCGCACTCTTCCGAGGGAGTGGGGAAGTGGAGTTATTGCATCTGCAACACTGCAACAGTTGTAATTGGGTGAGTAGGTGGCGACATCTCCATCGGGACAATTCATCCTTGGCTTTTTGCGGCATGCTCCTGCAAGGTCCAGATTCGGGGAGGTGCGAAGGTGGCGACGGTAGGAGGGCGACGGGGGCGATCGCGCTAAGGGAAGCAATTACTGGCTTCTGTGTTTGCAGATGACCACAATTATGAAAGCCACCCAGAGTGCAATAAAAGAGGTGGCTAAAAACTTAGATTATACTTTCCTTAATATTTACGTTTGTCCCTATTGCTTGGTTTGAAGGTGGATGCATGGCAGTAAAAAGCCACACTCACCTAGAGAGCATGGCTAAATCATCGTCAACAATTTGCCGTAATAACTTTATCTTCTAATTGTGCAAAACTCAGGCAGTTGCAAAAAGCCACCCAGGCAAGATTAGGGTGGCTTGGAAGATGAATTAACTAATTGACTTATCGATAGTTATCTTATTGTCCAATCCTGAGCAGCAGAGTAATATTAGACCCCATAGTAACCGTGAAGGCGACGGCAGGGCAATCGCGCTAATAGAAGAGCCACCCAGAGTGCAATAGAGGAGGTGGCTAAGGTAGATATTAAGTATCTTTTGCAAACTCTATCCCCTAATTGTGCAATTCTTGGGTAATTGGCTAAGAAATACAATTACTGATTTCTGTATTTACTGATAAGCACAATTATAAAAGCCACCTACAGGTTGAAACAGGTGGCCTGACCGAATTTTGCAAATGTAATTGTTAGGTGAATCTCATCCTATCCCCCAATCGTGCAATTGTTGGGGACCGGAGAGCAGAGGGCGACACCCGAAGGGCGATCGCGCTAATAGAAGAGCCACCCCGTAGAACCAGAGGTGGCTAAGGTGAAGTATCACAACGTGCTTCGCTAGGAATATTGTAACTAACGCAAAAAGCATTCCCAAAAGTAATTGCACAATTACTGACTTCTGTATTTGCTGATAACCACAATTATGAAAGCCACCTGCAGCTTATGAGGTGGCTAAGGCTAAGTATGATCAAGCAATGTTGCCCTTAAAAACAAAGGGTGGCGTCAGTGAAGACTAAATCAAACATCGAATTTATGTCTTAATCTATCTCTTAATTGTGAAAATCTTGGGTATTGCGACAAACAAAAACCACCTACAAAAAAGAGGTGGTCTGTGAAGTTGCAAATGGCGTGATCGTGCTAGTGCAGAATTCTGCGAAAGCGTTATCTTATGTTTACTGGCACTTCGTACCACATGCTAAGTATTGCAAGGCATTTTCTATCTCTTGGCGAACTTCTGTTTGTTTGGTGTCGCTGATCTTAAATAAGTGAACAGGGTGCAATACTAACTCATCGCATAATCCATGATTAGTCAAATAGCGTGTGTGCCTGTTAATTGTTACGCGACTAACCGTCAATCCTTTCAATTGAATAGTATTAAATATAGATAAATATAAAAGCGTTTAGCTCACCTGACCATCAATCTATGTACATACATGTTTGACTAGATATGATTTCAAGAGGGATAGACAAACATGTTTGTACAGGGATGACAGATATTTGTACTATTACGCGCGTACCTATTGAAGTAACCTGATTTGTTTGGTAGTAGCACGCGCGTACGTATTGAAACGACCAGATTTATTTGGTAGCAGTACGCGCGTACCCATTAACAGGAAGCGCGATTGGCTTTGCCAGTGCCCTTGGGCAATCGCACGACTTCACCCTCAACCTCGCCGAACTTCGCCAGCTTCCCCACTTCCCTACTCCCACTTCTATCGAACTGTTGACGACATTAGGCGAGATTCCCAACACTTGCTAGACCTTACATCCTGACTTTTGGCCTATAGGTTGAACACAAAAACCTTAGCAACATTAGGTGGATTTTATCTGATAGCCTGACTGGCTCGCTGGCGCTCGCCTCATGCGACGTGCTAAGCCGTTGCCAGCCTCCCCACTCCCCTACTCCCACTCCTGACAAACTGCCCTCGTCATTTGGCGAGATTCCCAACACCCCACTTACCTAACACAAAAATTACCACAAGTATCTTAACTACCTGTGGCAATGATTCAATTTCAATAGATGTGACTTATTCAAGAGTAGGGCGCGGACAAAAATTCTTAGCTAATGTTTACGAATTTTGCGCCAGCAGAAGCAATTTTGAGATTAGTAGCTTGGGTGACAGATTGTGTGCCACCTGGTCCTACGCTGAATCCAGATAGTAATGCATTATTAGTTAGGTTAAAGGAAGCTGCTTCACTGTCTGTGATTGCTCCGCCTGCTACTAGGTCTAATTCTTCGTTGGACAATTCGATAGCGCTGTTGATTTGGTGTGACATAATGAGTTCCTTATAACTGTTGATTTAGGTTGATTTTGTTGTTGTCTAAAACAGAGATTTAAAACTGAACTTTTTCAGAAGGTTTGTTTGTTTCGCCCTGTCCTTAACTGTTTTTATCTTAGGATTTTCCCTATAGATAAACATCACCAAAATGTCTCAACTCTGGCATCAACCAAATAAATAACTTCTCTAGCACTTTCGTTGTGCTTACAAGTAAATATCTCTACGACTTTAGTCGTTCTCTTGCTCTCCACCCTACAACTACCTCACTTGCTTAGCTGCTCAGGAATGCGATTGACAACAGCCAATGCAAGATAGGCGATCGCATTACTCCCCTACTCCTCATTCCAATCTCGCCGAACCTCGCCAGTGTCCCTACGCCCCTACTCCACTCGTGACGAATTGCTGTCGTAATTTGGCGATACTGTCAACACTTACTAGACTTTGCATCCTGGCTTTTGGCCTACAGACTGACTATCTAAACCTTGGCAACATTAGGCGGGATTTGATCTGATAGCCTTACTGGCTCGCCTCTGGCTCGCCTCTGGCGACGTGCTACGCCGTCGCCTCAAGTTCCCGCTGGAGATTTTCGGCACTACTCTTTATGAATTCACGGCCACATCCCCTTGGTTTATATAAATAAGGGAAGGTGTGGCCGCAACCCTCAAAAGTCGCTCTGCGTCTGACCTTTGCTCATTTTTTATGGTTCATTTTAGCTAGTCATCACAACTTATCGCCTAAAGTTCTAGCCTGGTCATCTAATGTTCACGCCTGAGCACAAATACTTACAAATTTACGGCCACACCCCCTTGGTTTTATATATATAGAGGGGGGTGTGGCCGCAACGCCCAAAACCCTCACTGCAACTGGGCTTTGCCCATTTTTTACCCCTATTTTTGACCTATATCTCTTAACATTCCTTAACAATAAGGACAAACCCGCATATAACATCACCACCCAACACTTACGCGCAGGGTGGTGAGGACTTGCTATATTGACTTCTTGAAATTCATCATAACAACATACCACCCACAAATGCGATGGGTGAGAGCCAGTGGCTAAGTGCGATTGGCGAGAGCCAGTGGCCCTTGGCCAATCGCTCTTTCCGGGTCGATAGGTACTGTCGGGACCGGAGGGGAGTCGTAGGGAGGTGGGGGAGGCTTTAGTTTCTAAAGTGAAATTGTACTGTGTATAAATTCCGCACTAAGTGAAAACCGCCTAGAGCGACGATTGATTTCCAACGGGAAATAGCTCTAAGCGGTTTCTATCTGTATAGCTTAATCAATTGCTCTCTATATAGGGATATTATAGCTGCTTATTGGATCTAAAATAGAAACCTCCCTAATGGGAGGTCAGGGTGATCGAAAAAAACATCATCAATTAGTTAACAGTCTATATGATAGCTTATAAACTGCTATTTATAGATAAAAAACACTTAGTTCTCAGGGAAAACTAAGTGAGTACTGCAATTATTCATTTAGGTAAGAATATTTTATCAGTTAATTAAAGTGATATTTGTGTTGTATTTGCTTAATCGATAGGGCTAGTTTTCAATGTAGAAACTAAAATGAATTGCTACTGTATATAAAAATCACTAAGTGAAAACCGCTCAGAAAAGACATTCCTCTAAGCGGTTTTTAGTATGACTGGGTTTCGTTGCTATC
>JAJPJF010000487.1 GCA_021324415.1 Nostocales cyanobacterium Centralia_MAG_434
ATCCTGTCAAATGTATGCCATTCGCTGAATTCCACGTTTTCTATTTCTGACCACGCTTGATGATTACTCCTCACTGCTAATACATACTTTAATTTCTCTTCCTCCAAAATTCTCCGGAAAGTTTTACTTTCCCCATACAAACAATCTGCCAAAACTACGTCAAATTTAAATTCTAACTCTCTTAATTCTTTAATAATTTCTGCTGCCAATTCCGGCTTGGTTTTATATATATCTTCTTCTTAATGACGCGAGTTTGGTCAAGAAGAAAGGCAGAAGGAAAGATAATTGGTGGGGGCATGGACCCCCACCAATTAAAGACCACCAAATCAAAGATTTTGGTGGGGCATGGACCCGGTTGAGCAAGGGAAGACAGAGGACAGTGATTTCTCACATCAACCTCTATATCCTTCTTCATCTCACGCTGCCCTCTGCCTTGCCCGAAGGGCGGGTCACAGTCTAGGTACTTTATAGTTAGCAAATTCTTTTAAGTAACATAGATTAGAAGTGCCATTTTGATCAAAAGATTCTCTTCCTTCAACCAAGAGCTTAACAACATTTTGGTCACCTTCCACATGGGCAGCCGCAAGAATTCCGCTAGGAGTTATAATTGTATCTCCTATCCTACGTCCTAAGTAATTCTTTAGAGAACGCCCTCGTTGTCGAAGCTGATTTTCTATACTATTCCAATTATGTGAAAAAGCACTACGGATAGCTCTTTCTTGTACATTATTTTTATTATTAAGGAATTCTGTGGTATTAGAAACTTGGCTTTTTTCTAACCAATGCCCTTGCCAAGAATTTTCTCTTGAATTTGGACTCTTTTGATAGTATCCAATAGCTTCAAGAAGAGCTTCTCCAAATTGGTATTTGCCCATAAAACCATATTGATTCGGAGGAGTATTATAAGGGGCATTGAGTGATCCTGTTTCTCTAACTCCTAATGCTTGAAAAAAATCATTTATATAAGGATTTTTTTGACATGGTTTTGAGAAATTTTGGCTTATTTTAAAGTTGGAATAAATTGAGCTATTTGTTAGTGTTGAATTAGAAGAATGTGTTTGAACAGCAAACACTGTATATGGGCTAATCAATAAGCTAGCTACTGAAATTTTTGTCAAATTGATTAAACTAATATTAGTGATTTTTGTGAACAAAGGCTTATTCATAATCTTCTTTCTCAATCTAATAATAATTCAGAATTCATCTGTACAGGATACCTTCTGGTACTCTGTGCAATCGCTGGATGCATCGTGGTTTAAAGCCCAATTTGAATCTCTGACTTCAAGTATGAGGTATTTTCATTTCTAAGTCTTTTTTATTACAAAATAATTCTTTCATAATTAATTCTAAAAGTCTACCTAAATAAATTAAGAAATACAAAAAATATTTCTTTAGATAGATAATCAAATACATAATATTTTTGATCATTAAATATTTTAAATAGATGTAAGTTAGACCAGCTTATGCAGTTGTCAAATAACGAATTAGATGACCTTGTTAACCCAGCCCTTTCAACGCGAACAAATGTACTAAAAGAATGAAGTGTGCAATTAAAAAAAAGTCGTTAAATTTCAAAAGGCTGGAAGGCTCGATTTGGCTCTTGTGCAATTTTGGTGAAAAAGGTATTCAAGGATAGAAGTGGTAAGTAAAGTAGAAGATCTCATTCGGCATCGATAACCTAGTTGTCGAGTCTCAAAATAGATGGGTTCTTCCCAACTTTTGGTGATCTTATGTCAAGATCGAAGTGTGTAAAGAATGAAAATTAAAAGTTGGACTTTCTTCAATATCTGCTACCAGATCAAGACCACCTTCACCTCGACAAATGGGATTTTGAACGTTTAATACTTCAGTTGACCCTAACTGTTACTTCAACCCAAACCATTGCATATTGTCCTGTGTGTGGTACCTCAACGCAACGGGTTCATAGTCGCTATGAGCGGACTCTACGAGACCTATCCTGTATTAATTATGGCATGACCCTATTGCTGAAGGTACGTAAATTTTTCTGCATTAATGCAGCGACCCAAGTGTCGAGTCTCACGGTATTGGCTCTTGTGTCGGTTTGCAGATAAGATGAAATATTTGGGACGAAGGAAAGGGAGTTTGAGGGGATGATTTGCACATAAGATGAAAAATGGTGACGCAAAAGATGAAAAATTCTAGCGAGATTTGCGCAAAAGATGAAAAATTCAGCACAGTCGGAGTGAAGATGAAGCCAATCATAGGATGGGGAAGGAAAGCTCTTGAATGTGTGTGGGGGTTGAGTTTCGCTGATGAGTGGTAGTGGAAGGGATTTCAAGATATGAGCAAAAAAATTCAAGATATGAGCAGAAAATTCAGTTTATGTGCAAACCGCTATGTTGAGAGAGGATTTGCACATAAGATGAAATTTTCTTGAGGAGGTGGAGTTTTGAAATTAAAAATAAAACGAAGAACCATCGCCCGTTGTCGAATAACAAGGTAAATGGGCTGTTGTGCGATTTTGGTGAAAAAGGTAGAGGGGGAGGCAGAGGAAGCGGGTAGAAGAACTGAGGTGGGGAAATCCAAAAAATAAAATCACCAGCCTTAGTACCACGAATAACCTTCTGTGCCCTTTGAGCAACCACAAAGGCAGCTATGCTGAAGGTTTCATTCAGATGGGGATTCTAACCCCACCTAGTGGGAGGGCCACCAAATTGGAAATTTGGTGGGGTCACCGAACCCTTGCACACGAGCGATCGCGCAAAGGGTCCCTTGCATTCAGAAAGGGATAAATCCCTTCAGCTCAAGCTGCCCTCTACCCTCTGCCTTTCCTCGATAAAGCCCCAGCCTTATTAAAACGAATCACCGACTAAGCCCACGATCAACCACGTTCGGCTTTGCCGTGCCGAAGGCTCAGGCTGGGGATTTATTTTTATCGATCTCCCCGACACTACTCCTCTAGACCCACCCAGATACTGCCTTCTTCCACGCGGGTTGGGAAAATTGTCAGGGCCTTTTGTTTGGAAACCATAGCCAGAACTCTTCCCACCCCAGGCGGCCAGGGACTCCAGTCTTTGACATCTCCACTTTGAAGATCAAAGGCGCTATGGTGCCAAGGACAAACGATTGCATTATCTTCCGTTATTTTGCCACCTTGCAAAGGCAGCCTCATGTGAGGACAAGCATTCTCCATCGCATAGATCTGCTCTTTGTGATGCAGGAGTAAGATCGCTTGGTTACCCACTTTCACCATCCTCTGCGCATCTTGGGGCAGCGCATCTTGAGCAAGCACTTTGACCCACTTCATACCAACCTCCAGCATTTAAGTCTAATCATCATGGTTATAGAGAACCAAATTGAGGAACTTGTAGGATCTGCATCCCAAACCACTCCAAGCGTGCTCTACCGAATCAAGCCCAAGTTCAGTAGTTCTTCGGGAGATGCCAGCACGTCAATTGCTACAAAGAAAATCTTGCCTTGAGGATTGAGTAAGAACCGCCATGCTAGGTTTATGCCAACACTGTCACCAAACCAGGGAGTTTGCACTTTACCCATCACTTGAATTTGCGTGAATTTTCCTTCTGCTGGTTCAGATACCCCTCGCTCTGGTATGAGCTTGAGTCCGTAGCATTCTTCGCGCATATAGGCGAGGATGTTCTCCCGACCGACAATCGGTTCTTGGAAAGGGGGTTGCAGGGCACCATCTTCAGCAAATAAAGCCACAGCCTCTTGGAAGTCAAAGGCGTTCATATTCTCCATATAGCTTAGGACTATCAAGTTGTTGATGCCCTCAATGCTGACCTTAGCTCTGGGTGCGATATCTTTAGGTGGAACCACAGGTTGTTTGACTTTTGCTGTGCCAACGGTTGGGGCATACCCCATGTCGACAACAATATTTTGTAATACGGTGAGTTGCTGACCCCCTTCAAGTTGACGGATAGCTTGGAGGACATTTGATGCCTGTGCAGATAGTTGATAACTTTCTGGAATGGGAGCAACAATTCCTTGTTTCATCCACTCACCTAACTGATACCAGAAGCCCAACTTGATATTTGTGCCGAAAGATGAATATGTACGGCAGATGGGAGTATCACTATGGTTAACTAGATCGCACATAACTTGCGTTTGCTCTCTAGCAGGCATCTGCTTGATTTGAGTTAGGGTTTTTTCTGCGAAGACCATATTGGCTGCTCCCATAGCAGCAGGAGTAATTGTCACTCCCATCTCGGTATAGGCAAACCAAAGTAAAGCCAACTGATCCTCAGCACTGAGTTGGTTGCATGATTCAACTGTAGCTGGAATTGCATTAGCAACTTGAGTTGCTGGAAAAATAGAGCGTGCAGACTCGATAGTAAACGACATTTTTCAAAGTCTCCATAACGAACTATATTCTTTTCCTAAACAACATCCAGAAACTGCTGGAGCAGTGACTATTTCTATTTATAGTCACTGCCCCATAGAGACTATTTCCTATCTAAGGGAGATCCTTAAAAATAAAAACAAGCGCCAATGTTTGTTAATTCGCTACAAAAAGACAGATACTCATTGTAATAAGGCGCTTGTTTTAAAAGCAATGCTTGTGCCTCAGCGTTTGCTTACGCAGGAATCAACACTGTATCAATGATGTGGATCACACCATTATCAGCAGCAACATCTGGTGTTGTAACTGTGGCATTGTTTATCTTGACACCATTAGAAGCGTCAATTTTCACATCTTCACCTTCAAGCGTTTTAGCTGATTTCAGCTTCACCACATCCGCCGCCATCACTTTGCCTGAAACAACATGATAGGTCAAGATTTTTTTGAGATTGGGAATGTCTTCAAGCAGTCCCTCTACTGTACCTTCGGGAAGCTTCGCAAACGCCTTATCAGTCGGCGCAAAGACGGTGAATGGTCCACTTCCTTTGAGAGTATCTACCAGACCAGCAGCTTTGACCGCAGCTACTAGGATGCCGAAAGAACCAGCATTAACAGCAGTATCAACAATGTCAGCCATTTAATTTCACCTAGTAAGTGTGGAATGTGGAATCTGTTCACAAGGCTAAGTATGACACCCTGTTTTCATAAACTACATCTATCTTGAGAACCATAAAACCTAACTTGAAAGTAGGGAACACCTTAACGGGGAACTCTTAACAGCAAGATTTATACTTTCATGAAAAGGCGGTGAAATTTGTTTCATTGAGACTGCCTTGAAAGTAAGGTAGTGATATGCAAGTAGTGATAAAGCTCAAACCTATATCATTGAAGCGTTATAGCTATGAATGAAGTACCAGATGGCTCCAATGTGATTTTCCAGTTTTTTGAAAAAAGCTTAGCTCGACTTTATCCAAAATTAAGAACTCAGTTTTCTTTATCCGGCAAATACCTTGGCTGCTTGGCAAATACTTTTTCTATGTCACTGATTCTTGATGAAATCCAAAAAGTAAAACTACTGTTCCACAAAGGTTTCAGCGTATGTGATCGCCTAAATATAAAAATGGATAAAGTCGAGCTAAGAGGATGTCTGAAAAGCAAGAAAGCTCGCAAATGGTTAATTCAAAGGTGTTGGTATGCGGTAGAGTAAGGAAGGCTTTAATCATTTGTTACATTTGCGACTTGCTTGGGTGAATGTACGTTTAGATCATCTGTCTCCAGATTCCACTTTCCCCTCCCTCAACCGCTAGATGTGCCCCCTCCAAATGGGCGAACCTACTGGAGGGATATTACCTCTTTATATAGACACGCCACAGTTGTTGAGGTCAGACAATGAGGATGTGACCTGGTTAGAGTTGAGGACATTAACATGCACGAACTAGTCCAAACAATCTTAAAAGGTGACGGGAAAACTGCTCTGCATGAATTGGTCTCTAAGTTAAGAACTTCAGGTAAGAAGTTCGTCTTGAGAAATGAGATTTTGCACGCTTTTTCTGAGTACTGTCACCAATCTCAAAAGCCAATGTACTTTTATCACGCATCAGATGTTGGCAAACTCATTCACTACACTCATGAAATCATTCTCGAAGAGGACAGTACTTGGTTTGTGCTCCGACCAAGAATTGCTAGCCAAGAAGTTTGGCAGTTGGGAGCAAATATGACTAGTTTTGAGATGATGACGCCGCAAGCGTTATTAGATGTAAGAGATCGCCTCGTCAACCGTCACCAAGCGCGAATCCTGGAAATAGATCTCCATCCTTTTGATCATGGTTCCCCAACAATCAGAGATCCGAGAAATATTGGTCAAGGTCTAGCATTTCTGAACCATCACTTGTGCAGCCAAGTCTTAACTGACCCAGAGAATTGTTTAGAGATATTGTTTGAGGTGTTACACCAGCGCCAATATGATGGCATTCCACTACTGATTAATGATCGTATTCATTCAGGTAAGGAATTATCTCGACAAGTTAAAAATGCTCTCAACTTCCTCCGGAAATGTTCTCGAAACGAACCTTACGAAAACATTCGCTTTGAATTGCAAGAACTTGGCTTAGAAGCAGGCTGGGGTAATACTGTATTACGAGTGAGCGAAACCTTAGAACTCCTTGAAAGACTGATAGACACTCCAGAACCAGCGATTTTAGGAGCCTTTGTTGAGCGAGTCCCCGCAGTCTTTCGCGTTGTCCAAGTTTCCATACACGGTTGGGTGTCCCAAGAAGGTGCTTTAGGAAGACCTGAAACAGCGGGTCAAGTCATGTACGTTCTGGAGCAAGCGCGTAGTTTAGAACATAAACTACGCGAAGAAATAAACCTAGCAGGACTAGACATTCTGGGTATTCAACCCCATGTGATTATTCTGACTCGCCTCATCCCTCACTGCGAAGGCACTCTTTGCAATTTGCGCCTAGAAAAAGTTCAGGGAACAGAAAATGGTTGGATATTGCGCGTTCCTTTCCGAGGAGATCATCCACAACTCACGCAAGATTGGATTTCCAAATATGAGATTTGGCCATATCTAGAAACATTTGCTATTGATGCAGAACGAGAAATATTAGCAGAATTTCAGGGTCAACCTGATTTAATAATTGGCAACTACAGTGATGGGAACTTAGTTGCCTTTCTTGTTGCACATAGTCTTAAGGTGACCCATTGCAACATTGCACACTCTCTAGAAAAGCCTAAACACCTGTTCAGCGACTTATTCTGGCAAGATGTGGAACAGCAATTTCACTTTTCGGCACAATTTACCGCTGATTTGATCAACATGAATGCTGCTGATTTCATTATCACCTCAACCTACCAAGAAATTGTCGGGACACCTGATACTTTCGGTCAGTATGAGTCATACAAATGTTTTACCATGCCAGAGTTGTATCATGTTGTCGATGGGATAAATTTGTTTAGTCATAAGTTCAACATCGTACCCCCAGGGGTCGATGAAACTGTTTTCTTCCACTATACTCAGATACAACAGCGGCAACCTCAAATTTGCAAACAAGTTCATGACCTTCTGTTTACTCGCCAGGACGCTCAAATTGTTGGCTTGCTAGAGGACCCAACTAAACGACCAATCTTTGCTGTGGGCTCGATCACTGCCATAGATAATCTCACGGGTTTAGGAGAATGTTTTGGCAAGAGTCAAGCATTGCAAAAATACTGTAACTTGATCATTGTAACTGACAAGCTGCATCCCATTCAAGCGACAAATCAACAAGAAACAGAGGCAATCGAAAAACTCCACAGCATCATTGATCAGTATAATCTTCAAGGTCATATCCGTTGGCTGGGAATGCACCTTCCAATCCTAGAACTTGGGGAAAGCTACCGCATAATAGCCGAGCATGAAGGGATTTTTGTCCACTTTGCTCGCTTTGAAGCTTTCGGACGTAGTATTCTCGAAGCGATGAGTTCTGGTTTGCCAACTTTTGTGACTCAATTTGGTGGTTCTTTAGAAATCATTGAAGATGGAGTACCTGGATTTGATCTCGACCCCACAGACTTAGAAGGAACTGCCGAGAAAATAGTGAACTTTATAGAGCAGTGCAATACAGAGCCAGGATATTGGGATAAAATATCACAGAATGTGAGTCAACAAGTCCGTAACAAATACAACTGGGATTTACATACTAAGCAGTTGCTATTACTTTCCACGCTCTACAGCTTCTGGAACTTTGTCAGTCCTGAAAATCGCGAAGCCAGAAATCGCTACTTAGAAACCTTATTTCATCTCATCTACAAACCCAGAGCTGAAATCATCCTCCAACAGCACATGCATAAAGGGACTTAAACATTTTTGAGGTCAAAACAAGCCTCAAGCCTTTGCAGGGCAAGGAAAATACATCAAATGTCCAAAACAAAACTAAAACCCAGATATACTCCAAATTGATTGCTGTCGCGACACCGTTGGCAAGACCCTCAAGCGACTAGAACACCGATTCAGTAATCAGAATTAAGCAGCAGACTGCTCAGTAGTGTTAGTAAAAATTTTGGCAAGGACATGAAGATTATGGACGACGGCGGTACGACGAAGGTCAAAGAGATTTTTGCGGATACCGACATAACGAGCTTGATCTCCTTGCCATCGACCAATATGAGATAAGGAGTGTTCGACAGCAACACGTTCTCGGAGTTTGGCGCGACCAACAGAGCTGAGTTGACGTTGTTTTAATTCTCGGAACAAAGGCTCGTCAGGATGAATCGAAACACTGCGTCCACTTTTGGAAGTAGTACAACGCTCCTTTAGGGAGATCCAAAAAATAAAATGTTCCACCTTATTACCACGAATTACCTACTGTGCTGACAGATCAACAACGTTCGGCTTTGCCGTGCCGAAGGCTTAGGTGGAACATTTTATTACTGGTAAGTGCCTTAACGGACAAGTTGCACAAAGATTTTTTGGAAACTGAACTTTGCCACCGACGCTAAGGCACTTACCAGTAAATAAATATCCAGCCTTGGTGGTTAGCTCGCGGGCGTAGTCGGGTATTCGTTTTAATAAGGCTGGATATTTATTTTTTTGGATCTCCCTAAAAGGTAAAGTGACTTGATTAGGGCAGCAAATAGTCTGATTGTCCCAATCTAGGGTAAAAGCAGTTTTGGTAAATTGCTTGCCGTTTCTCAAGTGCCAAGCTTTATAGTAAATAGTTAGTTCCTGGGTTCTGTTTTGAACCAAAGAACTAGATAGGTAAGCGCGGTCGATGTGTAACTCAACCAAATTCACTTTTTGGTATTTTAAATCAGTGGTAATTGCATCTGTGACTGATGCTTCAGGAATATTGCTCTTGTGACCCCAACAGCGCGAACCAGCCCATTGTCTAAATCCCTGAGGACATGACGTTTATAGCCATCAAATCGCTGGCTTTTACTTTTACTCCGTGCCTCATTTGTTCATCTTCAATGGAGATTTGTCGTTCTTTGGCAACACCTGTTCGTAGTTTTACCCTTAAAGGGTGACAACCTAGCTACAAAGCTTGTTGTATAAGGGACAATGCATAAAAGCCTCGCTGAAAATAGAGGCGTTTATGAGGTTTGAGCGCAATCAGATTCAGCACCCAATCAGCCCATAATTCCATCCCATATTTCCATCGTTGCCCATATAGTCCAAGGCTAAACTCACTTTGTCTTGGAGTCTTATCTTTGTGTTCTTTAATACGGCCGGCATAAATCTCTATGCCTAATTTCTTGATCCATTGTCCTTGGAGAGTGGCCAAACTATAGGCGATCGCAATTAATAATACTAAGGCTAAAAACCGAGTCTCATTCACTTTTGCTTGTTCTAAATTATAGCCCCCTGTTTTGCAATCCTTGAAAAGTTGTTCGATTCCCCATCGACAACAATAGACATCCAATGCTTGTGTAAGAGTGGGCAGATTGGTCAAAATATACCAAGGTTCTTTGGGTCCTTTATGACGATATTTTCGTTTCCAATAGACAGCCACATTAAATGGTCCTAACCCGTCACCTTTATTGCACAATACACCCTGATAAAATTTGGACATCCCAGGTTTGAATCCAAGCTCTTTGAGCACTTGATAGTTCTCATCCAACGCAAGAGAGAAAATGAAGATCTTTCTTCTGACGTAGGGCAAAGTATACACCCTTGGATTCAAGCCAGTCAGCGAATTTAGGGCTATGGAACTCTCGGTCTCCCAACACCAAAACCGGATAGTTCTTAAACAAATGAAGCACAGCTTTTAATAGACGTTTTTGGGTCTTCAAATCGCTGTTGCCTTCATGATCTAAAACCTCCCAATATAGAGGCAGGGCATGGGTTCCCCAGATGATACTTACCATGAATACATTGCGACTTTTCCATTGGGTTCGATCTATTGCAACAATCCAATAGCCATATTTTTGATGTTTGAGTTTTTTTAATCGACGACGGTGTTCTCGATTTAATCCTCGTCCGGTTTGCTCTTGTCTAATCCAATATTTAATCAAGGGAAACCATAAGACTTTGATGCTCAACTGAGGCAATACTAAAAAGCGTTGCAAGTTACGTTTTCGACTTCCATATTGAATCGGTTGTGGAAAGACACTGGCTAAAATGGAGAGTTTTACCTGCCGATGAGCCTGTAGCAATAACAACAGAAGCTGTAAGGTTAGATACTGACTTTCGTTCAGATGAGCGCGCAGGGTTGTTTGGTAAGATACAGGGAACATATTATGAGAGGGGAGCCACAAAAATGCTCCCTATTTTTTGTCCTCACCATTTTCTCAAAGTTTTGTCCCGTATAGCTTAGAGTTGTCTTGTCACCCGCTAAGAGTTTTACCTCACCATGAGTATCCACTTCCACATTTTGGGCTTCAATCAGCCTTGCGGTTTCCAAAGCCGAACTAACTTGAGGGTGTTGAGTATTTCCTGGTTGTGCTTGCACAAAAGTTTCACATCGCTCTAAAGCTTCCAGTACAATCCCTAAAGCCAAATTTTTCTGGTCTGGGTCATCCCAGTTTAAATCTAGAGCCGCTTTCAAACTCGAAAGAGCAACAATATCTACCCCAATATCATTGGCAACTTCTGTCAGCCCCCGCCCCTGCTGTCCAGCTATCACACCAATCGCTTTTTTGAGCGCGTGACCCAACAAATTATATGTATCTTCTACCTTCGATGCGCCCCACAAGGGGCTGGAATAAGCGTGCTGCCTGTAGCTGCTTTGAGCCAAACCCCTTGGTGTGAACCGCTAGTTCGACGGTTCTCTCAATTAGCCTACGGTCTAGACCTTGGATAATCAGCGCACTACGAAATCTTACAAGTGTCGTCTGGGAAAAAGGAGCGTTTTCAAGTAGCAATGCAATCGAGTACTAACTGCCAACGTCTAACCATGAGCAATGCTTCAATCGCTTCCGCATCCGAGGCTCCTGTATAAGCTTGTAAGATTGTTGCCAACGCCAGTTGTGCTGGTGGCACTGGGGGATGTCCTTTGGTAGAATCCGCGTACAGCTTGTTGAGTTCCTCTTGAAATTGCTCATCAAATATTTGATGGCGGTATTGCCGCAAGAAGGTAAATAGCTTTGCGCGCTTAATGCGCTTGACGATGTTTTCCTCTTGGGCAGTGAGTTCTACCGATGGATGCCAATTTCCTGGTCGCATACGTACATTTTCAGCTTCTATAGTACATTGATTACCTGAATCTACCTCAATTCAGGTTGCACCTGCCCTTGAGACTTTGTGAAATATTTCTCAAGGCTTGCTTATCGCCATAAGCCTTGACCAGTAAGCGTTTGCTCTCTTTTCTCCTTCGTCTTTTACTTCACTTTAGGCTGATTTTTCTTTTGTTCCTCGATTACTGAATCGGTGTTCTAGTGGATTTGTCCGAAAATTTAAAAAGCAGTCTGTACCTGGCTTTGAGATAGCTTAAGCACAAGCTTTGGTTAACGGAGTTATCTCCTAACTTGCACATTTTATAAACCTTATATACCAAAGCTTTCAGCTTTCCCTTGAAAATGTGCTAGTTAGGAGTTATGAGGGCTTATACCAATTTAATATGAAGCTGCATAGAAAAGAGCTTCTAGAATAAAGTTATAGGAAGAGATAGAAATAACCTGCTCAAGTGTAAGTTGGTCGAATATTTCTTGAAT
>JAJPJF010000076.1 GCA_021324415.1 Nostocales cyanobacterium Centralia_MAG_434
GGAGGACAAGGGAAGGAGGACAAGGGGGACAAGGAGTAGAGGGAATTGACTTAAGGTGGGGCTGGATGAATTATTATGCAGTATAAAAGCTAGTATTAACTGACACCGAAATACTGGGGTGTGGTGTGTTTAAACTCCTGACCAAACTTGACTACCTCCTTAAAGAAACAATTATCGGTTTGCAACGTGGCGGATGGATGAACTGGGCGGCTGTAAGTACAGTCACGGTGCTACTGTTTTTGTATGGCATGAGTCTGCAAACTTCCTGGCAATTAGAAAAACTGCTTAACCAATTTGGTAGCCAGTTAGAAGTATCAGTGTATCTCAAACCGGATGCGTCGGCTCAAACCATTGAGCGACTGGTGGCGACAATGCCCGAAGTGGTGGACATGAAAACCATTACCAAAGAGCAAGCCTGGACGAAACTAGTTCAAGAACTGAGGATTTCTGATATTGAAGGTGCAACTGGGGAACTAGGTGATAATCCTCTAGTAGATGAAATCAAGGTGAAAGCACGAAACTCTTCTGTTGTCGCAACTTTGGCAACACAACTCGCTAAGTTGCCTTCTGTTGATACAGTGCAGTATGTAGATGAAGTAGTGAAACGTGTTGCCCAGTTACATCAAGGTTTAAATAGGATTTCTCTGACAATTACGATAATCTTGACATTAACAGCGATCGCTGTCACCACAACTACTATCCGTCTGATTGTTATGGCGCGACGTCAAGAAATTGAGATTATGCATCTTTTGGGTGCAACATCAGCTTGGATTCACCTGCCTTTTATGTTACAAGGGATGACTTTTGGAATAGTTGGCGGTGCGATCGCTTGGTGCTTCATTCTGTTGACTCAACAGTTTCTCAAAAAATTACTAGTCAATCAACCCGAATTCATCCAATTCCTTACCAGTGGCTTGCAACTCACCACAGCACAAACCCTACTCTTGCCTCTAATTCTCCTCAGTTGTGGTGCAGGTGTAGGATTATTAGGAAGCTTGTTTGCTGTACGCCAATTTCAATCAAAATGAGTAGTGATATCGTGTCGCTATCAATCTGATACATATAGCAACCAACTAGACAAGGAAGCACAGACGTACAGAGGAATACTCTATACTGCCCTATGTCCTATGCCCCAACTCCTAACATGACAACACAATGGAACGCTTTGCTGAAAAATCTTGGTGAATGGCAGGGTTCATTTACTCATGTCTCACCTCAAGGTGAAATTCTCAAAGATACGAAGAGTGTAGTTTCTTTGGAAGGATTGAATAACAACCAGACAATTCGCCAAATTATTCGCTTGGAGGAAGATGAGAAAATTTTGGAATACAGTTCCCTAGGACGAGGGATATTGTTTTTTGAAAATGGAGCTTTTTCTCAAGGTGCAATCCAATTAGCACCATTTTCTGAATTTGGAGCAGAACTTGGTTTAATTCACCAAAATTGTCGTTTACGTCTTGTACAGTTGTTTGATAAAACTGGTCAGCTAAACAAACTTACCTTAATTCGAGAACATCTTGCTGGAACTCAACCACCACAGCGCCCACCTCTAACAGTCAATGACCTACTTGGAGAATGGCAAGGTGAAGCAGTGACTATATATCCAGACTGGCGTTCTCCGGAGACTTACCCAGTTCAGCTGCAGTTACAACTTGAAAACCCTGAAAGCATCAGACAAACTACGACCTTTGGTGAGCGCACAATTACCTCAACTGCTACCATGAAAGGTCCAATCATTCACTTTGACCAAAATCCTCAAAACCAAGTTCAAGTTTTACTACTACCCAATGGTGCTTCTGCCACTTCTCCATTAAAAGCACAATTGCGTCAGCCTCTTTTCTTGGAAGTTGGTTGGCTACTGCAACCCAATTTGCGTCAACGGCTGATTCGTAGTTATAACGATAAGGGGGAATGGATAAGCCTTACCCTAGTAACCGAAAGACGTTTAGATGCTGCACAGTGAGTGTTAAACAAAGACACACTTTTTTTGTAATGCTTGCTGAAGCAGCTTTTGATACTCCTGATCGCTAACTCCATATGCACCAAACCTCTCCAAATGGGGATTCATCATTTGGGCATCAAACATGACAAATTGTAGATTTCGTAATCTTTCCACCAACTTTACCATTGCCACTTTCGAGGCATCAGGAATACGGTAAAACATCGATTCGCCAATAAAAGCACCGCCAATCACAAGCCCTAAAATTCCGCCGGCGAGTTCATCTCCTTGCCAAGTTTCAAAACTATAAGCCCAACCCTTGAAGTGAAGTTCTAAATAAATCTCTTGTAACTCCTGTGAAATCCAAGTGATCTCTCGATTAGCACACCCTGCTACTACAGATGGAAAATCTCGGTTAATCGCAACAGTAAAACGCTCTTGGTTAAGAACCCGTTTTAGGGACTTGGGGTAGCGAAATCGGTCATCTAAGGGAATTAGGGTGTGATCGCGACTGCCATACCAACTCAAGACATCATTCTCATCAGCCATGAGAAAATATCCTTGAGCATAGCCGTGAATAATAGCAGCAACATCGTATTGCATAACACAGGCGTGTATTTATAAGAAAATCAAGAAAATGACCGAACCAATTCCATCCATCACCCTACCACCATCAAAAGACCCCAAACTTGAGGGAGAATGGTTACAAAAGCGCTTGCACCAATGGCTAGATGAAGAATTTCTTCCAGAAGCAGTCAATCAGAAGATTGCCACACGTGCAGCACAGATTTTTGTGAGACAACGAATGGAAGGAGAAAACGATTTAGGCTCTTTGGTGATTGCCATTGTCACTGAAATGCAGTCGTTCGATTTTTCCAAAAGTTTCTATGGAGAGTTTGCGATCGCTAACGCCGTCAGCGATCTACTCTTGGAAAGTTTAGGAATTGATAGATGTTGTGGGCAATGAGAGTTAGGAGCTAGGAGTTAAATTGACTCATGACTCACACTACTCATCACTCATAACTTTCTGGTTCTACCAACTGGATTTAACCACTCCTGGTAAAAGACCCTCATGCGCCCATTCCCGTAGGACGTTGCGAGAAAGTCCAAAGTCGCGGTAAACGCCTCTGGGACGACCAGTGAGCCAGCAGCGATTGCGGCGACGGCTGGGAGCACTATTGCGAGGTAGCTGTTGAATTTGACGATGGATCTCCAACTTATCTAGTGGAGATTCTGCTTGTCTAAATTCTTCTAGCAATGCTTCCCGCTTTTCCGCGTACTTTGCTATCAGTTTTGCGCGTTTCTTTTCGCGCTCAATCATGCTCTTTTTTGCCATACAATTTTTGACTTCTTAAAAGACAGCTCTTCCTATTGTATCTAAAGTCATCGTCAACTAGGGTTCAATATCAATAGTTGATGCCACACTTGCCTGGGGTACGTGAAAAGCAGAAGGGCAAACTTCAGCTAGTTGACAAGCGACACAGGCGGGAGAACGTGCTTTACAAATAGCACGACCATGATAAATCAGCCTAATAGACCAATTCTCCCAATCGCTTTGAGGCAGCAAACCCATCAAATCTCGCTCAATATGAATAGGGTCTGAATGTTCGGTCAATCCCAAACGCTGAGTGAGGCGCTTGACGTGGGTATCCACAGTGACGCCAGCATTAATGCCATAAGCATGAGCTAGAACCACATTTGCTGTTTTGCGAGCAACACCTGGCAGCTTTAATAACTGTTCCATCTGGTTTGGGACTTCACCCCCAAACTCAGTAACGATCATCGCACAAGCAGACTTGATATTCTTAGCCTTATTGCGATAAAACCCAGTCGAACGCACCAAGTTTTCTAGCTCTACCAAATCAGCATTTGCCAAACTTGCTGCGTCTGGAAATCGACCAAACAACGCTGGCGTTACTTTGTTTACACGCTCGTCAGTACACTGAGCAGAGAGAATAGTAGCGACCAGCAGCTGCACTGGCGTTGAATAGTTTAGAGAACAAGTAGCATCTGGATAAAGACGCTGGAGACGAACCAGAATTTCCAGAGTTCTTTGCTTCTTGCTTGCTTTGCCCTTTTTAATCACTGGAATAATTTTTGCACCCACTCTAACTGAGTAGTTTCTTTGAGTATTAGGAAAATCCCTAGTCCCAAAAGCAGCATTAAACCAGTTTGCATCACACCGTCTTGAATACGAGTTGGTAAGGGTTTACCACGTAAACCTTCGATGAGCAGAAAAGCGAGTTGTCCGCCATCTAAAGCTGGCAAAGGCAAAATATTGATAACAGCCAAGTTAATACTGATGAGAGCAGCAAAGAATAACAAACTGCCAGCATCATTCTTGGCAATATTAGCACCAATCTCTACAATTTTGACTGGACCAGCGACTTGGTTAGCAGTTTCACCAAAGTTAGTGATGAGTTGCTTAAAACCTCGAAATGTCGTGAATACAATTTGTTGAAATTCAGCAGCACCAGTTTGCAAAGCTAGCACTGGATTTGTTATACGACGCCGCTCCACTTTGCCGTTAGGAGCAAGTCCAACGCCAATACTGCCATCCCCGTTTGATTTCTTTTCTGGAACTACAGTTAAAGAAAACTTTTGATCACCACGAGCAATTTTTAGTTGAATTGGCTGACCCGCATTCGTTTTAATGATATCCCTTAAAGTATCCCTCGCTTGTAGAGATGTCCCAAATTGCCTTTGATTGGCTCCTAAGACAACATCCCCTGGCTGAATTCCTGCTTTTTCTGCGACAGAACTCATCTGTGGTACTAACTGTTGGATTAAAACTCCTGGTTGAGTTGCTTGCGCTATGCCAACAAAGTTTACCTGCGCCACTAACAAGAAGTAGGCAAATATTAAATTTGCTATCACTCCCGCACTGATGACGATCGCCCGATCTAAAATTGGTCGGTTACGTAGCAGATTTGGATCTTCTGGTGGGATTGTACTATCTGGGTCATCGTCAGGAAAACCAACAAAACCACCTAAAGGGAAAGCGCGGACAGCGTATTCAGTTTGCGCCCCTTGGTACTTCCAAATAATTGGTCCAAAACCGAGAGAAAAGCGGTTAACGTAAATACCTTGAGATCTTGCTGCAATGAAATGTCCTAGCTCGTGCACCAGGATCAGAACAGCCAAGACTGCGATCGCCGCTAAAACTGACATAGGTAAAATTTAATGAACTTAACTTATTGAATTATACTTCCGTCCATTTTAAGGTTGTGTATCACACTTGCACTGCTCTCAATGGCATATTTCAATGGGGGAGTGGGGATAAGGAGGACTAGGGAGACTAGGAGCACTAGGAGAAAAAAGACACTCTCGCTATTCTTGTACCATGCCCCATGCCCCACTCCTAACTCTCCCTCACAGCACTTCCCTTTTCAAATAAGGTTGTAGCGCTTTTGGTATTTGCACTGTCCCATCTTCTTGTTGATAATTTTCCAAAATTGCTGCCATTGTACGTCCCACGGCTAAACCGGAGCCGTTGAGTGTATGCACAAGTTGGGTTCCTTTCTTACCACTTTCTTTCAAGCGAATTTGTGCGCGTCGCGCTTGAAAATCCAAGCAATTGGAACAGCTAGAAATTTCCCGGTACTTTCCTGAAGAGGGAAGCCAAACTTCTAGATCATAAGTTTTGGCAGAAGAAAATCCTAAGTCCGCAGTACACAACTCTATGACCCGGTAAGGTAACTCTAGCGCCTGTAAAATGGCTTCTGCATTCCTCGTCAATTTTTCTAGTTCGTCAAAGGAGGTGTTAGGGTGGACAAATTTTACCAATTCAACTTTGTCAAATTGATGCAGGCGAATCAAACCCCGCATATCACGTCCATAACTACCCGCTTCTCGACGAAAACAGGGTGTATAAGCACAGTGATAGATAGGCAAATTTTCAGCAGCAAGTATTTCACCACGGTAGAGGTTAGTAATAGGAACTTCTGCTGTAGGAGTCAGCCACAAATCATCAGCAGCACACTTAAAGCTTTCTTCGGCAAATTTAGGGAGTTGACCTGTTGCTGTTAGAGAGTCGGTATTTACTAAAAACGGAGGAATAACCTCCACATATCCTGCAGCTATTTGGTGATCAAGCATAAACTGAATTAATGCGCGCTCCAATGCTGCTCCAGCACCTATAAGAGTGACAAAGCGACTTTGTGCCACTTTCACAGCACGCTCAGTATTGAGAATACCCAACTTTTCTCCAATCTCCCAGTGAGGAAGAATATGTGGATTTTGTGGAATATACTCATCACCCCAACGACGTACTTCTACGTTATCGTCCTCACTCTGACCAATAGGGGTGGAATCGCTAGGTAAGTTGGGGAGTGCAAGTAAAAGTTCATTAATTTTAGCTATGAGTTCTTTTTCTTGAGGCTCCAAGGAACTAATAAGAGCTTTGATAGAGCTACCTTCATCACGCAAGGCTTGAACATCGGCTCCTTTAGGGTCACTGCCAGCTTTAATCTTTTCAGGAATTAGTTTAGCAATTTCATTGCCGCGTGCCTGAAGTTGACTTCGCTTGGCTTCCAATTCACGTTGTTCTCTATCCAACTCTACCAAGGGTTGAATTTCGTAGTGATGACTACGAGTTTTCAACTTTTCTTGAACCAATTGAGGATTATCTCGTATTTGCTTAATATCCAGCACAGATTTTTCTTTTGTTTGTAGCCTATTTTTTGCCAAAACATCAGCATATTATGATTTTGACTTGCTCTCACAAGAATTGCAAAGTCTATTGACAAAAAAGGAGTGAGGGAGATGGGGAGATAAGGGAGTCAGATCTTTCTTGTCTGTTTCCCTCTCTCTTACCTACGACTTGGTAGCGCGATTTAGGAGCCAAATCGACGCCACTAGACCAGCAAAGTGAGCCAAAACAGTATTAGTGTTTGCTTGGACAACAAAAATATCTATAGATTGGATAACTCTACTAGGGTCAAGTTGGGTATACACTCCAGTACCAATTTGTGGCAAGGTAAGCGACTTTGATAACAAAGTACCAACAATTGCTTCTGCTCCTAAAAGAGTCAAAAACATCCCTGCTAAATTTATGGTCAGTCCAAAGCGCAGAGCTTGGAGGGTTTCAACTTTACGTGGGCGGTTGCTGGGATTTGAGGATTCTAGTTGTCTGCCAATTCTCGTATAACGAAAAGCCAGATAGATACTCACAACTAAGGTGATCAGTCCACCGACTGTTAACAATACACCAATTCCAGTTCCTGGATTGCTACCTCCGCTGCCAGTTTTCTGACTCGTGATGGCAAACAGCAAAATCCCTCCAGCAACTATACTTAGTACTAGCTGAGCCCAGAAGCTAATCCAACCTGTAAGGCGAAACGTTTGGGCAATGGCCCGAAGTAGAGAAGAATCTGACATACGGATCACTAATGTGCTGGGAGTTTGCTAAATTTACTATCACACTTATCAGATGGTAAAAAATAGCTCTAGTCAAAAATTCAGTACAGAAAGCTTGCTCAGATGTGTCTACTATTTACAAATCTTGAATCAGATTAGCCTCTAGGCTTAATTTTTAAGATTTCGCAATGGGGTAATCACTATCCCACAAAGTGTTTATTAAGTTTTGCTCAAAAAGCTGCATTTTACCCTTAAAATTGCTTAGGCGACATTATTGTGCTTCAGCAGTTCCCATACACTCGGCATCACTTGACACAAGGATGACGGCACAAATGTTGTCTATTCCCTCCTCACTACACCGTCTAGAGCTTGGTTAAAGAGTGCGATTTTTTGCATTCCTCAAACTGGCGCATACAGTATAAGCGATTTTTTTGGCATGGATTTTCCTCCTAGAAGACTCGCGTTCCCACAATTTACAAAATGTAGGTTACTGTATAGTTTTTGCGCTTTGACAGTTCAGCCTAAGTAGCGTTATATACTTAGCCATCAGGGTGCGGCACTATGTACTCCAAATGAGAACTATAGGCTCAACCTTTGGGCATATTTTTAGCCATTCACAAACCATGAAACTCGAGGATATATATCAATTCTTTGAGAATCCTCCTCCTACTTACCTTTGTCAGGAACTAGCAGTTTGTTATATCTTGTATGTTTTGCTACAAGGGGAATCTTATGGAACTGAGTTGATTCAAAGACTAGAAACTGAATACCCCACTTATCGCCTTTCAGATACCGTGCTTTACAGTGCGATTAAATTTCTTGAAGACGAAAGAGCAATCACTGGATATTGGAAAAAGCTTGAAGGACGCGGACGTCCACGGCGGATGTACCAAGTCTCGCCAGAATGGCAATTTCAATCCCAGGATTTGGCTAGTTTGTGGCAAAAGTACATCAACCAGAGGACTCATTAACAAAATAATTAATAATGAATAAGTCTCCTCCAATAAATCAGTAACAATTAGTTATGGATACTGCTATTCTGCCATCAACGTTGCTGCTAACTCTGTTGCTCTCGGTTGGGCTATTTTTCTTTATCCGAGCCTCGACCAAAGACCGCACAGAAACAGCGCAGCTAGTGTCTTCGTTAGACGAAGCTAGTTTATTGCCTCAATTAAAAGAGTATTTTCGCATGCGGTCTTACCGAGTGGCAGCGGTAGACCCAGTAGAAAATCAAGTCACTTTTGAAGGATTGGTTAAACCCAGCTGGTTTTTAACAATCTTTTTGACGTTGCTAGCAGCAGCAGGGATTCTTTGTCTCTCACTGGTATTATCACTGCTTTTTCCTCATCTCAGTACACTATTTCTAGGAATGGTGCTGCTATCGCCTTTAAGCGGTATCTTTTATTGGAAAAAAGCTGAAAGGAATGAGCTAGTATTGCTTAAAGTAGAAGAAACTCAAAGCAAACAACACCCCCTAAGCAAAATTACTGTTATTGCTCACCGGGATGAACTTATTGAGTTACGAAGAGCATTACATTTAGAACTGTATGAGCAAAGCTAACTGGTAAGACACCCTTTCTGTATGCAGCTACTGAGTCTAGTCCTGCAGGCGGATTTCCCGCCGTCGGGAACTAGCAAACCTAAAAGGGGTTATGTGTCCTTTGTCTTTTCTGCTTGAATTGCTGTAAGATTTTGACTGCACCCAAAATATGAAAAGAAGTCTGAGCAAATGAAACATCGCTCAGAACTTCAGTGCATACTGACGCAGATCTCAAGTAGTTGTGTCCGCGTAAAAAGCACTTCTATTATGTATGCTGACGTGGCAATTTTGGATTTTAGCTCCAAAAGATTGTGAGATCATTCTGAGATCTAAAATCCAAAACCATCGACCATCTGCGAGTATGAGAAACAGACTTCTGACGAATTTTTAGGAAAATGAACACGAGTAAGGAAGAAAGAAGCACAAGTTATGATTATCCTGAAAGAGCGTGTTTGGTAATTCAACCACAATTGATTGTTTGCATTTGACTGCATTTATTCCCGAACACCATAGTACATGTAACACGATAACTGCTGCTCTAATTCATACCCCTAGTGGGTGACTCCCCTCTCATCAAGAGAGGACGGTGACCTTATTATGGATACACTAAGCAGGAACTGCTTAGGTTAAGATGGGGTCACTATGACTTTCACTCCCGTGTTTATATTCAAATCAAAAACCAACTCATACCAACTAACTAGTTTGACAAGAGTTGATAATCCATTTCGCGCTCACTAGCCCTACTGACAAATTAGCTGAAAACTTAAAAAAAAATGAATCTTTTAAATAAACCTAGCACTTTTGCCAGTTAATGATTGTCAAAAGCCAGGCTCAAACCCTATGATAACCATTGATGGTTCAACGATTAGCAGCCACAGCTACGGGTTCCTGTCCTGGAGAATTCTCGAGCGTTCTCAGACTGGGAAATAAGAAATGATTCTCTTCTACGTATTGAGCACCAAACAGCCCCTTCTCAGCCCAAAAATAGCGATCTGTAGTATGTTCGTTCCGCTTTACAAGTAGTAAAGCAGGAGGTGGTATACGTTCAGCTTGAATAAATTTTCTCGCTGCTGTCACTGGTTTATCTTCGCCACTTTCGATGCTATATTGAGGCACGTGCTCTAAAATCCGCCGTCCTTCCTGGCGACGACGACTTTTCCTCTTTCGTCTCCTTGCCAACCTATTCTCCTCCTCTTTGAAGCTACAGATTGTAGTTATAGCTACAAAATCAGTCGTTATTATAAAAGTTCTAGTTCAAAAAATCAACAGTTTTTCATCTTTTGACACAACGACACTTAATTTGTTGTGAAGGTAAATAAATCAGAAGTCGTGAAGGATATAATGCCACAGAGCGAACCATAACTTACAAGATATTAGTTAAGCTTTGTTAAATTAGTACAACTAATTCCTGTTTCTTGTCCCCTCCTTTAGCTCAATAACCCTAAGTAAGATCTGAAAAATGTTAATGTCTGCCGGTTCTGAGTTTGTTGCTCTGTGTCAAGAACAAATGGCACTCTTGGCTCAAGGGTTAAAAGCATCCTTGAGCATCGTCTATCTAACACAAGAATTGGTAGAAACTTCAGCAAATGAGACGAAACTTATTCCTGTGGTAGTTTATCCGGAAACAGCAATGGAACCGACAGAACGAACTTTGGCATTATTGCCTGACCACAAAGGGAAGTTATTAACAGCAGCAGAAGATTTTCCTACTCAATCACAAGGAACAGAAACTGCGACTGCACCACCCAATTCTCAAGAAGACTATTTGTTAAGTGGTGAGCAAATTGTTTTACCTCTCGTGCATGAGGGCATGATGATGGGGTTATTGGTGACTCGCAGAGAAGACCGAACATGGAATGAACAAGAACGAAGTGAAATTGAAAGGATTGCCCAAACGCTGTCTCTTGCATGTATTTTAGATCAGCGTCGAGCATGGTTACAGCAGCAGTTACATCAACAGCAAATTCTGCAAGAAAAGCAGCAAGATTTGCTGGATAATCTCTTGCACCAATTCCGCAATCCTCTAACAGCGTTACGAACGTTTGGCAAACTGCTTTTAAAGCGACTGCGTCCAGGAGATGCAAACCGAGAAGCAGCAACCAGTATTGTACGAGAAAGCGATCGCCTTGAAGAATTGTTGCAACAGTTTGATGAGGTCATCGACCTGAGACTTCCAGATTTGGAAGTCTCAGCACTACCTCAATTTATGAAATCAACAGTGCAACAACCAGAAATGCCGCTATTATTACCTAAAGCAGGAGACAAACAAACAGACTGCCTAATCGTAGACGTATTAGAACCATTGTTAATTTCTGCTCAGGCGATCGCTCAAGAAAGAAATTTGCAACTACTTGCTGAGATACCCCCTAATTTGCCCCCAGTACGTGCCAACATCAAGGCATTACGGGAAGCATTAAGCAATATTATTGATAATGCATTGAAATACACTCCCACTAATGGCAAGATTTTAGTTCAAGCAGGGCAAGAAAAAGAGAATTTTCAAGGAATCGCTATTACTGACAGTGGTCCTGGAATTCCACCGCAAGATCTAGAGCATCTTGGGGAACGACACTACCGAGGAGTACAAGCTCAAACCGAAATTCCTGGTACAGGTTTAGGATTTATGATTGCCAAACAGCTTATAGAACAAATGCAGGGTGAAATTCAAGTTTTTAGCCCTGCCATATCCCCACTCATAACACCATCAAATATGCCAGGCACAACGTTTATCATTTGGTTACCTGTTTCCAAGTAAATTCCATCCTTCATCTCCCTTGTCTCCCTTGTCTCCCTTGTCTCCCTTGTCTCCCTTGTCTCCCTTGTCTCCCTTGTCTCCCTTGTCTCCCTTGTCTCCC
>JAJPJF010000426.1 GCA_021324415.1 Nostocales cyanobacterium Centralia_MAG_434
GCAGACAGGACTGTCAGTAAACCAAAAAGTTTTTTAGAAGCCTTGCCGTACGGACATTTCACCTAAATAGAGGCATTCCACAAACAACCTATCCATGAGCATTTCAGCCGATGCCACCACCGACCTTAAGGCGAGGCTGTTGCCACCACTACGTGAACGCTCTTAACCCAATGCTGTTTGCCTTCTTGTTCACCAGCGCTGGAACCCTTATTATTACGTTTTTTTCCAAAAGTTTTTGGTTTACTGCAAATGAGCATTTTGTTCAATTGATGAGCGATTAGGCACTTGCCATGAAATAAAAACAAGCGCCTTATTACAACAAATATCTTTCTGCGAGTAGCGAACTAAGGGAGATCCAAAAAATAAAATGTCCAGCCTTATTACCACGAATAACCTACTGCGCCGACAAATCAACAAACAAAGGCTGGACATTTTATTACTGGCAAGTGCCTAACAAACATTGGCGCTTGTTTTTATTTTTAAGGATCTCCCTTAGCTCATAATTGTCCATGAGGTGCGATAGTATTGATTACTGCGTTGAATTTATTGAAGGCTCTGCTTTGGCGTTGCTATAGGAAGAACTGAGTATGAAATATCGACGACTGGGACGCTGTGGGTTGCAAGTCAGTGAGTTATCTTTAGGATCTTGGGTCACCTACGGCAATCAAGTAGATCAGAACGCTGTCATTGAAACCCTCACTGCTGCTAGGGATGCAGGGGTGAATTTTTTCGATAATGCTCAAGTGTATGCAGGTGGAAAATCTGAAACCCTCATGGGAATAGCATTCAAGAAACTGGGTTGGGAGCGCGATTCTTATATTGTCTCCACCAAGTTTTACTGGGGGATTGCCGATGGTCCTAATCGTCAGAACACTCTCAATCGGAAATACTTACTCCATGCAATTGATGGTTCCCTGCAGCGATTGCAATTAGATTATGTAGACTTGGTATTTTGCCATCGACCTGATCCTAATACGCCAATTGAAGAAACAGTATGGGCAATGCACGACATGATTGAGCGTGGCAAAGCCCTTTATTGGGGTACCTCAGAATGGTCAGCAGCAGAAATTGTCAGTGCTTGGCAAATCGCTGAACGGCACCATCTTCATAAGCCTGTGATGGAGCAACCTCAGTACAACTTGTTTCATCGTCATCGGGTAGAAAAAGAATATGCTCGACTTTACGATGAGCTGGGGTTGGGGTTGACCACTTGGAGTCCGCTAGCTTCGGGTGTCTTGACAGGCAAATATGCTGATGGAATTCCACCAGGGAGTCGTTCCACATTACCTGGTTACGAATGGTTACACCAACAAGTCACTAATCCTGAGTGGATCGCTGCCACCGAACGTCTGCGACCGATTAGCAAGGAACTTGAGTGCACCCTTTCTCAGTTGGCGATCGCTTGGTGTGCCAGCAATCCTCATGTTAGTACAGTCATCACCGGGGCTAGCCGCACAGAGCAAATCGTCGAGAACATGAAAGCGATCAACGTTATTCCCAAGCTCGATTCGGAGGTACTTCAACAAATTGACAAGGCAATAGGCACGAGCACGACTTCTGGTGATACTTTGTCTTAGGCACTTAAGGCGTAATAAAATGATTGCGCCTGATTACCACGAATAACCTACTGCGCTCTCTTCATTAGGCCACTTGAAATCGGGCAGCCTTATTACATAACGCTCAAGCCTCAGAACACGGAGCCTGAACCACCAGAAAAGAGCAGCCTGATTACAAAACGCTCGAGCGTTAGGGGTCATATTACCGGATGCTATTCATGTACGGCACGCCACCAACAACTCCTGGGAAACACCGGAATTTGTCTGTGCAATTGAAACAACTGGACGCAAGCATCTAATCATGGCTGGACTGGCAACCTCTATGACAAAACGGTACTAGCTGTTTAGAGTATGAGTGTAGAGACAACAACCTCCCCAGCACCTTTTGCTTCTTGAGCAATCTCTTGTGTTTGTTTGTCTACAATCTCCTTCGATTTCCCAGTTTCAGCCTCGTACTGTTTCTCGGCTTCGTCCAAGATTTCGTCCCACTCATCCTGTAACTTCAGAGTTGCGACAATCGCGCTTTTGGTAATTTCCCGAATTACCTCACCGCCTGAGGTAATCAGCGCTGTGGCCACTCCTCCAAGGGCGGCGATCACTCCTCCTAGCAAAAAAATTTCTATCGGTTCCTAATTTTTTGTTATACAGTTTTCGCCTTACCCACCTGGGGATATGGACTTATTCATTGAAGGCGGCTTTTTTAATGTATTTACGCCTTAAGTGCCTATCTTATCTAATTCTGTTCATTGACAGCAGAGGTTGCTCAAGAACGCTGACGCGCCTCCCTAGCAATCCGCCGCTCATGCCATTGTAAGCCGATCATAAAAGCTACAGTGAGAGTTTGACCAGGCTCTTCCATCTGAGTAAAAATGAGACCAAAGACAAACAGAGTGAGCATTAAAAACCTGGAAAAGTCATCTAAACATAGACGACTCCAGATTACATAGCAAAGATACATATAGCTCGCTAGACCGAGAAACCCTAAGTCTCCCCAGATGCCCAACCAGGTAAATAAAGGCATGAACGCGGAAGACTCCTGATCCAACC
>JAJPJF010000191.1 GCA_021324415.1 Nostocales cyanobacterium Centralia_MAG_434
GTTATATTCATTGGTTCAGACAACTAAGTTTTACTTGGTGAAATTGGTCATACTAGGAGTAGTATACATATGAATGTAAAGATTTGTTACGGGATTCAACGTTTCTGGATTAACCAGTAACAATTTACTAGAGAAAAGTAATGAATAGGATAATACGTTTCAAACAAGCCTTTTGCTATCCTTTCTTTAGTGGTATCTACTTCAAAAATATTTTTTTATTATGTTATGAGAAAAGTTTCGAAAACCTTAAAAATCACTATAGTAGCTGTTGTTGGGTTAAGTTTATTTAAATGTATTTCACACTCAAAGGTGCTCCCAATAGCTTCTCAATATCAGCGAACCACTCAACCGTCTCAAACTCTAAAAGGCAATTCAACTTGGATCTATGCGATCGCCATTAGCCCTGATGGCAAAACTTTAGCTGCTGGGGGTTACAACGGCAAGATTACAATTTGGAATCTGCAAACTGGCAAATTACTCCATACCATCAATGGTGATGGTGTTGCAGTTTCATCCCTCGCCATCAGTGCTGATGGGCATATCCTCGCTAGTGGAAGTTGGGATCGCCGGATTAGTTTGTGGAATCTGCAAAATGGCATTAAGATACGTACTCTCTCTGGACATTCAGATGATATTGAGTCTGTTGCCTTCAGTCCTGATGGCAAAACTTTAGCTTCTGGCTGTTGGGATAAGACAGTCAAGTTGTGGAATGTGGAAACTGGGCAGGTAATCCGCACTTTAAATCTCACAGACCCAGTAAAATCCGTTGCCATCAGCCCCGATGGGCAACTTCTTGCTGGTGGCACTCTTGATGGAAAAATCATGATTTGGCAGTTGGGTTCTGGGGTTTTAACCCCAAACTATGGTCAGCTTAGAACTCCCTTAGCAGCTCATGACAAGGCAGTTTTGTCTATCGCTTTCAGTCCTAATGGAAAGCACCTTGCTAGTGGTAGTTACGACGGGACAATTAAGTTGTGGAATCCTCAAACTGGACAGTTGCAGCATACTTTTGCAACACACAATCATGCAGTGTTGTCTGTTGCTTTTAGTCCCGATAGTAAGATTCTTGCCAGTGGTAGTTATGACCAAACGATTCAGTTGTGGAATTCACAGACCGGACAATTGCTAGGCACTCTCTTTGGGCATAATAAAGCAGTTTGGTCTGTGGCTTTTAGTTCTCAAGGTCATACCCTTGTTAGTGGCAGTGAGGACGAGACTATCAAGATTTGGACAGTTTCTTCTCAAGTCAAAGCAGCTAAATAGAGAAAAGATCAATATCAGGGTGGTTTCCTACAAATAGAGGAAAAAATCGTTAGTCTTTAGCGAGATATTTTTGTAAACAAATATGAATTTTTTTGAGAACTTTTTTAGAACTGTAAGTCCTACCTCTAGCTCTAATTTCAGGTTGGGCGAGTAGATGACTTGCAATTGATGTAGTACTTCACGGAATTAGTATCGTACTCCAATTAATTCAATATGTTCTATGCACTCGTACATTTTCCTGCGATCACCATCACAAAAATCAATCAAATCAGGAAGGAATACGACCCACAAGTTAATTTCATTGAGCCCCATATTACACTTGTGTTTCCTATAGAAGGTGCCTTAGATGACGTTTGTGAGCTGCTGAACAAGCACGACGGGAACGTGAGGAACAACAGGCAATTTTGACGGAGATGCGCTTGTAGTTTGTACTCAATATGTCAAAATCTAACGATTTTTTGCCAAGTACTTTACAAATAAATCTAAAATATTTTGCCACTCGAATAAGAATGCATAATCTTTTAAGTGGAGATTCTGATGATAAGCGGATATTGCAGGGATAATAGTATTAAGTATTCATTCTCGAAGAATTTAAGGCATACATGGCTATTTAGTTACCAAATTGAAATAATCAAAAATGATTCACAAATTGAAAATGATATCTCTAATATTTTTGGATATCAATTTGTAAATTACCGCACGGGCTTTTGTAGCTGGGATGAATTGCCGAAATTTATTAGAGAAGAATTTTCTAAATCAATCATTACATAAGGTAATTACAGCTTTACCAAGAATTAAAGCTTGCTCGTTTTGCCTCTTGTGATTTGCTATCACTCGTAAGGCAGTCAATATCTCCAGATGCCTCAGTGATAGCTTTCTCTTCAGAGGAGGAATGAAAAGGGTCTGCTTAAGCCTTAAGTGAGACTGCAGACGCGCTAATTCAGTCCGCGCCACTGTCAATGTCAGACACATTAAAGCAAACGACACTATTAGATATTACATTATGTATGGCATCACCCAACTAAAGTACTTCTGTCTTCCTGCCTAAAAAACTTATGTGCAAACCTACATCATCAGAATGTGGGTTTGCACATAAGTTGAAACTTCCGCCACGATAGAATGGGGCTTTCAGCTATGTGATTTTCACATAAGTTGAAATTTCCCGTACTAATTTGCGCATAAATTGAAATTTTCCGCCCTGATTTGCACATAAGTTGAAAATTCCTCCTGGTGTAACGCAATGCTTGAGACAGTTACATTTTGTGAAACTTCTTGGATGAGAGTGGGTGTAGAGAGTGATTCTTGTAAGGGGGCTATTAATTTATTTACGCCTTAAATACCTTATATTTCATACTTCAGGTACCGTTGCTTGCATAGAGGGGCGATGAGAGAATTCATCGTACCAATTAGCGAGTTTCAAATATTTTGGTCGCCATTGCAATTGTTTAATACGTGCTTCCATGATCCCCAAAGCACAGGCAAGCATGATGTGGCTCAGCTGAGAACGCTGGTCGAGTTTATGTGAGAGTGTTTCAAAGTGAGTCAGACACCTTAATGCACGTAATCGCTCCAGTTCAATAACTGAAGGTGATTGTTCTTGTAATGGACGCCAGATCTCACGCACCCAAACAGCGATGCCATCTAAAAAACCACCAACTATCAGTAAACCAAAAAGTTTTCCCAAAAGGGCGATCACGACGCACGCCGCAGGTATTAGCCACAATTGGCTACAGGGAATTAAGTATCATGAAATACTCAGTGCATAAGAAATATTTATTATATTTTCAAGGAGTGCAAAAGATGAAATGATGAAAGTGGTGTGTTGTAATATTGACTGAA
>JAJPJF010000270.1 GCA_021324415.1 Nostocales cyanobacterium Centralia_MAG_434
ACAGCTAGCAAGTTATGATTTGCTCTGATTCTTGAATGAGAAAAAATCTGGAAAGTCTACGACAACTATCGTTTGACTGCTGTCTGCTGCCAAACTCCAGGCATAGAACGAAACTGGATAGGTTTAAGTGGCACTAGACCTGCTTGCCGTTGCCAATCAGCGATCTCTTCCAACAACCAGGTTCCTGCCTGACTCGTGACGGAAAAAAAGAGGTTCATCAGGGCACCAAATTGTCCAGCTTTTTTTGGTACTCTATCCTGGGTCACCTCCTGAATCACAAACACTCCACCAACTCGGAGCGCACGTGCGACACGTCGGGCTAACTCACGGTTAGTTGCATTGTCAAAGTGATGTACTACTTGGGCGATGAAGATTAAGTCCCAGGCTTCGGTGCCAAGGTCATCAGTGAGCGTGTTACCGACTCGGTGTATGACGCGCTCACCCATACCCTCTTGGGCAAGGAGGGGTGCTGCCTGTTCGACTGCTTCAGGGAGATCGAGGATGACCGCACGAAGCTTCGGATGACGGCGACAGAGTGCAACTGAGTAGTACCCATGCGAACCGCCGATGTCAAGCATATCACGTGCATTCTGTGGAACCAGCGTGCGTTGTGCTACTTCCGAAGCCAATGTTTTTGCTATTGAGCCCATCCCTCGTTGATACAGCCTCCATTGTTCATTGCTTAATAGTGCTTTATGAATGTCAAGAGGTTTCCCACTGCGGAGAAAGTCTTCGTAATGTTCAGTGGCAGCCCATTCCAAAAATCGGAAGATCATGTTCTCATGGAGTGATTGTGGGCGATTTTGCAGAAGATATTTTCGGGCAACTGGCGCAAGCAAGTAACGGTTGTTATCAACACGCAGATAGCCTACGCCTACAAGTGCGTTCAGCAATTTTTGTGTAGTCTCTGGGTGAGTCAGACAGTGTGATGCAACTTCGTCTGCAGTAAGCGCTGTTAGTGCAAGTGCTTGGAATACGCCAAGCTTTGTTCCCACCATAACAGTTCGCGCTAGCAACATGGCTATCAAAGTGTCAATGAGGGGTGTTGGCACCACTCCCGACGCAAGTAAAATTCGCTCAATGAGATTCTCAGGAATGGCACCAAGTTTCATGGTTTATCTCCTCTAACATCTTTGTACTTAAAATAATCATTGGGGTTAAAGCCCTTGATTTCTACGGGAATTTTACAAGTATGAGTAGAGAAATCAAAAAAAGTAAGAGGTTTAATACTACTGCACCTGCGAGGGAGCTTCTATCAGTATTGTGTGACTGTGCTTTCAAAAGTGAAAAAAATATGATCGATTGGGTAAATGAAATTTATTTATAATGGTTTCTTCTCATATTTTATTTTTTCAGATTAGACTTTTTTTGCTAAATACTCAATTCATAATTTAGTTTATAGCTAAATATTCAATAATTATAATAATTAGTTTTTGGGGTATTATCTATAGCAGATTTACGCAAAAAATACCTATATTTTTCAGTAATTTGGTGTCATTTACTTATTAGAAAGTAGTTCTATAATAGAGATCAAAGCATAGTATAAAATAAAAAACAGCTTGACATATGCTCCTAGCAATAGGATGCGATGTATATTTTAGTGCTAAGTGCTAACCCAGTGCGATCGCGGTTCGTTGCCTCGTACCCGTGCCCTAAATTTATGTAGTACGTAAGAGGAATATGTAGCTTTGTAGTATGCTCTAAATTTGTGGCAGGAGAGCGTAATTTATATATAAGGCGGGGATAAAGACGATGAAGCCCCACACTAGTGCGGGGTCTTCGGGGTGGGGTTTGGGTTGTCGATATATTAATTCATTCCTAGGATAACGTACTCTTGGCTCAGAGATTTGTTCAACTCTATCACTGTAGAATGAGGCGCGGATAAATCGCATAGGTGATTTTACAACCACAATGAAAACAGGAACTACGTGAACTTTTGTATCTTCAGGAAGATAACCGCTGAAAGCCATGATTAGGAATACTTTTAGCTACTTGGCACCAGGTGATAGTTTCTCTAGCTTGAGGCCTAATTGTAGAACCGCAATAAAATGTCACCCCCACCGAAGGACGTGACAATACAGTTAATGAGATTACTATCATTCTACAGTGCTAGCTTAACTTTGATAGACAAAAGCTAGACAAATGGGGAGAAATAAAACAGCCACCCCACGTTCTCTTTGGGGTAGCTGGGAGGTCAATCTTTACGTTTAAAACTTTTGATACCTAGGAATTTCAGTACCCGTTGAGTATTGCTTGACGCTTGGCCTGGCGTTCAGCCCAACGAAACACTAACACACCCACAATGAAATATCCCATTCCATTCATTAAGGCAAGCAAGAAACTAGATAAGTCTAGACTTTGATTACGTGCCACTAAATCCCGAAGGACATCTGAACCCACAGTCATTGGTAGTATGACTCTCAAATTCTGTAGAGATCTATTCCAGATTTCAGAGGGAAAGGTCAGCAAGAAAAAGAGTGCAAACTGAACCAGCCCCAACAGTTGTTGGATACGTTTATAAAGTAAGGTTAAAGCTGCCATCATCAAGGACAGACCATAAGCTCCCAGTAACACTGTAACGAGCGGTAGGATGATACTTACTGGAAAGTGTAAGTAACGTTTCGTCAGCAGCATGGTAAATATTAAGACACCACAAATTAACACTACATTTAAGGTGAGATTTGCAATCCCGCGAATCATCAAAACCCTTAAGGTACCGAATGGTGATAGAAATACCTGTTCTAAAGTTCCAGTTTGGGCTTCTACTTGGAGTCCAAAGGCAATACCTTCAAGAGTAAATACAACCAGCGTCCAAAGCACATAGCCAATCACAATAGCATCTAGCCGTTCACCCACTTGTAAGTTGGGACCACCAATGTACTTAGCACTTAAAAACAGTCCATAAAAAACGAATGTGTTAGCAAGGATGCCGCTAATAGTATCAACAGGGTAGCGGATAAACTCTATCCAAATACGTTTGATTTCAGCCTGGAATAGTTCAATCATGATTGTATTCTCTTACTAATTTTAAAAATATTTGAGTGAGATCTGATTGATCTTGTTTTACGTGTGATAAAGGTAATGGTTCTAAAATTCCTAAAACCTTATATAGTCCGGGTTTTGTACCAGTATAAATAATTTTTTCTGCTTCGATGATTGCACCTAAAGCCTCAATTTTGGTGATTTGTATTGGGTCTAGAGAACCTTCAAATTTGATAGTATAGGTGGACCCAGAAAAACGCCGGATAATTTCCTCTGTTGATTCCTCTGCAATTATCTTCCCTTTTTGAATAATTGCCACCCGGTCTGATATTTCTTCTGCAACATCCAATTGATGGGTGGTGAGTAAGATAGCACAGCCTTCAGATGCTACTTGTCGCACCAAGGCTTTAACGTTTTGGCACGCCTCCACATCTAAACCTAAAGTGGGTTCATCTAATAGCAGAAGGCTGGGTTTATGAACTAAAGCTACTGCAATAGCTAACTTCTGCTGCATTCCTCGCGAAAGTGCCTTTACAGGCGTACTACGTTTATGCATCAAACCAAATTGGTCTAACAGCTTTAGTGCTTGCTTGCGCGCAACTGTGCGACCAATTCCTCTCAATACCCCAAAATACTCTAGATTTTCCTGTGGAGTTAACCGCCAGTAGAGGTTACGACTTCCTTCTAGTACCGCACCCAGCATGCGCAGCGCCTGTGGATTGGAGTGAGGATTGCAACCTGCTATTCTCACCCATCCAGCGTCTGGTCGAATTAAGCCTGCAATCATCTTGATACTGGTTGTCTTTCCAGCTCCATTTGGACCTAGAAAAGCCAACACTTCTCCAGCATTGATAGTTAATGATAAACCAGATAACGCTTCTATGGATTTTTTACCTTGTTGGTATTTCTTTTGAAGGTTGTACACCTCTAGTGTTTTCATGGCTTTTCTAATTTCGAGTAATGATAAAAACTAATATCTAAAGTGTTTGTAAAGAGAGAATTTTCCAGTAGATGTTTACGAAAAAACGAAAAATAGCATTGGATATCCGATGACGCAGAGGAAGCCAATGACTGGTCATATGGTGTATGGTGTAAGACTGTTCTGTGTTATTTCGCTGAATAATTTTCCCATCAATTTCCATAGGAGCGCCCGGTTCAAAAATATATCCTGGACAGACGCGGACAGTAGAACTTTCATGAAACTTGCCTGTTACTACACAATCATTTAATAAAATTGGTCCTGTGCTGTAACATACAAAGTAGGGCATTGACTTCTTGAGTAAGGGATTAATATTTGGAGGATATTTATCTTTGCGTTGTGGCAATTCCTCGAATATCTTTAACCAGAGCGGATGTCCAGGAATACTACCCATAATAGCGTTACTAAAGTCAACAAGTTTTGAAAGAATTAACTCAAAGTCTTCGAGTAAATCGTCAAGAGGTTTAAGACATTCAATATCCATGTCAATGTAGAATCCACCATAGTGATGAAGGATGAAATAGCGTATGGTGTCGCAACGCTGAATCTGATAAGGATAGGAATCATATACCTCTAAAAACCAGGGATATTCTTTCTGGATAAATATCCGGGATTTTGTTTCATCCCAAAAATAATGTTTCCAGTCAGGATGATGTGCCAAAACGGTTTGATGATAACGAGCATAAATTTCTGGAACTGCAGCTTCACCCTGAAAAAATATTTGATGGATAATCTTGGGAATTTTAGTCATAACTTTGATTTGGTTAATTAGGACTTTAGGGACAAATTTTAAGAGGGAACAGGAAAGTTGGTTTGAAAAAGTTCTAAATAGTTATGCATGGGTACTTATAAGTCAGCTGGTGCAGTTTTTGGGAGAGGGTTTGAAGTAGAAGTTGCTGAGCTGAGTGTAAGAAGAAGTGGTCGCCTGGAAACATCTGCATTGAGAAATCTGCAGTTGTTTGTTCGATCCAAGCTTGCAGGCGATCGCCACTGACTTTATAGTCTTGCTGACCGCCAAAAACGCTGATCGGACAATCAAGGGGACGTTCGTCCGTGTATACATAATTTTCAATGAGTGCAAAGTCTGCTCTCAGCATAGGAAGGAGCAGTTCCATAAGTTCGTCGTTTTCTAGGACTTCTTCGGGAGTACCATTCAGGCGACGCAGTTCTTGACAGAATGCAGGTTTTGGGAGGTTATGAATAGGCTTAATTTCAATGGGAACTTGTGGTGCGCCGCGACCAGAAATAAACAGATGAACTGGACTCAAACGGTATTTTTTGCGAAGTAGACGTGCAACTTCAAAGCTAATTATTGCCCCCATGCTATGACCAAAGAAAGCAAATGGCTTATCCAAATAGGGTATGAGAGCTTGAGTTATGGTTGGGATCAGCAGCGAAAAATGAGTAAATGGTTTTTCCATCAATCGTGTTCCCCGTCCTGGAAGTTCGATAGGACAAACTTCAACGGTGTTCAACAAACTCTTCTCCCAACCGCGAAAGCTCACTGCTTTACCACCTGCATAGGGAAAGCAAAATAGGCGCAGACTAGCTTGGGGATTTGGTTTGGGAAATGAAACCCAGGATTCTCGTTTCAGTTCAGCTATCATAATTCGTTGTTGATAATTAATGAAGACGGAGTACAATGAGAAACACACAACTGAGTCTTAATGGATTTGATAATGACATAGACTGAATCTGCCATACAAAGACTCATAACGTAAAAATAGATGAGGATTATCAAAGCTCTAGCAAAGCCAATTTGATATTCTTTCATAACCTTAGTAATGTCAGCAGTTGATTTTTTATGTTTGCTTTTCTGCCATTGCCTTTCGCAAACTCAGGGGTCGCATATCTGTCCAAACTTCTTCTATGTATGCCAAACATTCCTCTTTAGAACCTTCTTTGCCTACAGTTCTCCAACCTAAAGGGATTTCTTTTTTCCATTTAGGCCAAATGGAATATTGTTCTTCTTGATTAACCACCACAAGATAGATAGAGTTGTTTTGTTGTTCGTTGTTTTTCATGGTTACCTTCCGTTAAGTATTAAATCCTGTCTACTTTTCGTAATATAGTTGCGTTGTTTTTATGAACCTACTTATCTCTTTCGGCGTTAAATAGATCCACCATTTTGACCGTTAGGATAAATTTAGCGCCACGCCTAACAACAGTAGGAATGGAAGAAGAATGAACATCCCATATATTGAGAGGTCTCCAGCAATTTAGCTTTGATTTATCCGATTTTATTTGCCTTAAAAAAGGAGGTAGCTGTATGAGGTGATAGTTTCGATTCACTTCAACTGCAATTTCCTTAAACTGAATCATTAGAGCTTCAATCTCAGTTGATAAACTATTTATTTTTTCTGCTATAGTTTCAAGTTCTTGAATTCCTTTCTCTATTTTTTCTTTTAAAGCTTTCTGCTCTTGCTTTGTTTTTTCTTCTACTTTCTCTTGCAGATATTTTTCCAATTTTGCTATGTCTAATTTCAACTGATTTAAGGTGATCCTTGTAACTTGTTTGCTGCTGGGAAGTAAAGTAAGATTCGGTATTTGATATTGAATTACATTTGTAATATTTCTATCCACAGTCAAATTGACACTCATAAGTCAAAGTATCTCTCCGTTAAATATTTAAGATTGAATAACTAATTCCGCTCGACCATCTAGATTTAGAATATGATTCAAAATTCAAAGCGTCGATACAGAAAAATTAAGTATTTTACCAATCGAACCAAACTTAACTTTTCTGTAACAGCAGGTGCTCTGCGCAGTACAGAGGCAATCGCCATCCGCTACGACTGAAAGAAACACAAGCATTTTGGAAACCCTTGTTTTACAAGCAAGCCCAACAACAAGTAGCCCAAGATTTAGTCAAGCAAGCTGATAGTGACCCCATACTTTAGGCAAGCTGGTTAAGTGGGGGTAGTCCTTGAGCAATAGTGCTGCCTACACTAACGTTAGTGTAGCTGCACTAGAGGTTTTTAAGCTTGCTTTAGGACTCTTAGGGATATCAATACTTTGAGTAGTTGGACAAAATTAAATTCATTTGTAAAGGTTGGGAATAGGGAACAGGAGGACAAGCTGACTTTTCACGGGATGTGGAAAAGGGAAGTTGGTTTGGCTATCCATCAGACTGAAAATGCCTTACCGTCAGTTTGACCTTTTGGTGTCGTCCCATGCGCGGCCCGAGCGATCCGGGGCCAGACCTCGTTCGCCATGAGCTCCATGGAGCGCCGGGCGAGCGCTGGATCGGTCCAGTCGTGGCCCGTGTAGAGCAGTGTACCGAACGCGCCGACCTCGTTGCGGAATGCAAGAATCTGGTCCGCAACGCTCTGAGGGGTTCCCGCGATTACGAGACGCTCAATGCACCGCTTCGTAGAGAGATCGGAATCCGGCTGGTCGGGAAAGTCGCGCATGACGTCCAGCGCGCCGGCCTTCGCGAGCTTGGTCCTCATGACGTGGAAGTAGAAGTCGTGCGCGCCGTCCTCACGATGCACGTAGCGATGTGCCGTAGCCTCGTCATCGGCCACGAAAATGCTGCGCGCCACGCGCCACCCGGAAGCATCTGCACAGAGGCCCGCCGATCGCCGGCCTTCCACGTAGTTCTGAATGTGGGCCCGGACGACGTACGCACCCACGTAGGTCGCCGAGATTCCGGACCAGCCGCGCGCTCCCGCGACGTGCGGTCCCTGAGCGCTCGGTCGGATCGAGGTGATGGCGATGGGCGGATGGGGCTCTTGTAGCGGTCGGACAGCGACACCCACTCCGATGTTCTGATCGAGCGAGCGCTCCGTGGTGGTCCGGTAGAACTTGCCTTCGATCCGGTACGGCGGCTCTTCCTTCCAGATTCGGCACATATGCTCGAGCGCCTCCTGGGTCTTGCGATTTCGATCCGAGCCCAAATCTCCGATGGCTTCTGCGTCACAGGCAACACCGGGTCCGACTCCCAGGATCAATCGACCCTGCACCAAGTGGTCCACCATCGCGACCTGCGCCGCCACCATTGCCGGGTGGTAGTTGGCGAGCGGAAGCACGCCGGTACCGAAGGTGATCGACGGGCACGCATCGGCGAGATTCGCAATGAAAGCGAGGCTCGAGGTGATCGTCTCGGCCGCGTCGACGAGATGCTCGCCGATGAAGGCCTCGCGGTAGCCGAGCCGATCAGCAAGCACGACCGCTTCGCGATCCTCGCAAAGAACGTCCCTATAAGAACGGGACGGCGGGTGGACGGGCTGGATGAAGAATCCGAGCTTCAGGGAGTTCTGCATTGAGTCTTTATAGTCGTTTATTCGTTCCGTGCCGCGCAACTATCTAATTATACGAGGAGTTTTCGTATAATCTTTTTTTCAATCATAATATATCATACTCAAACCACAAAACAGCATGGCTTTTTCCACAGTCTAATTCTCAATAACTCTAAGAGTCAGGGGGACAAGGAGGACAAGGAGGACAAGGGGGACAAGGGAAGGGGGACAAGGTGATGGATTTGTATCAAGAATTTAGTGAGATGGCATGAGTACTGAAAAGTTAAGTAGTACGATCGCTCCAAGTCCCTAACTTTTCTGTATCGACTGTGAAATATGGACGCCCTATAAATAGAAAAGTCAACTGATGGCAGGGCTATTTTAGCCTTACCTCACCCACACTGAAATAAATTTCAAGGATATGAATTAATAATGAGTACGAAATTCCCATTATCCATAAATCAGCTTGATATTTATGTTGACCAACTAAGGTGGTCTGAGGGTTCGCACTTGAACATTGGTGCAATTGGGACAATTGTCGGAACTTTGGATACTCAAGTTTTCAATTGTGCCTTAAACCAAATTCTGCGCTGTCATCCTGGCTTGCGAGTTCGTATTTATGAATTTGAGGGTAAACCTTTTCAGATAATAGCAGAACACCAAGATACAAGATTGACTTTAGTTGATTTCTCAAATTATGACAACAGTGAAGAACTGGCTCAAGAATATATAGAGAGTGATTTTCAAAAACCCTTTCATTTTGGCCAAGATTCCTCACTAGCCTGTTTTCAGCTGATTCGAGTTAGCAGTCAAAAACATCTCTGGTATGGAAAATTTCATCATATTATCGTTGATGGTTGGGGGACTTCCCTTTTATTTAAGGAAGTGATTTACACTTACAATCAAATTCTTCATAAGAGTGAATTTCAGCAAGCAGAACGAGATTTAACTTTAATCGATTATTTAGAAGAAGAAACTACATATCTCCAATCTAAGTCTTTTGAAAGCGATCGCAATTATTGGACTCAGCGTTTGCAAGATGTAAGTCCCAAGATTTTTCCAGAGATCACAAAACCCCAACTACTTGGCGGGCGGAAAGCAATCTATATTAAGCGACAGCAATATAATCAAGTAGAAAGCATTTGTAAAGAAATCCAATCAAATGCATTTCATTTTATTCTTTCTATCCTACTTATTTATTTAACAAAACGCTATCGCCAAAAAGATTTAGTCATTGGTCTACCAATTTTAAATCGGAGTAAAAAAGCTTATAAAGAGGCAATCGGGCTATTTGTCAGCATGCTCCCGTTTCGGATAGAAATCAATAGTAACGAAACCTTAGCTGATATTTTACAAACAGTCCGTTCTTTATTAAGGCAAGATTATCGCCATCAACGCTTCCCTCTAGGAGAGATGAAGCGAATTGCCGAAAGTCATCAAAATCTGTTTGACATCACCCTCTCCTACGAAAAACATGACTATAGTGAAGCTTTTGAGGACACTCACACAATTTGCGTACCCCTCTACAGTGGACAACAAAAAACACCACTGGCAATATATGTGCGAGAGTTTGATCATCAAAGTGATATCAAAATAGATTTTGACTATAACCTTGCCTATTTTGATGCTGAAACCATCGAACAAATGGTGACCCACTTTCAAAAGCTTTTTAATGATGCTTTAGAAAATTTAGACAAACAGATTTTTGATATCTCTCTTCTCTCAACAGAAGCACGTCAGCGCTTTTTCCAAAAACCCTTAATCAGTGCAAATCTATCCCCAACACCAGAAACATTAGTGACGGCTTTTGAGGAGATTGTCTGCAACTATCCTCAACATATTGCTGTCCAATTTGAGAATGTTACCCTAACGTACACCGAACTTAATCAAAAGGCAAATCGTCTTGCTCATCACTTACAGTCGTTGGGCGTAAAACCAGAAACCCGAGTGGGTTTATGTCTGGAACGCTCAGGAAACATGGTTGTTGCTATACTGGGAATCTTAAAAGCAGGTGGTGCTTATGTTCCCCTAGATCCCAATTATCCTGCTTCACGTTTGCAATTTATCCTGGAAGACAGTGGTGTTTCCTTGTTAATTGTGGAACCTCTGATTTCTCAATTCCTTGACACAGACATAGAAGTCTTTAGCTGGGAATCTATTGAGGGTGAACTTGCTCATTATCCAGATTTGCCCTTGCAAATATCGCTGCAACCCCAACATCCAGCCTATATTATCTACACTAGTGGCTCTACTGGAACTCCCAAGGGTTGTGTCGTCACTCATGCTAACGTCATGCGCTTGATGCGTTCTACAGAACCTTGGTTTGGCTTCAACGCAAATGATGTGTGGACACTATTTCACTCTTTTGCTTTTGATTTTTCTGTTTGGGAATTGTGGGGAGCATTGCTTTACGGGGGTAAGGTGATTGTTGTTCCATTTTGGTTAAGTCGTTCTCCAGCTGCTTTTTGGGAACTGCTGATCCAAGAAAAAGTTACTGTCCTCAATCAAACACCTTCTGCATTCCAGCAGCTTATACGTGCAGATGAAGCAAATATCGCTCAATTAGCATTGCGGTATGTGATTTTTGGCGGCGAAGCATTAAATTTAGAAAGTTTACGTCCCTGGTTTGAACGTTATGGTGACCAAACGCCACGCTTGGTTAATATGTATGGGATTACA
>JAJPJF010000369.1 GCA_021324415.1 Nostocales cyanobacterium Centralia_MAG_434
GAACATTTGATTCGATTGCTTAAAATATTCCGGATAGCCTCACAAAGATTTCGCTTAAAACTTGAGACGTATGAGCAGATTATTTTAACAGTTTGCGGGTTAGTGAGACTGAGAATTGGTAGCTTAATTCTGCCAACTTAGCTACTACGAATAATTAGAAAATTCAAAAAAGGAGAATTTAATTTTTATGACTCTAAACTAACAGTAACTATCTCAAATTCTGATGATTACGTTTTTACGCAAATATCAAAGTTTTACCCCAAAGCTTTGAACAGTCTGGCTTTGGGGTTTCCGGACAAGTCTATTAAAAACTTCTATGCAGGACTAGCGCTCTTCCATCACTCTGAGAGGAAAAAAATCGAAGACAACTTTTAAACACTAGACCCTAAGAGGGTTTGGAGTTTTATTTTCTAACATTATGGGAAGAATCATGCCTTTTGCCCGAAAGTCTTGCATAGTCAGGATTCTATTTTTTTCTCTGGAGAAAGTGATGGAAGAGCGCTAGAGACACAGATTTTGGAGCAGATTGAGGCAAAGTCTCCAGTTCGCCTGATTATGGAGGGGCGATGGGAAGACTGGGAGAGGATGAAACAATTGTCGCCTTCTCCTGAGAAGCATCAGCTACCGCCAAGCGAATCCGAGAGTACAACGAGCACCGAGTAGAGCAACCACACAGCGTATAAGCTGACAATAGATATAAAGTAGAGGAAATTTTCTCAACCAAGGCAGATGCAATTGCCGAACAAAGGTTGAAAGCTACGCAAGAATGGACACTGCTAGAGCAGCAGAGGCAAAAACTGAAGAAGCAAAAGAACAACTCAGTCAGCAAAAATGGGAGGATTTGAGAATTCGATTAGTATGGCTAGCTATATGATTGGGTTCTGGCTGGTCCGGATGGAAATTCTATTCTATATAGTTGTATTTGCGATCACTGGGGGAATGGCATTGATCAATATACCACTTTCAATTAATTTCTTGCTCTACACTATATACTCTGTGTTATTTACTACGATTGGATAAATCAACAATTGTGCTTTCCCAACAGAGAGAAAAAAATTTGTAAGAGTATTTAGAATAATATTTAGACTCGTAGAAAAAAGCAACGCTTAACAACGCCTGTACTCAACAGGTGGATGCGTCGAGCATGAAGGAGATTTATAAAAACAAATCTCTAGCTTGAGTGGTTGATTTGTGAGGGAACCGATGCCAAGCATTCCTGCCCTTCATAGCTGCAATACGCGAAATTTGCAACTACAATTCAGTAACGCCATGAAATCTTCATGATCTACTGTATCACGGAGATTTTCTACTACTTCTGTTATGTGCTGAACAGCATCTTTCATTGACTCCAATGACTCTACAGTCATCGATGGACAAATTGCTTTTGCAATTACCACAAAAGTGGCTGCAAAAGCTCGTTTGATATCATATGCTTGTTCATCAGTTGCTAGCTTGATTTTAAAAAAGTCTAGAATCAGAGGATGAATTTTGTAATGATCATCTCCTTCTTGTACTAAATTAATTAAATGATGTTCGTAGAGTTGCTCCCTTGCTATTGCAATGTCTTTACTTGAGAATGAAAGCCTCTCACTAGCTGATTCTACCCAATCCCAGAGGAACGGATCTGGCGTAAATAAGCTCATTAATTTGGCAATATTCTGGGTCGTCGGATTGAGTTCCTTCCAGCTTAACTCAAATGCCGCTGCTAACCCCCGTTGTGCTGTATTCAAGCTTAACTTGCATTCCTGTTGAGAAGGATTAACTGCTTCATTCTGCAATGTTTGCTCTTTGATCTGCTGTAATATTTTTGCCAAAGATAATTGAGGTTTTTTTACCAAATACCGCCCTACTAATTGCAAACCTAAAGGCAGATGTCCCAACCATCTACACAACTCTTTAGCAGTTTGTAATTCACCTTGTAGCCTCTTTTGGCCCACTAACGCTGTTAGAAGCAGTAAAGCCTCACCCTCTGGCAGCACATCTAGGGTTATTTCCCTGATAAAACCAGGATCTGGATTTCGCAAACGCGTTGTTATCAATACTCGGAAGCGGTTTGTCATTGGCAAACTGCCTGTGCAGCTTTCCCAGTCATTAACATCATCCAATACCACTAATACAAGTCCTTCAACCGGTTCCCAATTTTGCCAGCACCACTTCAGTTGCTCTTGAAGGCTGAGAGGTTTTCCCTTGAATTCCTGTGGGACTTGAATTTTCAGTTCTTGTTGAAAAAATTCTAATAATCGTAATGCCAAAGTTGATTCCCTGATATTCAGCCAACATATCCCACCTTGGTAATCGGCCGCATATCTCCTTACATATTGTATTGCCAACTCAGTTTTTCCTATACCCCCCATTCCTGCTACTGCAGAAACCACTACAAGGTCGCTTTCGTATAACGCTTCGTGCAATGCTTGGATCGTGTCTTCCCTTCCTATAAAGTCGGTAGTACCTATAAAGGGTATGGCATATGGGGGATTTAAAAAGCGATCGCTGTTGAATTGGGCATTACTGAATGAGAAATCATCAGCATTTGATTTAGGTTTTGTGTCAAGATAGGATTTCCAGTCCATAAAGCCTACTACTTCACAAACAGCCTTGATGCGGCTTTCGTCACATCTGTATTTGCCAGATCTAACACGTTGCACAGCATTTTTATCAAACGTTCCTAAGTATAAACCTTCTTGCTTTATCCTTGCCGCTATGGCTTCATTGGTTTTCTCTTTCCAATCTAAATTTTGAATTAGTGCATTCAGGATGTCCCTGCCTTCTTTGTTCAGACGCTCAGTGAGTGGTTTTGGCATTACTTAATTAGAAGTTTCTTTGATAAGATATATTAATTATATATAGTCTATTAAGAAATATCCAAAAAATAAAATGAAAGCGTCTTTTAAAAACGAATATCTTACTGTACCTGAAATTTTACCAATAGAAAAAGGATAGCCTTCAAGGTTGATCAGTTTGTATTTTAACTAAGAGCCTTATTACATAACTAATTAGCCAGAACACGGAGCCTGAGCCACCAGAAAAGAGCAGCCTTATTACAAAACTAATTAGTCTGAACACGAACGGGTTAATTGAGGAAGGCTGCTCTTTTTCTTGCGGCAAATTCGATACCAACTGATCAACCTTGAAGGCTGCCCTTTTTGGCTCTTGCGCCCCTTTTATGGTGGTTGACGATTGATTCTATCAAAACCCTTACGTGGCAAGGGTTGTAAAGAATTATGTTCATTATTATCATTGAAATCCTTACAGGATAAGGCTTTCAATGATTTTGAACTAGGTTTTCCATAAAAAGAACCGAAGAACC
>JAJPJF010000373.1 GCA_021324415.1 Nostocales cyanobacterium Centralia_MAG_434
AAAGATATGTCTGAAATGGCCTGCTTTTTGCGTCCTTTTTTCAGTTCTTGATGAAAAGGAATGATCCCTAGTAAAGATAACTTTGTGGCTCGTTTGACTTCTTCAACATCATGAAAGATTTTTTCCACATTCTCGAGCAAAAAGGCAGCTAAAATGCCTAAAAGTAAGCCTGCTATTCCTCCTAACAGGACATCACGTTTGTGATCGGGTGATATCGGCTTGAATGCTCCTGCTGAATCGCGTGGTATTGTTGGAGACATAATTAGTTCCCAAGGCACTTGCTGCTGAGCGGCCTCTACCCGCAATGCTTCTTTCTTCGCTAAGATCTGAGTCAGTGTGTCAGTAGCAACACGCAAATCACGTTGCATATTAGTATACTGACGTGAAATGACTGGGAATTCTTTGATTTGCTGACCTAGTTGCTGCTGAGCTTGATTGTTGGCTTGGAGGCTAGTTTCAAGTAAATGAATTTGGTTAGCAGTGTCAGCCAGTTGTTGAATCAGATCACGTCGAACGCTATTTTGATAAACTCCGACTTGCGGAATAGCCTTGCCATTGGTCGCGTTATTTCCTAAAGCACTTTTTGCTTCTTTGTTTAACAAAGGTAGCAGCTTATTTCGTTGCTCTCGTAAGGATTGAATAACTGGGCTATTTTCTTGATACCGAGCTGATTCTACAGCGATTTTGGCTTCTATATCTCTGACACGGGTCAGTAACTGCTGATATTGAGGGGACTCACTCAAGGCTGATGCAGCGATCGCTTGATTTTGTTGCATTCCTAGCTGCTTTTGCAAAGAAGCATAAAGCGATTTAGATTCAGCCAGTTTTCTTTCTGTATCTGTTATCTGTCCTTTAATTTCATCACTTCTCTTAAGCAGTTGACCACCTTGTAGCTCAGGATCAAACACGCCATACCGTTGCTGAAAAGTTTGCAGTTGTTTTTGAAGTGTATTGACTCGTGCTCGTAATTTAGGAACCTGCTCATCTACAAACTTAATCCCTTGGCTGACATTTGTTTCCTGCTGTTCCAGGCTGTAGTGGCGATAAGCTTGCGATACTTGGTCTAGTACAAGTTGAATTTTTTGAGGATTAGATTCTCGATAGCGTACCTCTATAACTCGAGATTCTTCTTTGCCTTTGGTAATGCGGGTGATACTGAGTGTACCTTGTCGCCCTACAACAGGTTTTCCAGACACATCATTACCAACAAGACTATCGTATCTAATATCAGGATATTTAGCTTGAAGGTTACTGACGACTGGCGCTATGATCTTGGGGCTCCTTAAAACCTCCATCAAAGCTTGATAATCTAACTCAGTTTTATTCTGTTTTGTGATCTCATTAACATTCTGTTTTAGAGTCTCTGATAGCAAAAGCAATAATTCACTTTCAGAAGTTTTTAAAGGTTCAACTAACAACTGAAATTTACCTTCGTACACTGGAGTACGAGTTGAAGTCCAAGCTGCTGCTGCTGTAGTAACGATGATTGCCACGCTACCGACCACGGCGATTTTGCGTCGCAAAACAGCAAGCACCTGACCTAGACCTGGGTTATCTTCCTCACCCTCTGATATTCTTCTGTTCCAGTACTGCTTGGTTTGTCTTGGATGAGAAAGCTTTTGCTGCTGGAAGTTTTGTTCCTTAATTGGCATTTTGCTGTTGTCCCAACAGGTTCAAATTACAATAGCGGCCACTGGTATCAATAAGCCACGTTGCTGTCTTGTCTTCAGACTGTCCTTGGACAAGCAGCACATACATCCAATGAACAAGGACAGTTGTTCACTGAGCCTAAAACATATCTAGAGTAAGATTGTAGATTGCTCTGTAGTTGAGGCAAGTTTTGAGACTGAGTCCTATCACCACAGATTTCCCCCACTAACACTTAGAGCAGAGTTTGCAAAACCGTTAATTTATAGAATTTTACATAGTGTACACCATAATCTTGCTTTCTCAGTAATTGTGCAATGATTAACAAAAAAAACTTTATGACAACCTCATGATATTGAAGATTAAGTAAAAAGATGCCTAAATATTTAACTTTTGCGTAGAAACCCTGGTTACTCCATCTAAGCTGTCATAAGGTTCCCTCTTTGTACAATTCTAAATTTGCCTAAGCTAAGTGACTTCCCCAATAACTGACTCAGTAAGCGGCTCTCGCACACGTGGAGAGTCATTATTCATCATTAGCTCTTTGTCAAGGACCAAAGGTAATCAACATGGCTATGTTGAATTGCAAATTCCAAATAGTTACTTAGCAAAAGTATTGTAGGAATCACACATATCGCCACTATGGTTGGACTTAAAAGTTTTGCCGAAAGAGCATTTGTAGTTTTTACTCTTTTTCTCTCTACAGCAGCCTTAATACCTGTCCTTCTGGAAACAGAAGACTCTCCTGGGCAACCAGTAGATCCATTAACTCCAATCTTATTTGCAGGTATATATGCTATTACTCTACTGCTTGTTATTGGTAGACGCAAGGGTTTTGTGCGTATTGCTACCAAAGAAATTTTTATATGGCTGTTGGTAGGGCTAGCGGTAGCATCTGTATATTGGACATTCGGTCCGGAACTTACTCCACGTCGTTCTGTACTATTGCTAGGCTCTACTGTATTTGGGGCATATGTATCGATGCGTTACAGTCTCAGAGAGCAATTGCATTTATTAGCCTGGGTATTTAGCATCATCATTGTATTGAGCTTCGTGTTTGCAATTGCGCTGCCATCCCTAGGGTTAATGACATTTCAAGAGGGAGGTGTTCACGCAGGAGCTTGGCGAGGTATTATGACGCACAAGAATATTCTGGGTCGCCTTATGAGCTTAAGCAGTATTGTTTTTCTCTTGCTAGCTATCAGTGACTCCACTTCTGAGCGCAGATACAAATGGTTTGTTTGGGGAGGTTTTATACTATCAGTTGCTTTAATTATTCTTTCAACTTCAAAATCAGCCCTGATTGTTTGCATAACCATGACTTCTCTTGTACCACTTTACAAGGCTTTGCGAGGGAAATACACAACTATAGTGCCGATATTAATTAGTTTGGTACTTGTTGGAGGCAGTGCAGGAACTTTGCTTTTGGATAATTTAGAAGTTATTGCAGGTGCACTAGGGAAGGATCTGACGCTAACAGGACGGACAGATATATGGGCTGTGATGTTAGAGCTGATCTGGCAACGTCCTCTATTTGGCTATGGATATAACGGATTCTGGTTGGGCTGGGATAGTGAAGTGTCTGCTTACGTTTGGCGTACACTTGCCTGGGAGTGTCCTTATGCCCACAATGGCTTTATGGACCTACTGGCAGAATTGGGTCTATCAGGATTAGTACTATTTTTACTTAGTTTTATATTTACTTGTCGCAAAGCTATCAAGTTGTTACGTAGAACAACAACTATAGAAGAATTGTGGCCATTGCTTTATCTGACTTATTTCATCATGTACAACATCACTGAAAGTACACTGCTATCAAGTAACAGTATTTATTGGATTATTTATGCAACAGTAGTTTTTTCAACAGCAATAGAGTATGACCTACTTAAGGTAAACTATACACATCTTTTTTTCGAGGAAGAATGGTCTGGTATTCAAGCATCTAGTGAACAAGATTTTTAGCCGCAGTGAAATAGGGAAGTGAAGTCAAACAGATTTGACTTCATCTACCTCATCTTACGGAGAACAATGAATGAAGATTACTATGATATGTTTCGTGCTGCCCTACCCCCCAAATTTTGGAGGGCGGGTAGATATGTGGAGAAGGATAAAAGCCTTCTCTAGCATCGGTGTAGAGTTACAATTAGTATCTTGGTTTCAAGAGCATCCAGAGCCAGAAGACATGGCTGAAATGCAGAAGTATTGCCAGAAAATTTATCTCATACCTTTTAAGTATACAATATTTTTTCTCGCTCGCAGAATAATAGACTTGTTTACTTATCCATTAGAAGTGACCTCGAGAATTGTTAGGGGCCAAGAATTCAGTTGTTTATTGTCTGAAGTCCGTTCCTTTGGTCCTGATGTTATTTGGTTAGATGGCATTCACGGTGGATATATTGCTACTAAACTAAGCGAAAAATTACAAATTCCCTTGCTTACTCGTTCTCATAATATTGAACATTTATACTATCGTCGATTATTAGCATCTACAATAGACTTTAAAAGTAAGCTTCAAAGATATTTATCGGTTTCTCATCTAGAAACTCTTGAAAAAAACTTACTTAAAAATAGTGTTTTCTTTTATGATATATCCGCAGATGATTTAAAGTATTGGCAATCTCAAGGCTTTACAAATGGGCGTTACTTACCACCTTTTGTTGAATTTGAAGAAGACACCAAATTACTAAGTAAAGATGATGTCATTAATCATGATACAATGTATGACATTGCTTACTTAGGTAACCTCTATGTAGATAACAACGTAGCTAGTATCATCTGGTTTATTACGCAGGTTCTTCCTATTATACGCTCCAAATTACCCAAAATTAAAGTTCTCATAGCAGGCTTAAATCCGGTTACAAAAATTAGGCAATTATGCGAAGCTGAAGGAGTCTATTTGGTGATAAATCCAGTATCATCTGGAGAAATTTATAAATCAGGACGTGTTTTGATTAATCCAGTTTTAAGTGGTAGTGGAGTCAGCATAAAGTCAGTAGAAATGCTTGTCTACAATAAACCTATTGTTTCTACAACACAAGGGATTTCTGGATTACCAGAAGAAGCAAAACAATACTTTAAGATTGCTGAGGATGCTCAATCTTTTGCACATGAAATAATTGAATCTTTATCAAATCCTCACACAGTGAATATTGATAGAAGCTTGCTCGAGTCTCTATTCTCTTCTCAAGCAATTGAAGGAGTTGTGTCAGATATTAAATCCATAATTTATAGTGGCTCTCAACCATCTGAGGGCAAAGAAAACCCTAACATCTAAAATGGAAAACATTTTTCAATATTAAAGAAAAAATATGATTTACCTGCAATAAACTTATCCCATAATTAGGATTACAAAAGAATGAAGATTCTTATGAAAATTTTATTAGTAATGAGATGTAAATTATGAAATTTATTATCAAAACGTTATTAGCAATGATGTGTGCATTAGGTTTGTGGGAAGTCATTTTAGAAAATACAATAGAAAAGAGTCCTGGTTTTACATCACATCCCATCTTAGGAAGAATCAATAAGCCAGGAACTGCTGTAGAAGGAACCGAAGGATTTAGCAGGACTAAAATAAATAGTTTGGGAATGAGAGGTGATGAGATTTTACCAAAAATTAAAAATGAATATAGAATTTTAGCTTTAGGTGATTCAAATACAAAAGCTCTTCAAGTATCAGATAATAAAACTTACACTTATTTACTACAGGATAAATTAAGAAGTCAGTCTACGTTAAAGCTAGTAAATATCATCAATGGTGGCAGAGATGGTGCTTCACCTGCCTATTTTATTCAATTAACTGACTTTTACAAGTCTGTTATTCAACCAGACTTTGTGATCGTAGAAGTTGATGATGTGTCTTTTGTTGACTTTATGAAAGATCAGGGAAAGCAATTTCATGTCATTCAAGAGAATAACACTTTTAAACCAGTATACTTAAAAAACTTCTCTAGTGATAATGCCCTATCAAAAGTTGTTTTAAAAAAATTTCCGCAACTGAGCTTTTTACTCGAATATTCAGTTATCCGAGTAGGTGGCGATAATTTAAGAAAAGCCTTGAGCAAAGAGAATAAATCTCAAGATGCAGACGACCAAATATTAAAGTTAAAATCCAAAAACAATGAATCTCTCGTAGATTGGACAATACAGCAACTAAAAGATAAATATAAGGATAAATTAGTGATATTATATTTTCCTTTTATTGATTATCACAGCATTAAAGCAGAGCCATCTCCAGTAGAAACCGCTCTAAAAGTTAGTACCAAGAAATATGGAGTTAACTTAGTTAATATGAGACAGAATTTTATGAAATACTACAAATCAACTCATCAACCAGCTTTTGGCTTTAACAATACTGTACCAGGGACAGGACACATAAACGAAATAGGTCATGAACTCATTGCTGATAGGCTAGAAAATTTTTTTAACCCAGAGGTTAGCAAGGTAAAATGATCTTCTCAAGTGTAGAATATCTGATTTTTTTTGGTGTAGTTCTTTTGTTGATGATACTTATAAAATCAAATCCTATCAAAAGAGCTATTCTTCTTGGAGCAAGTTATTATTTTTATGCCTACTGGGATTATCGATTTGTTTTTTTGATGTTAGCACTGACTAGTGTTAACTACTATGCTGGGTTGACAATTGAAGATAGTCAAGATATTAAAGAAAAAAGTAGATGGTTAACATTCAGTCTAATATTAGACTTGGTTATTTTAGGGTTATTTAAATACTTAAACTTTTTTATCAGTTCAGCTAATGCTGTTCTCAACCCTCTAAATATAGAATTTCCTTTATTAAATATAATTCTGCCAATCGGTATATCTTTTATTACTTTTGAAGTTATGAGCTATACCATTGACATTTACCGAGGCATCAATAAATCAGCCAAGAGTTTCTGGGACTTTGCTCTACTGGTTGCTTTTTTCCCTCATTTAATAGCAGGACCGATACTAAAGCCAAAACAGTTTTTACCTGAGATTAGACATGAGATTATTATCAAGCGAGATAATGTCAGCTACGGGATACAACTATTTTTACTAGGTTTAGTTAGAAAATTGTTGATCGCTGATCATCTAGCACTTTTTGTAGACCCCGTCTTTAAACATCCACTCGACTACAGTGCGATTACACTATGGCTTGCCGTGATCGCTTATGCTATGCAAATTTACTGTGATTTCTGTGGTTATACTGATATGGCGATCGGCTCAGCAAAGTGTTTAGGTTTTGACATTCCAAAAAACTTTGATATCCCCTATATTTCCCAAAGTATCACAGAATTTTGGAGGAGATGGCATATTTCTCTTTCTACATGGTTGAGAGATTATCTCTATATTCCTCTAGGTGGTAACCGGAAAGGAAAACAAAGGCAATATATAAATCTTCTAATCACAATGCTTTTAGGCGGCTTATGGCATGGAGCCAGTTGGAATTTTGTTGTTTGGGGAGGTTTACATGGAACTGCATTAGTTATTCATAAATTCTTTATGGATAATGTGTCTAAGAAATACGTTATCAAATCGCTTATTTATAAGTTATTTACTTGGTTTATTACATTGACTTTTGTATGTATAACGTGGATTTTCTTTAGATCAACTAGTTTTTCTATGTCATTAACTATATTGAAGAAGATGTTTTGCTTAAGCGATCCTGTAGGAATCAATTGGTATGCAACATCGTTCTTCCTGTGTCTTCCTACATTGATATTAATAGATTTTTTAGGAAATCAACTCAATCAAGGGTTCAAATTAAAACTGACGACTTTTCACGGCATGTTTTTATTTTTTTTCGTGATCTTTGGTTTAATATTTTTAGGACCTCATAATTCGTCTCCATTCATCTACTTTCAATTCTGAAGACTAGAAAAAATAATTACAGAGCCAAGATTTTTGAAGTTAGTCAATAGAAACAGACAAATTGGTTCGCATTAGTGTGCCACGACATTAGTATTATCATCTTTCTCAGCAGCTTTTAATAGGTTAGATGATTCAGTAACTTTTGGCAGCAGTTTTGGTAAAATCTTAGATAGTATTCTTATATAAAAATCCCATTTTGTCAGTCTTGTTAACAACACTGGGTCTATTTTTCTAGACAACAGTCACCTATTTAACACTCAGTCCTGTAGCCCTCCGTATCATCCATGCAAAAGAAAAAGTTTGATTTTGCAATTATTACTCCTAGCTATGCACCTGACTTTACAAGATGTCAGCTACTATCGTGGAGTATACAAAAGTTTGTGTCACCCTCCATCACCCATTACATTATTGTAGACCGTCGAGATTTATCACTTTTTCGTCAGCTAGAAGGGGCAAATACAGAAATTCTTACTGTTGAATCACTACTACCCTGGTGGATTCAACGCATACCTTTTTTTAAAAATGGTTGGTTAAGTCTCAAAACTTTTCCTATTCGTAACTGGCTAATCCAACAAATTGTCAAAATTGAGATTGCTAACTGGATTCAACAAGATGTTTTAGTGTTCGTAGATTCTGACACATCATTTATCCGTCCTTTTAATCTTGAAAGCTTCATCAGCCATGAGCAAGTTCGACTTTTTCAAGAGCCACCTTATAATACGAAAGCACATGTAAAAGGACACCAAACTGCTGAGCAACTATTAGGGATATCTAATGAGACTTTTCCCAAGCTAGGTTATATCGGTAATGTGATCACTTGGAGACGGGATAATGTTCTTAAATTATATCAAAAATTAGAGAGTGTTTCTAGAAAAAGCTATATTGAAACCCTAGCTAATTCATGGTATCTTGCTGAATACATACTCTACGGAGTCTTTGTTAACTACTTTCTTAAAGAAAACTCAGGACATTATTTTGATTCTCAAAAAATTGTTCATGAGTATTGGTACCCCCAACCTTTATCAGATAAGCAGCTACAAAACTTCTTTGCACAAATTCAGCCTCAACAAGTGGCTGTGATGATATCAGCTAAAGCTGGCATACCTGTTGAGCGATATGAGCATTTACTCTGGAATGTAGAAGGGAACCTCGTGTAGAACAGTCCCATTATGCAAAAGATTATAAAAATAATTAGGAATCTTAGGCTAAGACGGTTCACAAAGCAGATTGCAGTAGGCTTAGCTCTGGTGTTGGTGTACGCAAGTGTAAACTTTTTAATCAACAATGGTCGTGCTACCCCGACACAATCATTTAGCTATATTATGGTGGATCAGTTTGGCTATCGCCCTCAAGATCCTAAAGTTGCAGTTATTGTGGCTCCACAAGCAGGATTCAATGCCAATCAAGGTCTTACCCCTTCTCATACCCTAGTTGTTAAAAATACAAAAACAAATCATATTGTCTTTTCTGGCGTCCCTTCTCCTTGGCATAATGGTGCAACTCACCAACAATCTGGTGATAAAACATGGTGGTTTGACTTCTCAAGTGTGACCACTCCTGGGTCATATGTTATTGCTGATACTAAAAAAAACACTCAGTCTGCTCCTTTTAAGATTGGGAAGGATGTTTACAAAACTCCTTTGAAGATTGCAACAAAAATGTTTTTTTATCAACGGAGTGGATTTGCTAAGCAACCACCTTATGCCAATATCTGCTGGACTGATAAGGCAAGTTTCATCGGACCAAGACAGGATCGTGAAGCACGATTGGTCACTGACAAGAACAATTCAGAGACAGCTAGAGATGTTAGTGGTGGCTGGATGGATGCTGGCGATACCAACAAATATGTCACGTTTGCCGAACCTGTTGTGCATCAACTCCTGACCGCCTATCAAGATAATCCTTCAATATGGACTGACGACTTTAACATTCCGGAATCTAGAAATGGTCTTCCTGATCTGCTTGATGAGGTCATGTTTGAGCTTGAATGGCTCAAGAAAATGCAGGACAAAGACGGTGGGGTTTTGATCAAAGTTGGTACTCTCGATTATCATGACGCAGCTTCTCCTGGCCAAGACACCCGTCCTCGATACTATGCGCCTAAATGTTCTTCTTCAACTATTGCGGCAAGTGGTATGTTTGCCCATGCTAGCCTTGTGCTTGCCAAGTTTCCAAAGCTTCAAACTTATAGTCATGATCTAGCTCAACGTGCTCGATCAGCCTGGAATTGGTTTAAAAACAATCCTATCAATACCAACTGTGATAGCCAGGAAATTAAGTCTGGTGATGCTGACCGAAAACCAGAGGAGCAAATCGGTAGCGCAGTTGTTGCTGCAGTTTACCTATCTATGTTGGAAAAGCAGCACGAGTATAGCGACTATATAAGGCAGAACATGAGTAAACTTCGTCCTTTCAACGATGATACTTGGTCGCGATATGATCCTCATGAAGGTGATGCCTTGCTGCAATACACACGCTTTCCAAGTGGAGATGCTGAAATTAAGCAAAAAATTAGAGCCACGTTTGCCCAGCAAGTCAAGAATAATCTTCAAGCTTATGGGGATACGAAAGATATAGAGACTGATCCTTATCGTGCTTACATGCCAGATGCCCAGTACCATTGGGGTAGCAACGAAATTAAAGCCAACATTGGCAATACGAATTTCGATGTTGTTTTCTATGGAGTTGACCCTAATGGCGATCGCTCCTATAAAACTAGGGCTTTAGATCATCTGCATTACCTTCATGGGGTCAATCCCTTCGGGATGGTTTATCTAAGTAATATGTATAAATATGGAGCCAGTAGTTCGGTCAATCGGATTTATCATGCATGGCTAGGACAGAAAGTGTTTAATAAAACTCTTAAAGATCATGGCTGTGGTCCTGCTCCTGGTTATCTTCCAGGAGGACCAAATAAAAACTATAGCGGTTCAATACATATTGATAAAAACCTACCGATGAAAGCCTATGTTGACGAAAATAGCACGAGTGGAACTCCTCCGGATGCTAACATTTGGGAACTGACAGAACCTGCCATTTATTATCAGTCTTCATATCTTAAACTTTTATCCCATTGGATTGATTGACATTATTGGCACAACTACCAATTTGATCCTCAGCCCGAAGTGTTGCTTACAACTAATGACAAGCAAGATTGGATGAGATTTCGTAGATGTTTATGCCTCATTCCATTTTTTATATCAGTAGAATTTGCTACAGTAACCCTATTTGAGTAACAAATTTGTTAGTTTCACCAAACCCGGTTTCTATAGGCAACCGGGTTTGGTACATGGTTGCAAATAATTTAGGATCACCATATCTATGCATTGGACATTAGTAGCTGACAATCAATCAAAAGAATGATTTTTTAGCTTTTTAGAAATTTCACTCTTAAGAAATATTTTCTTATAAAAAAATTTTTCTTATTACCCAAAAGTCTATACTTTCAAGGAATACGACATATTAAAAACATTTAGGATGTTACAGTTGCAGTGATTCTCTACTATCTAAAATACTCTGTTGTCTAGAATACATATTTGATTTGCGTCTACGTGGGAAGATACCTTTATGGGTCAGGAAAAATCTAGCTTGGGGTTAATTCGGCGTTACGGTTTGGAGTATTTGTTGACAGGAATTTTTGGAGTTATTCCTACTCCTATTGGTAAAGTGATCCGTAATATTATTTATCAATTTACTTTTAGAAAAGTAGGTAAATCTGTTTGTATTCAACCCAATGTTCGATTTATTGGCACAGATACGATTGAGATTGGCGATTATGTCCGTATTTATAGTGGGAGTTACATCAGTAATAAAGGGAATAGGATTTGCTTTGGTAATCATGTCTCGATAGATCACGGTGTAGATATTAGAGCTTATGACCATTCTGGTGGTGACATTACCATTGGTGAGCACACATATATAGGACCCTATGTCTGTATGGCTGGTCCTGGATTGATCAAAATCGGTAAAGACTGCATGATTGCATCTCACTCATCACTTTATGCCAATAATCATATTTTTGCAGACCCTAATAAACGCTTCCGAGAACAGGGAGTAAGCACGAAAGGAATTGTGATTGAAGATGATTGTTGGTTAGGGACTGGAGTGAGAGTTTTAGATGGGGTCACAATTGGCAAAGGTAGTGTCATTGGTGCAGGTGCTGTTGTGACTCGTGATATTGAACCTTACTCTATTGCTGTTGGTGTTCCTGCCAAGGTCATCAGTAAGCGTGGAGTAGTTTACTCACCTCAATCAGTATTTTCCCATTAGAATTGGTCACATTTGTGATATTGTCAATTCAGACTTTTCTGATTTAGAAATCCCTAACTTCTCCAGAGAGAATAGGGTTTTATACTAAGTCTCCCGTTCGACTTAGCATGTATTTTAGTTGGAGAAGCTGTAAATTTACTTGTTTCACGATTAAGACTATTTTATGCGTGTAGCTATTGTTGGATGTGGCTTTGTTGCTGACTTTTATATGAGAACACTCCACTTGTATCCCAATTTAGAGTTAGTGGGGGTAATGGATCGAGACAGCGATCGCGCATCAAAATTTGCTACCTTTTATTCAGTTCCTATTTACAACACCTTAGAAGAACTACTTTCTGATCCTCAAGTTGATATTGTTTTAAATCTAACAAACCCAAGAAGTCATTACTCAGTGTCTAAGGCTTGCTTAGAAGCTGGTAAGCACGTCTATTCAGAGAAACCAATATCAATGGATTTTTTAGAGGCTAAGGAGCTTGTAGAAATAGCAGAAAAGCGAGGATTGCATCTTTCCTCAGCGCCGTGTAGTCTCTTAGGTGAGACAGCCCAAACGATTTGGAAGGCTTTGCGAGAACAGCAAGTGGGAAAAGTTCGACTTGTATATGCTGAAATGGACGATGGGCTAATTCATAAAGTCCCTTACAAGAAGTGGAGAAGCAAATCAGGCACTCCTTGGCCTTATAAAGATGAATTTGAAGTGGGTTGTACTCTAGAACATGCTGGTTATTATCTGACTTGGCTACCAGCATTCTTCGGGCCAGCTGAAACTGTAACTGCATTTTCCGCTTGCTTGATTCCAGACAAACTCACAGATGATGTTTTAGATGTGCAAGCACCAGATTTTTCTGTGGCTTGCATTAAGTTTGCTTCTGGTGTTGTTGCAAGACTTACTTGTAGCATTATTGCACCCCATAACCATGAGATCAGAATTATTGGTGATGATGGGATTATTGGTATAAAAGATTGCTGGTATTATGAAGAGCCGGTTTACATTCAGAGACGGATAACCATTCGGCGAAAGACCATCGAGAATCCTTTTAAACAAAATTATCGCCTTGTACGTAAAGTAGGAAAAAAAGGTGAATACCAAGGTTCTAAGCACATGGACTATTGCCGGGGTGTTGCGGAGTTAGCAAATGCTATTACCAATCAACATCCCTCTCGCCTATCAGCTAGATATTGTCTCCATACCAATGAGATTGTTCTAGCGATCCAAAACGCTTTAGACACAGGTGTTGCCTATAAAGTAACAACATCGTTTGATCCTATAGAACCCATGCCATGGGCGAAGTAGTCCATGAATTTGAGAATTCTGAATTTACTATGTTATCCAAATCAAGAACTATCCACTGGGGAATCCTCGGTACAGGATTGATAGCCAGAGAATTTGCCGAAGGATTACGCTCTTTACCTGATGCTCAATTGTTAGCCGTCGGCTCCAGAAAATTAGTGACTGCACAAGAATTTTCCCGTCAACTGAATATCCCAAGAGCATATGGTAGCTATGAAGAATTAGTTGCGGATCAAGATATTGATGTAGTTTACATTGCCACACCTCATATCAGGCATAAAGAAGACTGTATCCTTTGTCTACAAGCGGGTAAAGCAGTCCTTTGTGAAAAACCTTTTACAGTCAATGCTCAAGAAGCACGTGATGTTATCGCCATAGCTCGTGAAAAACAGCTATTTTGCATGGAAGCGATGTGGATGCGCTTTATGCCTTTGATTCAGACAGTTCAACAGATGATTCATAATGGTTCCATTGGCGAAGTTAGAATGTTAACAGCAGACTTTGGCTACCCTGCTAAGTATAATCCCGAGAATCGTTTTTTTAATCTCAAATTAGGTGGAGGTGCTTTACTGGATCGGGGTGTTTATCCTCTTTCTTTGGCTTTTCAACTCTTAGGTTTACCATCTCAGGTTGTCAGCCAAGCTTCAATTGGTCAGACTGGGGTTGATGAACAAGTAGCAATTCTTTTAGGCTATCCTCAGGGACAATTAGCCATTTTATCTACGACCCTACGTTCTCAAACCTCAAATGAAGCCGTCATTATCGGTACACGCGGACAAATTCGCATTCACGCGCCGTTCTTCAAACCTTATAAGTTATCGGTTAGCAAATTTCCTGAGGACAGTGCTTCTTTTATCTCTGCTTCTCAGTCTTCTGGTTTAAAACAAAGATTATTATCTTCCGCCAAACAAAGCAAACTCTTAAAGCGCTTGTATCTGAATTTTAATAGTCTTGCGTTTCCGTTTCTTGGCAAGCAAGGGAAAAACATTGTGCAACTATATGACGGAAACGGTTATAACTACGAAGCTGCTGAGGTAATACAATGTATAAAAAATGGCAAAATAGAAAGCAAGATTATGCCACTTGATGAAACATTGAAGATTATGGAAACTATGGATAATATCCGTAGCCAATGGAATTTGAAATACCCCCATGAATGAGAGATGAGCGTATAACTTAGTACATATTATAATTAGCTAACTAACACTATCTATTAGCCTATGCATTGGACAGTTGCTGCGCCTTTTATCGATAAGTCCAACTTGATAAATGAAGTTTGGTTAACCAAATTTGTTCCAGGAACTCGACACCAGTTCCAGATTGTTCCTCGTCAAGAGCCGTTGGGCAACTGGCATAATAAGCAGTCTTCTGTAACCGGATTTCGAGATTGGCTTATCTATTGGCAACATGGTGGGGAAGCAATGAATAAAACTGAGGGAGGCGTGATCACCCTCTTTCCTCAACTACCAGCAGTGATAGGGATGCAGCAGCGTATAAGTGGTAGACATATTCCTGTAGTGGCTTGGCAATTCAATGTTGGCTCCTACTATGGTGGCGTAAAAAATTGGTTAGCCCAAGCAAGCCTGAATGCAGTTGATTACTTTGTTGTTCACACACGATGTGAAATTGATATCTATCATAAATGGTTGGGAATTCCATTAGAGCGTTTGGAATTTGTCCCCCTTCATGAAAAAGAGCTTCCCGTAAGTTCACAAGAGAACACAACAGATCCTTTTATCGTTGCCCTTGGTTCTGCTCATCGCGACTTCCACACTTTATTCCAAGCTGTTGAAAAGCTCAACATACCAACAATTATTGCATCTAAACCGCAGGCATTAGAAGGATTAAGCATTCCACCTGTAGTGAAAACACCGTTTGGTATTGGCAGAAAAGAGTGCTTGCGTATGGCTCAGGAGGCGAGAATTAGCATTGTACCTTTGTTACCAAAGTCTACAGCGATCGCTGCAGGTGTTGTCACGATTGTGGAAGCTATGCATATGGGTCGTCCCGTCATTGCTACACGCTGTCTTGGTGCAGAGGATTATATTGAGCATGGCAAAACAGGTCTATTGGTAGAACCGCAATCTGTTGATGATTTAATGGAAGCCATTCAATTGTTGTGGAGTGATACAGCATTACGCGAGCGTCTAGGTCAGGCTGCTAAACGCTATGCTCAAGAACATTTTTCTTGTGAAGCAGCGGGAGCAGCTTTGGGCAGAATTCTAGATAAGATTGCAGACAAAGCAAATATGTATTAGCTTTAATGGTCTTTGTGCAAGACTTATGAGCAATGGCAACTGAGAGGCAAGCATCTGAATCCCTAAAAGAAAAGGAAAAGAGACTGCTGACAAAGTTGCCTTCTTCATACCTCCCTATGGGAAGGAACTATTTCATTATCTATCCACAACTTGCAATACTGAATTGTTATCTTTGTGCTCTTTACTGATATATAAATTGAATTTCTGTTTCAGAAGTAACAAAAAGAAAGGAAGATCTTCTATAAGGTATCTCTTCCACAATCTTTTAGGCTCACACAATATCCTAAAAAGCCATTCCAAGCCTACTTGGCTCATCCATTTAGGTGATCTTTTAATATTTCCAGCTTCAAAATCAATAGTTGCACCTAAGGCCATAAATATTTTTACAGACGAGAGTCTGTTCTTGTGCTTATATATCCATTTTTCTTGTTTTGGTGCACCAACTCCTATGGCTAAAACTGTAGCACCAGAATCATTGATCATATTGACTATGTTCTGACATTCTTCTTCATCATGCTCAAAGCCATAAGGCGGAGAGTACGAAGCAACAATAATATTTCTTCCTACTTTTTGATTGATTCTATTTTGAGCTTTACTAGCTACTCCTTGCGCTGCTCCTAAAAGAAAAATCTTGATATCCTCATTATTTTTGTGATAACTATAGAAAGCAGGAAATAGATCGGACCCTGAAATTTTTTCTTTGATAGGTGTTCCTAAAAATCTAGATGCATAAATTAGTATTTGACTATCGCAAAGCTTGTAATCGCTTATACTATATGCTTGAAGAAATTCTGAGTCTTTCTGGAGCTTTGTTAAATGGTCAACATTCGGAGTAAATACGACCCCTGAAGTGAACTTCTCTAAAAATTCTGACTTTGACAAGTTGTCAATTTCTATATTCAGAATTTTAATTTTTTTCATAATTAAGAGCCATTCGTCTGAAAACTTTTAGGTAATTCACCAAATCAAATAACTAGATTCTCAAGAGTCATCTGAATCATAGTGACTAAATCTTTTAAGGTTTATTCCTGTTATAAAGCTGGGCATACACTAAAAACTCTCTAACTATGAAGGTACTTAAAACATCAAATCGGAAATTCCGATTAAGCATGCTGACTGTGAGTAGTGAAACCAGCATGAATTTCAGATTTGGAAAAAAGTACCAGACAATAAGCGTAGATATTTTCATGTATTTTGACAATTCTGGAACAGATTGATCACTCAAACAACTTTTGCAGATTAAGTGACTCTAACCAGACTTCAAAGATAATCACCCAGAAATGAAGCTAGTTGAAAAGCAACTTTGTGCTTTTGATTTTCAACGCTAGACAGTGTCTATAAAAAACGCATAAGGTTTTTTATTAGTAGCAATTTGTATAATATTACTACTAAATTTTAAATTATCATGAACACCAACAATATTGTCATGGCTTTACAGATTTTTCATGAAATATCTGCGGTATTTGCCTATTTTTACAGTAATTTCTGAACCATGATAAAAGTCATGCAATATTTTTTACTTATAAATGTCCGCAATTTCTCAGTATGTAAATTTTTTGTAAATTTTTGACTTTGTGCTTTATAAAAGCTGCATTTTATGGCGTATGGTCACAGTTAAGTTGTACTACTGCGTCTCTAAGTCGAAAGAAGCTAGCACTATGTGAGATAGTGAGATAGAGCGTGCAAGAAAGCTCAGTTGTGTCAAGAACACTAGTTTAACGCTCTAACTGGCTTAACCCTTAGCTTCTAGAGCTACAAAATGGCCAGATCGTATGTGTAGCTAGAAGTGCAAACACTTAACGCTAACGTCGTACTCAAAGTCCTTAGTTGGATCAACGATTCTTTAGGCTTATGGCTAGAAGCCCCAGAGCTTTGGGCAGATGTATTGAGCTATACAAGTTAAAGACATATCAACTTAATTGATGCTAATTCAAAAATTACATCTCTATTTGAATTAATTATGGATGTGGGAATTAGTATTTTGGTGTTAAATTTTGATAGTTGCCAATATTTAACCCAAAACAACAGAACCCATTATTTATTGCGGCAATATTCTTTGTAGGAGTGAATGTGAATACTATTGTTTCTCGTAAGGGAGTTTTTTGGTCACTGAGCTTCTCTGCTCTAGCAGTTTTAGGTCACAGTTCATCCGCTTTAGCCCAAACTGTAAACAGCACAAGCAGTTTTCAGGTGACTAAGGCTTCTGGGCTAGAAGAGTCTCCTAACGATATGAGTGCTAATGTGGAGACTTTCACCTCATCTGTCTCTTCTCAAACTCCAATAACATCCAATATTCCACTAGTTAAGCCAGCGCCAGAGCCCTCAAGTGTAGCACAGTTTGATCAGCAGTTCTCAACCAGCACTCAACAGGAGACTGCTCAATCAAATTCTGCTCAAGGAAAACAGCAGGTTTCAACAAGTGTTCAACACAAAATTGCTAATCGTGTAGTGACACCAGTTCCAGGCACAGCAGCAACATCTTCTGCTGCGTTTTCTTCTGAGTCTACAAACCCTACTTCTCAACCTGCTTCTGACGTTACACAAATTAAGAAACCATCTGCTCAACGTGTAGCACAAGCGGATATCACTGTCACTCCAGGTAGAGTGACTCGTGGAGGTGCTAGCTATCTTGGCGTTGCAGGAAATATTGGTCTAACTGGTAGTTCAGCTTTAGGTGATGGCAATTTTACAATCATCAGTAAAATTGGACTGACAAACACTTTCTCGGTACGACCTGCAGCAGTACTTGGAGACAATCCAGTTATTCTGCTTCCTCTGACTTATGATTTTAACATCCGATCCGCAGAGCCATTTACCGAGCCTTTGCCGATCGCTCCTTACCTTGGAGGTGGCGCAGCCATTAAAACTGGTGATGGCAGCGATGTTGCTTTTCTGCTAACGGGAGGTATAGATGTACCTCTCAATGCCCAGTTTACAGCAACAGCTGCTGTCAATGCAGCATTCTTTAGTGATATTGATGTGGGATTGACGATAGGAGTTGGTTACAATTTCCGAGGGTTTTAGGGAGTTAGGAATAGGGCATAGGGCATAGCGCATAGGGCATAGGGGAGCCATTGACGGGTACG
>JAJPJF010000139.1 GCA_021324415.1 Nostocales cyanobacterium Centralia_MAG_434
CAAGGTAAGCAAACCAGATCAAAGCTAGCTGATCTTCGGCACTGAGTTGATTGAACCTAGCAATTGTGGCAGGTACAGCATCAGCAGCTAGAGTGTTGGGGAAAATATTGCGGGCTGAATCGATGGTAAATGGCATAGAACAAACCTACCTTACTAAAATTTACAAGCTGAAAAAATTGAACAAAGGCAGGAGGCCATTCCAGAAGAATTCAGAATTCCTCTGTTGACCACCAAAATAGGAGATTTCGGTGAAGGTTGAGACTCAGGTTGTGGTAGCTATTAGGCTTCACCACAATCACAATTCTTCTTTTGCGCCCTCTGATCTTGCCCTTAGATAAGGTCAAGCTGAGCGTTTTTCGGGAATGAATTTATTCCCCACTCCTTAAAATATCACGCAGTTTTATCAAAAAGAAACAAATCTTCACTCAATTCCTCAGAAATATCACTCCAGTTAATACCTGTCATGATGAATTCTGGATTAGAAATATGCTGAGCATATTGAACACTCAGACTTATTTAGAGGCTTGTCAGCCAATCTATTAAGCTATGTCCAGTGAACACTTCCAAGGCTACAAGTGAGACAAAGCCAATCATGGCCAAACGTCCATTGAGTATCTCCGCGTACTCAGTAAAGCCAAAGGCTGGCTTTTGGTCTACAGAAATCTTTGGTTCTTTACTGCGTTCATTAATGGTGAAGCCTTTTCCTGCCATATTCTTGAAGTTTTGTTTAATTATGTAAACAAATATAACTTTATGTAAAAAAGAGCGCAAGTCTTTGATAAGAAAAATACAGGTGTAATAAACCCTACTTGACAGGTTGGGAATACCGTATATCCCCCTTTTGTTAACTTTGTACCTGTCGAGATAAGGTTCCACCTACTCACAAAGTGATATGTCTAACAGATAGACAGCTGACTGCCGAGCCTTGTGGAGTCAATAATTAAGTCGGTAGTGTAATTACAAATTCTGTACCTGCTTTTAATGCAGAATGAACTTCGAGAGTACCCCTGTGTTTTTCTAAAATAATTTGACGAGCAATAGCCAGTCCCAACCCCGTGCCTTTACCTATAGCTTTAGTTGTGTAGAGATAGTCAAAAATTTTTTGTTTAACTTCCTCTGGCATGCCTATACCATTATCTTTAATGCTAATAACAACCTGTTGGTTGTCAGCACTTAATGTTGTAGTGATTATAATACGGTTTGGATTTTTTTGAATCTCTACATAACTACGTCCTAAATTTGACTCTTCAAGTGCATCAATGGCATTAGCCAGCAAATTCATAAATACTTGATTTAGTTGTCCGGGGAAACACTTAATTCGAGGGCATTGGCCATAATTTTTGATAACTTCAATTGTTGGGCGATTTGCTGAAGCTTTGAGACGATGTTGAAGAATTAAAATTGTGCTATCTAAACCATCATGTATGTTAAATAATGCCTGATTTTCAGTGTCTGCACGGGAAAAAGTACGCAAGCTCTTGCTTAGGTCACAAATTCGCTGTACACCTTCTTTCATAGAAGAAATTAATTTTGGTAAATCTTCCCGTAAATATTCCAAATCAATAGCTGAAATTTTTTCTTCAACTGTCGGCGTTGGTTTTGGATACTCTTGTTGATAAAGATCAAGCAGGTAGAATAAATCTTGAATACATTCAAAAACAGGTTGAATATTCCCGGCAATAAAACCAATAGGGTTATTAATTTCGTGTGCTACTCCTGCTACTAGGTTACCTAAGGTGGACATTTTCTCACTTTGTACTAGTTGCAGTTGAGCTTGTTGTAAATCTGATAAAGATTTTTCTAATTTTTGAGCATATTCTTGGGATTTCTCATATAGCTGAGCGTTCTCTAAAGAAATTCCAGCTTGCACACAAAGTAAATTTAAAACTTTTAGTCTATCTGTAGTAAACACCCCTGGTAATAAACGATTTTCTAGGTACAATAAACCAATAAATTGACTTTGGTTAATAATAGGTAGACATAGAATACTTTTTGGTTGGTATAACTCAATATATTTATCAGATGCCCATCTAGTTTCTTCCATAGCATCATTAATCAGTAATATTTCTTGAGTATGTTGAACATAATTAATGATTGACAAAGGCAATTCTTCACTTTCTTCTACTTGGAGACATTGAAGACGAGTTGTTACATGATCTTTTTTATTATTGTCACTATAAGCTGTAGCCCCAATAACTAAATTATTATCTTTGAGTAAAATCAGTGCACCGAACTTAGCTCCAGCATTTTCTAAAGTGACTTGCATTAATTTTTTAAGCAACTGATTCAGTTGAATTTCTCGACTCAAAGTTTGAGAAGCTTTAGTTAGGGTTCCTAAGTCAAATACTGAAGAAGTTGTGTTAGTTGAATATTGTGTGCTAGTGGATGTTAGGGATATAGTCTCCGTAGAAGTGATGACAGTTTTTTCTCGTTGCAAAATCGGGGTCAGCAATTGGGGATAGCGCTGTGCTAAATCATCTGTTTTGGCTTTAGCACCCCAACGAGCATAGCAATAGTATGCTTCTTGCATATAGACTTGGGCAATTTTTTCTTTGCTCCATGCAAGGTAGAATCTAGCAGCAAGTTCATTGGCAAGAGCTTCTTCGTAGCTATATTCATTTATCTTGGCTTCAGCTATGGCGTTATCATATAAGTCAATAGCCTCCGTTGTTTGTCCAGTTATGCGTGCTTTTTCGGCTTGAATCAAAAGACACTTATGAAGGATATTTTCTGGACACTGTGTTAACCATAAATTCAGACGTTCTTCAAGAGGGACTATTGCTTGCCAATGGCTTTGACAGTTTGAGTCGGCTTGCACACTCTCAGCAAGGGTTAAATGCATGAGTACCACATAAAAAACGCTTGAGGGTACTTTGGCATGACTAGGAATCGTCTTCTCGATAATACTGAGCTTGTCGATCAACTCTGGGTAAGCACTTATATTATTGAAAAGATAGGCATGACGGATCTTGACGGAGTACAACCAGGCAAGGTGATAGGGGGCATGAGCGTATTTTTCCAAATACAGAGCTTCGCTGAAACTGTCGTCATCAAAGGTAAAAGGAGTCTTGGTTAGGCCAAATAAATTACGAATCGGCTGAATGACCCCAACAATTAGAGCATCTAGATTGTCAAAGCTTTTGATATGATAAAGAAAATCTGCATGGGCTTGAGCAATAAGATAAAGTTCATTAAGGTTTTTGCCATAAGTAAGGCGGTCAGACCCACTCTGCATCATCATAAAACCCACGGTCAGCCAGTTTCCCGCTTCCATGCCGTATTTGTAGGCATTTTCGTAGTAAATATCAGCATTGCGGATCGGGCGACTCCAACTATGAACATCAGCAGCAAACAGAAAGTTGGTCATGCCCCGCACATCGCTATTGTCAAATTGTTCGCACAACTCTACTGCCATTTGCCCAAACCTATGAGCAGTCTTAGAATCTTTGAGTATGCCGTTAGCAATCAAGCCATAACCAACATAGCCAAAGGGAGACATATCACTATTGCCATACTGTAATGAGAGGGTAGTCATTTTGGCAAGTGCAAGTAACCCCAAGGTTGGTTGACCATCCAGCCATGCTGCATAAAATAAGATTTGTATGATCCGTAGCATTTCTGCAATGGTCGTCTCTTGCATTTCGGGTGAATCTAGAATCGATTCGATAGTTTTTGTTTCCAGAAAGTCATTGACTGTTGCAATTTCCTGATCTAAACAAGTTTGGATTTCTGCTGGCTCTGAGGGGATTTTCCAGCCCAAGAGTTCCAAAATTGTGCGCTGGATTGCGATCGCCTCGGGATTTCGTCCTTGAAGATGATACTGAGTCATCTGTACCCGATAAATAATAGCTTTATCCAAGCAAGTGCGGGCATGGGCTAGAGCTTCGCGATAAAGTTCTTCAGCCTGTTCAAACTCACTTGCCAGATAAGCAGCCTCTGCACCTTCTTTATAAAGGGTGTAAATTAAGGTATAGTCTGTCTCCCAAGCGGTTGTAGGAAGTAGTTCAATTCCAGTTAAAAAATAGTTTTTGGCTGCTTGGTAGGCCGTGGAGAGTTTAGATTTTTGCCCAGCTTTTAAGTTTAACTGAGCTAGTTGATATTTTTGTGTGTTAGTATGAAGAATTGCTCTCCCAAGATTAAGTTGATTGGTAATTTCAAAGATTTTCTCTTCTTGTTCAGCCTCAGATGTGTTGGAAAGAAGCGACTGACCAATTTTGAAATGAGTAAGTTGTTTTTGCTCGTCTGGAATTAAGAAATAAGCAGCTTGTTGGATGCGATCATGTAAAAATCTATATTTAGCCAACTGTTGATTGGTAACTACTAATTGTTCATTATAAGTTTCTTGTGACGATTGATAAAACTTATAAACTTCACTGATGGGCAGAATCAAACCTTCCTGCAAAGTCTTCCACAAATCAGTGGCTGTTTCAGTTGGGGATTTTTCATGAACAATTGCCAACGTTTCCAAATCAAACTGATTACCAATACAAGCTGCTAATTTGAGAACATCCTGTGTTTGTTGTGGTAACTTCTGCAGTTGCTGCGCCATAAATTCAACTACATCATCAGTTAAGGCTAACAACCGCACTTGTGCCATGTCACATTGCCAACACTGCTCCGATCTATTGAAAGTAATCAATCCATCTTCATACAATGCTTTGAGAAATTGGGTGGTAAAAAAAGGATTTCCTTTTGTCTTTTGGTAAACCAACTCTGTTAATGGTTGTGCCCTTTTTAAGGAGCACTTAAGTGTGTCGGCAATTAAATGATTGATATCGCCTTGAGTTAGGGGCGATAGAGTCATTGTATTAACAATAATATTTGCTGTTTTAATTTCCTCAAGTGTCAAGATTAAAGGGTGTCCTGGAAAAACTTCATTATCCCGATATGCTCCAATCAGCAACAGATACCTTGCCTGACTCATCAGCAACTGCATTAAACTCAGTGATGCTGAATCTGCCCATTGCAAATCATCAAGAAACATGACTAGCGGATGCTCTTGACTTGTAAAAACTTGAATAAATTTTTGGAATAATAAATTAAATCTATTTTGTGCTGCTGTTCCTGATAGTTTTGAGACAGTTGGTTGTTTTCCAATAATGTTTTCTAGTTCTGGAATCACTTCAATAATGACTTGACCATTTTCACCAACCGCATCCAAAATTTTCTTTTTCCAACTTTCTATTTTGGCATGGCTTTCTGAAAGTAGCTGCCTCATCAAATCACGGAAGGCTTGTACAAAGGCACTGAAAGGAATATTTCGCTGAAACTGATCGTACTTACCTTTAATAAAATAACCTCGTTGACGGACAATTGGCTTTTGAACTTCATGGACAACTGCTGTTTTGCCAATGCCAGAAAATCCAGCAACTAGCATTATTTCCGCTCCCTGATGTTTCTCACCAGTTGCAGCAATAGAAACGTGTTGACTCTCTTGATTCTCGAGAAATTCAGGAGTGCTAGCAACTCTTTCAAAAGCATTCAGCAGGACATTCACTTCTTTTTCCCTGCCGTAGAGTTTTTCAGGGATGATAAAACGATCTTGAATATCCCGTTGTCCTAATTCAAAAAGTGGAATGTTACCTGTTTGTTGCAAAGCATATAAACAAGTTTCTAAGTCATACTTTAAACCCAAGGCAGCCTGATAACGATCTTCCGCTTTTTTCGCCATTAGCTTAGTCACAATTTGTGACAGTACTACAGGGATATCTGGGTTGATTTCATGGAGTGGTGTTGCTTGCTTTGCCAGATGAGCATGAACTAACTCCATTGGATCATTGGACTTAAAAGGTAATCGTCTAGACAAAAGTTCATAAAAAGTGATACCAAGAGAATAGAAATCAGTGCGGTAGTCAATTCCCCGATTCATTCGTCCTGTTTGTTCTGGAGAAATATATGCTAAAGTCCCTTCCAAAACATCAGGGCTTTGGATTTCTTGCACCTCCCGTGGTAAGAGGGAAGCTATACTAAAATCTATCAGTTTTACAAGTTTTGTCTTTGGGTTAATGAGAATATTAGTAGGTTTAATATCTTTATGAATTACCCGTTGGCGAATAAGCCCTTCAATGGCTGTAGCAATTTGAATCGCGATGGTGAGAAAGTCTTGTAGAGAGGTAGTATGATTGATTGTGTATTCTTTGAGAGAGATTCCACCAACATCCTCCATAACTAGAGCATAGCCGTTACGGTAGGTTTCTAGGCTTTTTGGCTTAACAATACCAGGTAGGTCAAGGTTTTTCCCAATGATGTATTGATTACGAAATTGCAGTAGTTCATGAAAGCTAGGATATTCCGAACGCATCAGCTTGATGACAACGGGATTTTGATCTTGCTTGCGGAATCCTCGGTAAACTAGGGTGCGTGTACTTGCATAGATTTGTTCTGTAATCTGGTAACCGGAGAGTTGAATCTCAAATTTACTGACCATACCTACCGTCTCTCACTGCATTGGAACTAGTTTTCCCAATTGTTCGGGTCTTGTCAACTTCAGTTAGAGATGAGAAAAATAAAGGATTTTGTTGCAAATTTTTTTTTGCAAAAACCTTAATTATTGACAATTATACTTGTTACTCAAAGAATTCCACGGCTTAAAAATTCGTAATTCGTAATTGATAATTCTTAATTATTGTTCATTGTGGGATAGTGTCTCTGTTTACAAAGAGAGTAGCAACTCCCTCACGGTCTGAGATAGCATGCTTCTGCTTACCCTACAAGAAAGCGTTCTTCCCAAGTAATGACAAAGCAGACACAACATGACCCTTTGTGTATTACGAATTATCGATTACGAATTACAAATTACAAATTAGTAATTATTTTGAAGCTGTGAGATTGCTGACGACCCAGCAATCTAGGGTTTAAATTTCAAATCTTCGCTTCTAAATGTAGTCACTTGTGCATACATCAATCCATCTTTAGTTTCATATGCATCTGAGCCACGATAAGGTTCTGCCAAGAAAGGCGCGTCAACTCTCCATTGAACGTTGATCGTTCCACCAACTTTACTAATATGTTCTGGAGTAAAAGTAATTCCACATAAACCACCTTGTCCATAAGGTTTAACAAAATCAGCGAAACTCGCACGTAACTGCTCTCGTCCTATGAGAACAACGCCATCAGGGTAATTAATTTCAGCTTTGTTTGGATATTGAGCCATAAGTCGATCAAGATCACAAGCATTCAATGCGCTTAGATGTTCCTTGACAACAAGCGCTGGTGAGGGTTGGCGTACCAGTACTGGCTCATTCGCATTATCAGAGGGTAACTCACTATTTTGATCGCTGTTCGTTAAATCATCGACACTGACACTGTCAGACGCTGAAACTGTCATAGCTGTTGCGGTTACAAGACCAACAGCAAATACTGAAGCTATTGCAGCTACATATCTACGCATTCTTCTGCCTCCTTGGAGTGAGTAGAGAGAGTGTTCTTTAGTAATTCCAGGCAATTTAAAGCATGATGAGCTTCACCAGATGCCAAAACAATGACAACCGATTTTGTCAGCTCACCTATCTTTGGCTCAAATCAATTCAACTCAAGCAAAGGTCATGGTCAAATTATTTACAACCTGTTAAGACGGGACTATTGTACCACTTTGAGCATTTTGTATTTAAAAATCTCTAAATTGGAATTTTTTTTAAATTACTAGGAATACCAAACTCATTGTAAGAAAGTCTGAAAAGTTGCTATTGTTTTAGCTAGACTGCTAGCATTTTTGTGAAATCTTGTTCTACACAATCATCTTCACGGAAAGATTTACCACCCAGTTCAATCCAAGAATTTGAGCGAAAAGGTGCAGTAGCCATACCAACACACCAAGTTACTGATAAACCTTTCGTGGCAGCAAAAAAAACAAAAGCCAACGATAACTCAAGACAGGTGCCTCTTCCTAAGAAGAAAAAGCTCGATTGACGCACTGCAGACCAAACGAAATCTGCTTCATCAATCGCAACCGCCGATTTACAGACATTATTGCTTAGCTTTCATCTGAGAAAACGTAGTGAGTCAATAAATTGAGCATGGAAGTTTTAGGTACTTGCTTGCTTATTGAGATTGTTTATGATATTTTCCTTTGTATACTTAATAGCGATAAATCTATCAACTTAAAGTACATTCAATAAACTATAAAGCTGAACCTATCAGCTTACTACTATGGAAACTATGCAGGATACATGGAATCCAGACATTTATGAAAAATTTCAGACACAAAGAAGTCAACCATTCTACGACTTAGTAAGTTTGGTACGCAGGCGAGAAAAGTTACGAGTTCTGGATTTGGGATGTGGAACAGGAAAGTTGACAAAGTATCTGCATGAGACACTTCTGGCACAGGAAACAGTGGGAATAGACGCTTCGGAAAATATGCTATTTCAGGCGCGTCAGTTCGAGGGAAATGGACTACGGTTTGAGCCAGGACAGATTGAGGCGGACTCAGAACGTGGAAAGTTTGACTTGGTGTTTTCCAATGCAGCGTTGCAATGGGTATCAGGACATGAGGCTTTATTCGAGAAGTTGCATGCAATGCTGTAACCAGGTGGACAGCTTGCTGCGCAAATTCCAGCAATGGATTCAGAAGCCGTACACATCTTGGCAGCAGAGACAGCCCAAGAGTTTAGTAAGGAGCTAGGTGGATATGTGCGGCGCTTGGAAGTACTTACACCAGAACGCTATGCAAAATTGCTTTATCGGTTGGGGTTTGTAGAGCAGGATGTCAGGCTTCAGATTTATGGACATTTGCTGCCATCACGGGAAGCTGTAATCGAGTGGTATCGTGGAACACTATTGACCACATATGAGCAGAGGTTGGACACCCAGACATACGAACGATTTGTGGCACAATATCGGGAAAAGTTGATGAAGTTGCTAGAAGATGAGCATCCCTTCTTTTTTCCATACAAGCGAATCTTAATTTGGGGGCGCATTCAAGGATAGCTATAGATATAGCAACCTACAACCAACATTGTAGGTTGCTATCAAGCAATTAAGATTAAGTGCGTATAGATAATGGCCCCTAGTACATATTACGCATATTTGGATCAGTCAATAATCTGCTTACTAGGAGCTGTTGCATTGATATCTGCTTGAGATAATGTGGGAATTGTCCAAGTGCCCTCACCGGCTTTGAACACCTTGGCGGGAGCAATGTTAAATCCAGTCACACCTGTTTGAAGATTAGTTGAGACAATCAACTGAGTACCATCGACAATTTTGATCGCAATTGGCTCAGCTAGTGTTTGTGGCTCAGCGTTTGGACTGAGGGCAACTTGAGTACCAGCAGGCAAGTAAATGCCATCACAGTCCCAATCATCGTCTGTAATTTTACCTGGTGCTAAGTAATAGAGTTGGGAAGGCAATTTTTTCGGTTTATTGGCATAAACAGCCAATGTCCCACTGGTTGTATTGCGGCACTGTGCCCGCTTGCGAGCTGTTTCCATGATGTACTTTTGAGACTGCAGCTCAGCCAGTCTCTGCTGGTATTCCTCTGGAGTATAACCAGCTTGCTCGGGTGTGTCTTTGACCAACAAGAGATCATTGAGAGCTTGAGTGACCTCAGCGTAGTCAGCCCCCTTGGTGAAATCTTTCCCAGCCCAAGAGGGTGAGGCAATCATCAAATTCGTGATCAGTACTAAAGCGACAAGAAAAAATTTAAGGAATCGCATGGTTTCCCCTTTTTTTGAGATGGAATATTTTTCAATCTTGGGGTGCAACTTGAGGCATGTGGCTGCTGTTGCTAGTTAAGATTAGTCGTAGATTGAAGACAATCTACACAATCTCACTGTATAAGGAATAGTCAATCAAAACAAATAGTCTTTTTTGTTAAACCCATAAAATGAAGTGATGATTATAGTTGAATGTGAAATAAGTGAACTACCAGCCCTTCTACGAAGTAAGAGCTGGTAGTTCATGTGCAAATTATCAAACACCCTCTAATAGTGGCGGCGGTTTTCTCCTTAGGGATCTTAAAGGAGAGCGATCGCCATAGTGCTACCCTACCTTTTGTTCACGAGTGATCATTGTATTCAAGCCAAAACCCCTGTAGAAGGATCAGGATGGACACGCTCAAGTTCCACCAACTCAACATCGGGTAAGTCCTTGAACAGGACTGTGCTGAGGTAGCGTTCACCAAAACTAGGCTGTACCATCACAATCAATTTTCCTGCATTCTCTGGACGTTTGGCAACCTGAAGCGCTGCCCACAAAGCTGCTCCAGAAGAGATACCAGATAATAACCCTTCTTCTCTTGCTAAGCGGCGGCTAAAAGCGATCGCATCTTCATCACTCACAGCAATCACTTCATCGATCAGATCCAAGCGTAGTACTGAAGGAATAAACCCAGCGCCTATTCCTTGAATTTTATGGGGACCTGGTTTTCCACCAGTCAGAACATGGCTATTAGCAGGTTCAACGGCAACAACTTGAAAACTCGGTTTACGTGGCTTGATGACTTCTGCAACGCCTGTAATTGTTCCTCCAGTACCAACTCCAGCTACTAAGATGTCAATCGCTCCATCGGTATCTGTCCATAGTTCTTCAGCTGTTGTTTCTCGGTGGATTTTCGGGTTTGCTGGATTGACAAACTGTTGAGGCATGAAAGCATTTGGCAGCGTGGCAACAATCGCTGTTGCCCGACGAATAGCTCCTGCCATCCCTTCATTACCCGGAGTAAGCTCCAGCTGAGCGCCGTAGGCTTTGAGCATAGCTCGGCGTTCTAAGCTCATGGTTTCTGGCATGGTCAAAATTAAGTGATAGCCTTTAGCCGCTGCCACCATAGCTAGAGCGATCCCCGTATTGCCAGAAGTTGGCTCAACCAAAATGGTTTTTCCTGGCTCAATCAGTCCTGCCTCTTCTGCAGCCTGAATCATACTGACCCCGATCCGGTCTTTCACAGAAGCTGCTGGGTTCATCCCTTCTAGCTTCACGACAATGTTAGCCACACTGCCTTCTGCTTGCGGAATCCGATTCAACCGCACCAGAGGAGTCTTTCCAATCAACTCTGTAACATTGTTGGCAATTTCCATAATTTTACTCCTTGCGAAGGGACTAGGGGAGTATTTCAACGTTGAAGAGAAACTCCAAAAGTTCTTAGGGCTTTGACTTTAGTATAGTACGATGTGTCAGTAGATTTTATGTATTTATTTATAGAGACCTTTAAAGGTCAACACAACTTTATTGTATCTATTGAAGTTATATTTCATGGTTTCAATATGCTAATTTAGCTAACTCGGGCAAAAGCCCCACACGCTCACCTGTACTCAGGTCAGTGTTGGGATGAATGACCGGGCACTGAGGAGTCCCACCTCCGACCAATAACGACTATCACTCGTTGAAGGAGTGGGGTGGGCGACGAATCGCCAAACTTTGCACTAAGGTTCTTAACGCCTCAGACATCGGTAGGTCTAACGAATCAGCGAACTCTTTTAAAAGTCCTAACTCTCTATCATTAAGCCTTGTTTCAACCCTGCGTTTTCTTGCCATAATTACGACATATCACCGTAAATATGTTATACTTCATTTGTACAGGTTAAACAAATTAATAGCTAACTGCTTCCTGTATGCCGTACCTTGACAACTCAGAGTATAGGGTTCTACCCAGTAATAGACACTTGGGTGTCGCCACTGTGGGTAGGTAAAACTCTGACAGTACAGAGGCTAGAACAATCTTTGTACTTGTTCAACTGTGCGGCGGGGCATCCCGTGCAGTCTAAACAAAGCTCAGTTAATGTCCGACGGGATACCGGGAGTCTCTGAGAAGCCGACACTGTACCGTAAGGTCAGTGTGGGAGTATGTCACGCTTTTGTCATTGTCGTATACGGATGATAAATTTTCATAAGTGGTGTGGTAGAACTCATTCACAAAACACCCGCAAAAGCAACAACAAAAGGTTTTTTGCTCTTGTGGTTATGTTGAGTATGATATCTGTGGTGATGCTATCGTTTCCCTTATCTGCTCAAAACACTCCTCTGTTTGCCCAGCCTCAAGCCTCTGAGTTAAGGGGAGTGTGGTTAACCAATATTGATAGCGATGTTTTGTTTAATCGCGATCGCCTCAAGAATGCCTTGCATCGGCTGAAAGAGCTAAACTTTAACACCGTATATCCCACAGTTTGGAATTGGGGGTATACACTTTATCCCAGTCAAGTTGCACAAAAGACTATTGGGCAAGCACTTGATCCAACACCAGGATTACAAGGACGAAATGTACTCCAAGAAATTATCACTGTTGGACGTCAAAAAGACTTAAAAGTCATTCCCTGGTTTGAATTTGGCTTTATGGCTCCTGCAAAGTCAGAATTAGCCAAACGTCACCCACAATGGCTCACAAGTCGTCGCGATGGTACCCAAATTGTCAAAGAAGGTATACATAATCGAGTTTGGCTCAATCCCTTTCGTCCAGAAGTCCAACAATTCATTCAAAATTTAATCGTTGAAATAGTCAAAAACTATGATGTCGATGGTATTCAATTTGATGACCATTTCGGCTTACCTGCTGAATTAGGATATGATTCTTATACGATAAATTTGTATAAAAAAGAACACAATGGCCAAGCGCCACCGCAAAATCCTCTCGCTCCAGAATGGGTACGGTGGAGAGCAGACAAAATCACTAACTTTATGCAGCGGCTATTTCAAGCTATCAAAGCTAGTAAACAAAACTGCCTTGTCTCGCTTGCACCTAATCCCCAACACATTTCATACCATTCTTTATTAGCAGATTGGCAGAGGTGGGAACGGATGGGACTGATTGAAGAACTTATTTTACAGGTATATCGGGACGATTTAAGCGTCTTTAGTCGCGAGCTAGAATATCCAGAAGTGAAATTAGCACAAACTCATATTCCCGTAAGTATCGGCATTATGACTGGGTTAAAAGATAAATTTGTGCCTATGCAACAAATTCAGACACAAGTCCAAACAGTGCGCGATCGCAATTTTGCTGGAGTCTCCTTCTTTTTCTACGAAACCCTGTGGAAGATGACCAAAGAAACACCAAAGCAACGTCTTATCGGATTCCGTAACCTATTTCCTGCACCAGCCATTTACCCCCAAGGAGTTAAGAGTTAAAACCCAAGAATTCATGAATAACTCCTAACTCCTAACTTTCTTCAACCCCCAATCCCCAACCGTCCAGCTAAGCCAGGGGTTAGAGGTAGGAGAGTGACAATCATCAAGAACAAAGCCAAAAGACCTAGAGCTGCACGTGCGTCATCAGGTTCGGTAATTTCATTTAAGCTAGGACGTTCGAGATCCCGTTGTAAAAATAGAATCACGATCGCCCAATACATGGCCAGAGTATTACCAAGAGAGACTAAAGCCAGCAAGATTAAAGTGGCTAACGTTGTTCGTCCTGCAGTTTTGCGTCCATAAATTGCCTGAACAATGCGACCACCGTCTAATTGTCCTGCGGGCATCAAGTTTAAAGCTGTGATCACCAACCCTAGCCAACCTATGATCACCAGTGGATGTACTACTACCACAGCAGAATGTAAAGCCGAACCTAGAATGACCCGTGCCAAAGAACCAACCAAAATAGAGCCTTGAAAAAACTGATTTGGTACTTGAAAAGTCCAGTTGTTAAAACCCAACGCTATACCTTCATGGGAAAGTAATAACCCAATCACTAGCATTAACAAAGAAACAATTCCCCCAGCAGCTGGTCCTGCCAAAGCAATGTCAAAAAGAACTTTCCGATTAGGTAAAAGAGACTGAAAGCGGGTAATAGCTCCAAAAGATCCGATTTGTACAGCTGGGAGAAAGAACGGTATACTCAGGCGGACTTGGTGACGACGAGCAAGCAACCAATGACCGATTTCATGAGCAGCTAAAACCAATAAGATCCCAGCACTAATAGGAAAAATTTCTGAAAACCGTTCCGGATGGGCAAAGAAGTCAAAATTTAAGAGTAATCCAACAGATTCTAAACTCGTAGCGATAGTTGCTACTAGCAAG
>JAJPJF010000317.1 GCA_021324415.1 Nostocales cyanobacterium Centralia_MAG_434
AAATTTTTACTAATCAAATCTTGAAGTTTAATTAGTTGAAATATTTTGGACGAACGCTTCTAAAAATATATTGCAGCTTTTTGAAAATTTTGGTGCGTTTGCCCTGAAGAAAACCCTGAGTGCTAAGCGCAAGCAGTAGAGTAGCCCTCAGGGAATACCATAGCTACTCCCAAATGATTTTGGTTCCTTACAGAGAGCTTTTCAGCTTTTGTACAGCACTTTGCTGATGACTTCTCTGATAAAACCGGAGTAAAACATATTTAAGTTCATAACTCATAGTATATAGTATTCAAGTGTATGTATGTAGCTTTTTTAAAGCTGCCAGAGCAAAAAACTCTCAGTTATCTCTGTGAATCTATTGATTTTTTGATGAACAATAGACTTTTTAACACAGAGAGAAGTCCCTAGAATCCTAAAATCTATGAAGAACAACATCCAAAAGTGCCGGAGATGCTCAAGCGGGTAGTGCATTGCCTTAAAAAGTTGTTGAAGTTTCCCTTTGGTAGAAAGCGCACTCCTTCTGTCAACCCTAGATTACAGAAGGTAAGGCAACCACTGCCAGAACTTACAAATGCGGATCTAGAATTTTTGTTTACTGAACTGCTGGAAGGTGTGCACCAAGCACGAGGGCAACAGTGGGCAATAAAATATCTAGAACGTATGGAAAATCGAATTAGCACTCAGCGCTGGGTAGATTGGCTATTGGACTTTGGCGAAAGATTGCTGATGTCACCCGCACCAAATAATCAGTTAGCAATGCGGATGGTGCAACTGGGTGAACTTGGTATTGGGACAATTGGAGAGTTGGCTCATGATATTGGGATAAGTTTGTTAACAAGAAACTTAGGTGAACCATATAGAGAAAATGAAAGGCACAATCCGGAAAATACCGTTCCCACATCGCTTTTTATCCCTTTAGATCAAGGGTTGATATATCACCCAAGTAAACAGGATTTGAATAATCAGGGGCAAGAAACAAAAACTGTAACGCCTACTGGGAGCAAGGAAGGGGTCATGGGTGAACTGTTATGGGAGTATGATAAGCTGGATTTGAAAACTATAAACCCTGTGTCTGCACCTCTTTTCAAATCTCCTAAGGAAGATGAAGAGCAAGTGGGGTTAGAAAAGAGCCTAGAAGTAGCATCTGAAACAAAAAATTCAGATAGTATTTGGGCAGCTTCACAGCCAAACCTAGCCGTTACCTTAGATGAGTTGTTAGTTAAGTTGGAGCAGAGTAGTAGTTTAGCCCAACAAGTTGCCTTGGAAGTGGGAATGCAAACAACTGCTCAATCCCCGACATATATAGAACAGTCACAATCTTGGTTTTATCAAGGACTTCAACAAGCTAAGACTGGCAATTTACCAGAAGCAATAAAATCTTACGATAAGGCTATTGAAATCAATCCCTATTCATACGAGTATTGGTTTAATCGGGGATTGGCACTATTTTACTTAGGGAATTTTGCCGAAGCGATCACCTCCTATAATAAAGCAATTGAAATTAAACCTAACTTCTATAAAGGCTGGTACAACCGAGGTGGAGCCCAAGGTGAATTGGGACGATTTGAAGATGCAATTGTCTCTTTCGACAAAGCAATAGAAATTAAGTTCGATTACCACGAAGCTTGGTCTAGTAAGGGGATGGCATTGCTCAAGTTAGGGCGCTTGGAGGATGCAATTTCTAGTTACGACCAAGCATTGCTTTTGCAACCACAAGACCAAGAAAATTGGTATTACCGAGGTGTAGCACTAGCTGCAGATGGAAGAACTCATGATGCGATCGCCTCTTACGAAAAAGCTATAGAAATCAATCCAGAGTTTTATTTAGGTTGGTACAGTCGGGGTGTAGAACTGTCTCATCTGGGGCGCTATGAAGATGCGATCGCAAGCCATCAGCAAGCCTTGGAAATCAATCCAGATTTTGATGAAGGTTGGTATGCACTGGGAAGTGCACAAGATAAATCAGGAAAGTTCCAAGAGGCAATCTCATCATATAACTGTGCTTTGCAAATCAACCCGGATTTCCACAATGTTTTAATAGATAAGGGGGTGGCGTTAGCAAGTTTAGGACGATGGGATGATGCTATATTATCCTGGGAGAAAGCTCTGGAAAAAAGACCAGATTTCTACCTAGCCTGGTTTAACCAAGCTGTCGCGTTAGAAAACTTAGGACGTCGTGAAGAAGCGATCATCGCCTACGACAAAACCATAAAAATTAAGCCAGACTTTCACTTAGCTTGGTACAACCGAGGTGTAGTCCTATTTTATTTGGGAAGATTTGAAGAAGCGATCGCCTCATATGATAATGCTTTGCAAATTCAAATAGACTACTGGGAAGCTTGGATTGGTCGAGGAACAGCAGTCGGAAATGTAGCGAACTCCAGCTTACATCTGAGTTTTGTGAGTAGTTCTATAGCTGCAACAAATCCAGCTTTAAACGAACGCGGCTATGAAGGAAAAATAGCAAGCTACGAAGAAGGATTGAAATATGTTGACCCACAGACGCACCCAGAAGGATGGGGTAGATTACATCTGTTACTTGGCAATGCTCACTACGATCAAGGCAAAAGACATCATACACCCTGTCATTACTGGCATCAAGCGATAGCAGAGTACTATCAGGCACTCGACATCTTCACTCCAGATACTTTTCCCCAGTTACATCTAGAGGCTTTGCAAAACCTAATCAAAACGTTTTTAAGTTTAGGAGAAACAGCACAAGCACAAGAATTTCAGCAACAAGCTACAGCTTTATTACAGGACTTACTCTGTGACTCCAATCGCACAAATGACAGCAAAAAACAGTTAGCATTGCAATTTGCAGGTTTTGGACAGTTAGCAGTTGATATAGCTGTACAATCTGGTGAATTAGCTCAAGCCTTAGAAATCGCAGAATATGGCAAAAATGCTTGCTTTACCTGGCTATTATTTGGTTGGAGTGAAGAAATTGTCTCACCCAGCTATGCCGTAATTCAACAACTGCTCAACCCCACCACTGCTATTATTTACTGGCATCTCAGCCCTTGTGCCTTACGTACTTTCATTCTCAAATACAATTCTCCAGAACCCATCCCCATATTTACACCCATACTAAATGTAAACCCAATTGATGAAATACCTCTTCCTGAAGCCGTAGGAAGACTAGTTGAGTTTGAAGATTGGCTTGAAGATTGGAATCAACAATATCAGGAATATCGTCATCAAGATCGAACCAAACAAAATATAAGCAAGCATTCCTGGCAAGCAGATATGGAACAGAGGCTATATAAGCTGAAAGAAATCCTCAACATTTCTGCCATTATCCAGGAATTGGAGGATATTACCCAATTGATTTTAATTCCCCATCGGGATTTACATAGATTTCCTCTACACGCTCTTTTTCATCTTTCTTGTCCTTCACCAAAAGAGAAAATCAACAGCAATCTCTATTACCAACATGAAATTTGGGAAAGACAAAGTGTGGAGTCTAAATTCACAATTACCTACTTACCCCACCTTCAAATCGGGTTATCTCTCAAATCCGAATCTCAATGGCAGCTCCATAAGCAAGCATTACTTAGTGTCGAACATCCTATCAGCATAGAGTATCCGCCATTAAAATTTACTAAAATTGAAACAGAAGCTATTAGTCAGATGTTCGATACTGTTAAATATATCCCAGGGTCAAAAGCGAGTAAACAACAGCTAGAAATGGCTTTGTCTCATCATTACGGTATATTTCATTTTGCAGGACATGTTAGTCATAATTACATTCAACCGCAAAAATCCGAATTAGCGTTAGTAGGTGACGATAAACTCACTTTAGAAGAAATTTGTCAACAGCCAATTACACAATATAAACTCATTACTCTCTCAGCATGTGAGACTGCTATCCTTGGTAACCAAACTATTACCACCGAATACGTGAGTTTAGTCAGTGGTTTACTCTTCCAGCAAGTCTCCTATGTAGTCAATACCCTATGGACTGTAGAATCAATAGCCAGTTCTCTAGTAATGATCGAGTTCTATCGACAAATTAAGCGGAACAGATCAGCTGTTGTTGCTTTGTCAGTAGCAACAGAATGGCTAAGAGAAGTGACTGCAACTGAACTGAAAAAATGGTATGAAGATATATTAAACAACTTGCCTCAAGAAGGATTAAGAATTCGGGCAAACATAGCAACAGAACTGTATAAGATTAGCAAAATACCATCGGATAATAAGCCTTACAATCACCCCTATTACTGGGCAGGATTTACGATTGCAGGTAAGCAGAGTTAGTCAAGAAAGCCACATTCATGAGCAATCAAGAGAAGCAGACACCTCAACCGGGTTGGTCTTTGGAAGAACGAGATCCCCAATTTATTCAGTCATTGATGCCGATTTGGGAATCGTTTTATCGATACTACTTTCGAGTCAAAACAGATGGTTGGCATCATATCCCAGATCAGGGAAAAGTATTGTTAGTTGGCTCTCACAATGGAGGGATGGCCTCTCCGGATACAGTAATGATGATGTACGATTGGTTCCATCGATTTGGAACTGAACGTTTGGTATATGGTTTAATGCATAACTCTGCTTGGATTGTGAGTCCCTATCTAGGTCAATTGGCTCAGAAGCTTGGAGCTATTGTCGCACATCCAAAAACAGCTAGTGCTGCATTTGATCGAGGTGCCAGTGTTTTGGTCTATCCTGGAGCACAATATGATATGTTTAGACCTCATAGCCAGCGCTACAAGATTAACTTTGCTGGTCATAAAGGCTTTGTTAAATTGGCCTTAAAGAAGGAAGTCCCTATTATTCCACTCATTTCTGTAGGAGCACATGATACTTTAATTGTTCTAGGTGATTGCTATGAACTTGTAGAAAAGTTACATGAGTGGGGATTACCGTGGTTGTATCAAATAGATCCAAAAGTATTCCCAATATATCTAGGTTTACCTTGGGGTCTGGCAATTGGTCCTCTACCCAACATTCCTTTACCTGTAGAAATTCATACTCGTGTCTGTGCCCCAATTGTTTTTGAACGTTACGGTCAAAAAGCAGCTAAAGATAGTCACTATGTAAATACTTGTTATGACTTAGTTCATACACGAATGCAGGAAGAGTTGAATTGTTTAGTTAAGGATGTGAAGAAATTTGGCTAATGAGCTTTATCTGTCTATTGATCAAAGTTTTCCTTCAGCTTCTACAATTTTTCTAATACGGTAAAAAACTCAAAATAAGCGTATTGTCAGATGGTAAATTTTGCTGCAAAATAATTTGTGGACTTTCTTGAATATCAACAATAACAAGATTGTTCGTAACTTCTTCCCGCATCAAACCTAAGAAACCTGGTACTTGCTCCTGAGTGGAGTTTAAAATAAATAAGTAATGCTCTCGCATTAGAAGTAGCCAAGTTCTAGCAGAACCTCGAATAGCTATTCCTAGTTGTAGCTTTTCATCAAATCGAATTCTATGATTATGACTATTTATCTTTACTAAATAGCATTCTCTAGATTGACTAACAATTGCCCAAACTGGTTCTATTTTAGTAGTATGAAGAATTTTAAATCCCTCAGATTCAGTATTGATAAGGCGAGGATAAAGATTTTGTGATGTTATTCTTTCTCTTTCTGGTGCAAGTGAAAAAATATGTGCTTTTTGACGATAATCTCCAGGACGAAAACTAGATTGAATAACAACCCATTGTTCTAATTGAGGGTTAATCCACTGTCTATCTAAATGAGGATAAGCATCTTGAATTTCAAAATTCCTATTAATATGAAATTTTTTTTCACTATCTATAGTGAATTGAAAAATATAAGTAGAAAAAATAAGATTATTCATCAAATAAACTTGATTCTGATGCACAAGAATATCATGAGCATTTTTCTTTTCTAGATCGAACCAGTTCTGAGTGATAAGTTGAACACGATCCAGGATTTTTAAATGACGATCAAGCAAAATTAGCGAACCTTCAGCAGCAAGTAAAAGATGTTCACCATCTGTTCCTATTGCACCAAGCCGTCCAAAAGATTTGCTCAAAGAGTTAGCTAATAAACGCTGTGGTACTTGTGAAGTGGGTGCATCTAGCCTCACAACCACTGATTTTTCTCGTTGATTTAAACCAATGAAGATATAGTCATCAAGAGCAACCATCTGTGGTAATGGCTGATAGGTTTTAGTTTCAACGATAGCCTTGATTACTAATTTTTCATGTACTTCGTAGCCTTGTTTTGAAGGGATATAAACTAAGTTACTTAATCTGTCCTGGGTGAGGAGAATAATTCCATGCAGAGAATTTGTCATGTATGGGCTATTGAGTAGCAATAGATACCTGATACCGTCTTATTTGAAACCTGCAACGTATAAATTTCTTCAACTGTCTACAGGCTAGGGCTACACAATCCAAAATCCAAAATGGTATGAGTGCCTGACTCTACGATAACTCTATCCGGGATAGCTGTTGATAGATTTTGCCAGATTTTGATGACAATAGTAAAGAGCGTAAGCGGAAAACAGTTGTTCAGAAGAGAAAGCTAGCATGATAGATATAAAAGCTCAGTCAAAACTGGTAGTAGGAGAACCATTGAATGAAGAAAGTTTTACTTACGCTTTGAGCCTTCTAGCAGCACAAGATCCTGACTTAGCTAACATTTTAACGGTTAGGGGTTCACCACCTTTTTGGGTTCGAGAACCAGGCTTTGCAACGCTTATCCAGATCATTTTGGAACAACAAGTCTCGCTAGCATCGGCTAAAGCTGTTTTTGCTCGCCTTCAAGCAGCAATATCACCAATCACTCCAGAGCAATTTCTCAAACTTGATGATACTGAAATCAAAACAATCGGATTTAGTCGCCAAAAAGCCCTTTATGGACGTTTACTAGCTCAGTCAATTATTGATGGACACCTTGATTTGGCTACTCTCAATACCATGAATGATGAGTATATACGCTCTGTCCTAAAAAAGATTAAAGGTATCGGAGACTGGACTGTTGACATATATTTATTAATGGCAATGAGGCGACCAGATAGTTTGCCAAAGGGTGATTTAGCTTTAGCAATAGCAGTTCAGAAGGTTAAACGCCTAGCACAACGACCACTACCAAAAGAACTTGAAGTGATCGCCCAGGTTTGGCAACCCTGGAGAGGTGTAGCAACAAGATTGTTATGGCATTACTATTTAAGCGAGCGTGATTTGTCCAAAGGTAAGCAACAAATTTGATATTTTTATCGTAATCTGCCTTAAATACAACTATCCGCTATCCGCTAATGCAATTTTTTAAATCTTCTTCATCATGTCTCAATTCAAAACAGCCCTTACGGCCTACCAAGGCTTTACCGACCTCTTCCAGAGTGTTATCCTCAGCACAGTTAGTGAAGATCGTATTCCCAATGCTAGCTATGCTCCTTTCGTAATGGATGAAAGTAAAAATATTTATATTTATGTCAGTGGTCTTTCCACCCACACTCAAAATCTTTATAGCTTCCCGAAGGTAAGCATACTGTTTATTGAAGACGAGTCTCAAGCCCAGCAAATATTTGCCCGTCGGCGCTTAACCTTTGACTGTGAGGCTAAGTTAGTCGAACAAGATACTAATCTATGGAACCAAATATTTAACCGCTTTGAAACACGTTTTGGAGAAATCATTCGGCTGTTTCGCGATCTACCAGATTTTCGCATTTTTCAACTGACCCCACACAAAGGCCGCTTCATCATGGGTTTTGGTGCTGCATATGAAGTAGACCCTAATGATCTTTCCACTCTCGTAGATTTTACTAGTAACAAATAATGTATTAATAATACAGTGATTGGAAATTATAGATGGCTGTTGATTGTCGGAGTAGCATCTCACCAAAAGACTCAGCCACTCCGACAAGGACTATTTTATTACAATGTCTCTACTTAACCGTAACCAAGAATTGGCTATTCTCGCTAACCTACTTAGATTCAAGTGGCAGACTGATTTTGCACCTGAGTTGCCTCATCTATTTTCTCTTGTGCCTGATCCCTCTTGTTAGACTCGCTCAATTGTTGTATTTGCTTAAGATGAATAGTATTGACCTGAACAATAAAGTTTTCTATTGCCTGTCTTTCCTTCTGTTCACGTTCAGTTTCATCGCCTATGTCATAGGAACGATAAAGAGGAGTCACGCCCAAGATAAATTTTTCTTGTTCCGCTTCTAGTAATTCAACGGTAGTGTTCGCTGAGACAGAAGTCTCCTGGAAGGGGAAGGAGGTCACGATACTAGCGACGATGGAAGCAACTGCAGGGAAGATAACAGGGAGCCACTTAAACCATGAAATATTTGTTTCCAACTTGTCTACTAGAACAAAAATTGGTGTAGCTCCAGATAAAATCACGGTAGCAATTTGCGAAATATAGTAAATATTACGTGAGTTTCTTCGGGTCTTTTTATAATCGTCGATTAACTCCTGAGAATATTGTAAAGCTTTGATCCTTGCTGCAATTACAGAACTGTTTGCTGAAGAATTATTGCTTCCAACAGAAGCATATAGCTCAGCTTTCTTTGTGATTTCTGATTCATTAGCAGCACGCTTATTGTTCTGAACTAATTGTCTTTCAATGAGGAAGAGAAAAATTGCAAGAGAGAGAAAAGCCGCTGCATAAATATTGGCAACAGGAATTTCTGGATAAATCTTGATAATGACAACAGCACAGGTAAAAGCTGCCAAAAACAAGTACTCAAATATTCTCACGATAAATAACGTACTTGGGCTTGACGAGTTTGATAGGTATTCAACAGTGGCAATTCCAGTCGGAGTCGTACTTTCAAAATTGGTCATTGCTAGTTAGTCAATTTAATCACTAAGTATAATTATAATACTATGTAGCAATTAAATTGCTAATTTGTGGATAAAACTTTTCTACTAGAAGAGATACTGGTCTAAACAGATACAGAGACTTATCAAAGTCGTGTTTTTTGAACTTTTCACAACTCACACCACAGATTATAACTTGTCCTCTACTAGAAACTCGTACAGTTTGTGACTTGAAAATTCTCTAATAATCATTAAGAAAAGCAGAATGTTTGAGTCAAACTATTTTGATTCTATAGATTATCTCTGGACCTAACGCAGAGAAGTTAATTGTCTAGCAGAATAAGCAGCACAAGATGAAGCGGACCGTGCAATCAAACAAAGTGATGAAAGCTTTAGGAGCGAACCAACTAGATTGCTGTTTGCTGAGTCTCTTATTCAAGGCAATTATTCTGTCTAAAATATTAAAATTTTTTACAAATTTCCCTTGCTTTTTCAGTAAAACTGTGCAAGGATTTAAACTAAACTACTAATAAGCTACCAATTTACCGTATATTTTTACTAATGCTAACTCAACACACAAACAAAGGGAGGATTTTGGTACTCCGCCTCAATCAATAAACCGAGTGACTTACCTTACGTGTGCAAGATTTTTAATATTTGGAGGTCTATTATTACATGGTAACAGAACGCCGTGGGATGGATTTGAACATAGAAGGGTTGAGAAAGTCTTTTGGACCTAGCACAGTCCTAAGAGGTATAGATTTAGAGGTCAAGCCAGGAGAATTTGTAGCGATTGTTGGTCGCAGTGGATGTGGTAAGAGTACTTTGCTACGCTTAATTGCTGGGCTGGAAACTCCAACGGCGGGAAGTGTTTTCCTGGATGGAAAACAAACTCATCGAATCAATTCAAACGTGCGGATGATGTTCCAAGATGCACGTTTACTGCCTTGGGAACGGGTTCTAGCAAATGTAGAACTAGGCTTGCTTGGCTCTAAAGTATTTGTCCGACAAAGTGCTTTACAAGTTCTTCGCTCTGTGGGGCTTGAAGATCGTGCTCATGAGTGGCCCAGTGTACTATCTGGAGGACAACGTCAGCGGGTTGCTTTAGCAAGAGCACTAGCAAGTAAACCTTCTCTGTTACTTCTGGATGAACCCCTTGGTGCTTTAGATGCTCTAACTCGAATTGAGATGCAGCAATTAGTAGAAGGTTTATGGCAAGAACAGCAATTTACTGCCCTTTTGATCACCCACGATGTGGAAGAAGCCGTGGTTCTGGCAGATAGAGTGGTGCTGATTGAACAAGGTTCAATCACAATGGATCATCAAATATCTCTACCACGTCCCAGAGTCAGGGGAACTGTAGCGTTTGCCGAGACAGTAGAACGCATTCTACAGCGTGTGATGAACCAACCGCAACGTGCTCAGAGTGCTATTGAGGAATCAACAACCAGAAGTCAGAACGAGTACAGTGTGGTGAGTAGATGAGTCGTTCGTGATTTCCCTAAGTCTGAGAAGTTGTAGCTTCTATCAGTATTAAGTGAATGTTAGAAGATTTTCACTGTTGCCTTCATCAACTCTTCGGATGGATTTGGTCAGAATCCATCTGAATTTCTTTAGTATCAAAGCGACAGCAACTAACTGCTTTTTGTAGGTGTGCAATGCGAAAAAACAAATTCAACTTTAAGTTCATTAAGTTTATTGTTAAGAATAGACACATCCAACAGATTATTCCTTGGATTGTACCGGTACTAATAATTGTCTTGTGGCAGTTTTTCTCAACTATTGGCTTAATTCCTACTAGAATTTTGCCTGCTCCTTTTGGTGTTATTGGTGCTGCAGTACAGTTAACCAAGAGTGGAGAATTGGCTAGAAATATTAGCATTAGTGCAGTACGTGCAGTCACGGGTTTTGCCGTTGGTGGGAGTATTGGGTTCGGATTAGGTTTGCTCAATGGCATTTTTCCCGTTGCCGAAAAGTTGTTGGATAGTTCTCTTCAGATGCTCCGCAATATTCCTCACTTGGCTTTGATCCCCCTCGTGATTTTATGGTTTGGGATTGGAGACGAAGCCAGATTATTTCTCGTGGCATTAGGTGTGATGTTTCCTGTCTACTTAAACACCTTTCACGGCATTCGCAGTGTTGATCCAGGATTGATTGAGATGGGAAAAGTTTATGGTTTAAATCCCTGGAGTTTGTTCTGGCGGATTATTCTTCCCGGTGCAATGTCCTCAATCCTTGTTGGTGTACGCTTCGCTTTGGGGTTGATGTGGTTGACACTCATCGTCGCAGAAACCATTGCTGCTGACTCTGGGATCGGTTACATGGCAATGAATGCCAGAGAATTTATGCAAACAGATGTAGTAGTGCTGAGTATCTTGCTGTATGCTTTATTTGGTAAGTTAGCAGATGTCATTGCGAGATCATTAGAAAATTATTGGCTGCAATGGCAACCTAATTATCAAAGAGCATAGACATTCGCTAAATTGTTGGTGGGAGGATCTGAAAAAAAGATTAAAGATGCAGACAAGCCAAAAACTCTCCCTACCAATAATGGGTTGTGGAACCTGGGCATGGGGCAATCGATTGCTCTGGGGATATGACGAAAGTATGGATGACCAGTTGCAAACCGTGTTTAATCTTTGCATTAAGCACGGTGTTACCCTATTTGATACGGGTGATTCTTATGGAACTGGGAGATTAAGTGGGCGTAGCGAGCTACTTTTAGGAAGATTTTCTAGAGAATATCTGGGTTTTGGGAGAGAAAACATTTGTATTGCTACCAAGCTTGCTGCTTATCCTTGGAGATTGACACGCCAATCAATGGTGTCAGCTTGCAAGTCATCTGCTAAGCGTTTGGGAAGAAACGTCGATCTGGTACAAATGCACTGGTCTACAGCAAACTATGCACCGTGGCAGGAAGGACCTCTCTTAGATGGTCTTGCCGATCTTTACGAGCAAGGATTGGTTAAGGGAGTCGGACTATCCAATTATGGTCCACTACGCCTCAAACGTGTATACCCAAGATTTGCTGAACGAGGAGTTCCAATTAGCACTCTACAAGTTCAGTACTCTCTTTTATCTACATATCCTGTCACTCAACTGAAACTAAAAGAAGCTTGTGATGAATTGGGAATAAAACTGATTGCTTATAGTCCTTTGGCATTGGGTTTGTTAACAGGAAAATACTCGGAAAAAGGTCCTTTTCCAAAGGGTATCAGAGGTCTACTGTTTAGGCAGATCTTGCCAGGTATTGGCTCAGTTTTAGGATGTTTGCGCGAAATAGCCCAATCACGAAACAAGACAATTTCGCAGGTAGCAATCAACTGGTGTATCTGCAAAGGAACCATTCCCATTCCTGGAGCTAAAACTGTGGAACAGGCACAGGATAATATTGGTGCTTTGGGTTGGCAATTAGACTCCAACGAAATTGCAGAGTTAGATAAAGTGGCTGCAAGTACGGATAAGAAAATGGTTCAGAATATTTTTCAGACGAAGTGAGTTCTCTGAAGGGGGGCAAGGGAGACTTGGGAGACAGGAAGGACAAGGGAGACTTGGGGAACTAGTGTAGGGTGGGTGAGCAGTGCTGACAATATCTTGCTTACTACATCTGGTTTGTGGTAATTAATGCCCACCTTATAGTTCAAAAATCCCATAAGAGTTCCATATCAGCCTTAACGTGAAACGGTATCAGCTACCAGAAAAATATTGCTCGACAGTCCGAAAAACTGCATACTCAAGATGTATACAGGTATAAACCTCATTTATTTGTCGAATGCTTCAAGAAACTCTATGAAACTGAAAGGACAACAATACAAACAATTAACAGAGGCATTGCTTGAAGCATTTCCATCTTTGCAAAGACTGACTGAATTGGTCAAATTTCGGTTTGACAAAAACCTGAATGCTATAGCAATGGGTGATGATTTAAAAACAATTGTTTTCAGATTAATTCAAACTGCAGAAGCAGAGGGATGGGTTGATGACTTAGTTGCAGGTGCCCGTGAGTCAAATCCTAGAAACCCAGCATTATTCGTCTTTGCTCAAGAGTTTAATCTTGCCACTCCTATGCCGCCACAACTATCAGGAATAGGCGCGCTAGAAAGAATCATTAGAAAAACCAATGGTTTTCTTGATGTGAATACCTGGCGAGAAAAATTGGGTCAAATAGAGGTGCAGGTATGTCGTATAGAAATTACTAAAAAAAATAATACTAAAGAGTTTGGTACGGGTTTTCTAATAGCACCAAATGTGGTGATTACGAATTATCATGTCATTGAAGCGGTAGATTTAAAAGAAGCAACTCATAGTAATGTCATTCTGCGTTTTGACTACAAACAGCTAGCTGATGGCAAGATTATTAACAAAGGTAGAGAGCATCGCCTAGTAGAAGATGGCTGGCTAATTGATAAAAGTCCTTACTCCAAAAACCAGTTACCAACACTTGACGAACTAGACTATGCGTTACTCCGTGTAGATGGAGTTCCAGGAGAAGAATCCATAGGAAATAACCCCGATCCACAAGCTCCAAAGCGGGGATGGATTGAGTTACCAACAGAGCCATATTATCAGTTTTTACCTAATACTCCACTGTTAATAGTGCAGCATCCCAATGCCCAGCCTTTAAAATTGGCATTTGACACAGAGGCAATTATTAGCATTAATGAGAATGACACAACGGTTAAATACAAAACCAATACTGAGCCTGGTTCCTCTGGTTCTCCATGTTTTGACATCAACTGGAATTTAGTCGCACTGCATCACAGTGGCGATCGCAACTGGAATCCGACTTACAACGCAGGAACGCCCTTCAGTGCAATTTGTTCTCGCTTAGAGAAGCAAGGTTTATTGGCAGATTTACGCACCGGGAAATCAATATCGTTTGAACCCCCAATCCGGCAATCAGCAGCAACATCCCCACAAAAAACAGCTTCAAATACAAGAAGTGAGTTTTACAGAAAACGTATCACTGCAAAGCAAGAGGAATTAAAAGCAATTGAATCTCAGTTGCAAGTAACACTCAGTATTGTTGATGAATTGAAGCTGAATAAACAGGCTGAGCGTCTTCTACAAGAGATAGAAGAACTAGAAGCACAATTAAAGCAGTGATAAATTTATTATTCTTTTTAAGTAAATATACTGTTTAAAATAAAATCAACTTGTGACAAGAAATAAAGGTAATAATCGAAGAGAATTTTATAGTAAGCGTTTAGCTCAAAAGCAAGTAGAGCTTGCTGATGTAGAAACTCAATTAGAAGAAAGTCTGAGTAAAGCTGATGAAAGAAAATTAAACAAGAAAGCAGAGAGTCTTCTAAAAGAAATAGAGGAAATAGAAAACCAACTTTCACAACTAGATGCGCAAAATCAAGACCCAAATATACGTCACCTAAATCTAGAAAAAACTTTTCAAAAGATTGACTTTAATGAGGCCAAGAAAATTGCTCAATCAGTCAATGATAAATTCAGTGATGCAAGTGGAGCAATTCTTGTCTTTTTACAAAGAAGTACAAAACAGAAAGGAGAATACTGTATTAAAGAAGTGTTAGATTTGCTTATAAGTGATCGCAAAATAGGAGACGACATTATCGGAGATTTTTGACCGTATCCAGTAGACATGGATTCACAAATTTCCGAATTTAATGAAGTTGAATTTACGAAACGATTAGCAAGTCATTTAAGTGAGAATTCTGAAGAAATATTACCCAAAATTATCAAAAAACTTTGTTTATCTCTTCGAGGCGGTAGCATTATATTTATCAAAGTAGAAAATTGGGATAGTGTTATTGACCAGAAGAAGTTCCTAGATTGGTTTATCAAAGATTTTTGGCAACCTTTAGTTGATGAGATGGCCTCTGTATTTCAAGAATTTAATAGAATTAGATTTATTGTAGCTTTAATTGCAAAAAGTTCAGTTTTTCCCACCTGTTTATCTTTATCAGATTATTTTTGCACAATATGCATGGGAATGTATGGGAATGGTGTGCAGATTACTGGCATGAGAATTATGAAGGAGCGCCTAGAGACGGAAGAGTATGGCTGAATAATAATAAGCACCCTAGGCTGCTGCGTGGTGGTTCGTGGTACTTCAGCCCCAGTAACTGCCGTTCCGCTTACCGCCTCAGAAACTCCCCAGCCAACCACAACGACTTCATCGGTTTTCGGGTAGTGTGCGGTGTGGTAGCAAGAACTCTTTAGCACTCTGTTCTTTGCCCTTTTTTCTTGACCTTTGTTTAGCGTAGCGGAGAAATCAAATTTTGAAATTTAGGTTATTAGCATATCACATTTCGAGAAAATCCTATAGAAAGATATCACCTAATAAAAATCAATGGCAAAGATAGTTATTAATAGTATTCAAAAGACAGCGCAATTCTATATAGAAGACTTGGGTAATGGAATTAATCTAGAGATGGTGCTAATTCCTAGCGGTAGCTTTATCATGGGTTCACCAGAAGATGAACTAGAGCAAACCGAAAATGAAAGTCCTCAACATTTAGTAAATATAAAACCCTTTTGTATAGGTAAGTATCCAGTTACTCAAGCACAGTGGAAAGCGATAGCAGCAATGCTCCAAGTGAATAAAGAGCTAGTCCGCGATCTATCGTATTTTAAAGGAGATAAACGACCTGTAGAGTCAGTATCTTGGTATGATGCTGTTGAGTTTTGCAATCGCCTATCTGCCCATACAAAAAGACACTACCGCCTTCCGAGTGAGGCAGAATGGGAATATGCTTGTCGTGCTGGAACCACCACTCCATTTCACTTTGGCGAAACAATCACGACTGATGTGGCGAATTACCAAGGTACAGATAACGAAGAATATAAATGGTCAGGTTCTTATGGTAAAGGTCCTAAAGGGATTTATCGAGGAGAAACAACAGAAGTAGGTAGCTTTGACGTAGCGAATGCTTTTGGGCTATATGACATGCATGGGAATGTGTGGGAATGGTGTGCTGACCATTGGCATGAGAATTATCAGGGAGCACCAACAGAAGGGAGTGCATGGCTAGACAATAATGATAATGACCTTCGGCCACTGCGTGGTGGTTCGTGGTACGGTCTTCCTGAGAATTGCCGTTCTGCTTGTCGCGGCCAGAGCATCCTCGACTACAATCTTAACTACATGGGTTTTCGGGTAGTGTGTGGTGGTGCGACGGCGAGGGCTTTTTAGATTTTTGCTCTTTCTCACTCTGCCCTTTGCCCTTGTTTAGAGTAGCGAAGCGGAGCAATCAAATGTTTACCCACCAACTGCTATGATGCCTCGCTCGTGCCAAAGTCAGTAAATTGACGTATGTAAGGCTCATGAAATGCAAGAATAATGTCTTGTTTGGGAACTCCCATTTCAACCAATTGATTGGCAATTCCCTCTTCTGTACCATCATGCTGAATCCAGATTTTCCCATTCTTAATATCAAGATGCAGAACACAGCCAAAATCACGTTTATTTCCACGCCAGCCCACATAAAGTAGTTGGTAGTGATCCTGTTGATCATCGAAAATTGTCTGCACCTCATACTCTTGAGCATTTTGCTGTATTGAAGCTCGCTTTTGTCGTTCTGAAAGAAGATGTCGAATGTATTGCCGATATTGCTCTACAGCCATTGATGAACAGCCTCCCGTTCCACATCGTAAGTTACCAATCGCAGTTGATATCGCTCAACTGCTGATGCAATGAAACGTCGTTGAAAAAAACTTTCATAAATCGGTGTACGAACTGCCAGATATAGTTGACGCTCAGGTTCGATTTTTGCTAGTGCATCCCGGTAGTTCAGAAACTGTCCCAAAGCAGTATGAAACTCTGAAATATTGGATGGACTAATAAAACTTTTAATCTCTACCGCGATCTTTCGCCCCTCTCGTTCTGCTGCTAAGAGTTGCTCTGCTGCCAGATCAATCTCAAAATCTACATCGTCCAGATTAATTTCATAAGGGTCAGCCGTAATCTTCCAGCCCTCTTTTTCTAAGGCAGTTCTGACAACATTATGAAATCGGTCTTTTGCCATACGAGTTAAACAAGAGCCCTAACACATAAACCAATATATATAATAAATATGGATTACTGAATTCTGATGTCCTGACTCCTGAATTCCTTCTTGTTAATCCTTTAGAGACTTGAGCAATTGGCTAGGTCGTACAGCTTGTACAGCAGGATAACATTCTGGATGGTGCATAAGTATATAGTATTCATACTCATACCAATGCATCTCACCTTTTTCTAAGTTACACGTTTTGCAAATGACCCATAAGTTTTTAAATTCCATTGACAGCCAGGGATATTGTGCTCGGGGTAGCTTGTGGTCTATTGTCTTACCACCCTTTTCGGAGTAATTTTCTTCACAAATGGGACAATACCAGTTTGAATGATCATTTACCCAGTCTTTGCTCTCCTGAGTAGTTCCACACTCATAGTCACCATTGACATATCGCCAATAATCGAATTTCCTATAATTTTCAAAATCTTGATGAGTTAGTCTGTGATACCGCTTGTTACCAATTTTATCCACAAGCTCAAATAATTCCTTTAGTCCCTTATCTTCAAGATTCATTGCATCTCTCACTAAGTAAAGTGTTATGGTCAGCAGTCGCGTTTTAGCACTAAAGCGTCAACAACTAACGATAAAAATTATTTTCATTTCGTCACGACCTTGCGAAATCTTGTACTAAGACTTAACAGTTCTGTAACTCTTTTAATTTCTAACTTTATTTTTAGTCTTGTTGCTATAATCAATAATCTCAATCTCAGTATCGGGAAATTGCTTATCAATTTCTTGTTCAACTTCATTGAACTGTTTTGATAATATCTGATTAAACTCTGCTATCTCTTGAGTTGTCAGATACTTATTGCCAATATAGTCAGCCTCTAAAAATAATTCTTCCAACGTGAAGTCTTTAAATTCATTCTTCTCTAAAAGCTCTTCAATTTTCTGGTAAAGACTGATAACATTATCCCAGCCAACATTGTTATATCCATTATCGCGTAACCATTTTTGTTCTTCTCGATTTAATTTATTTCGATTCTCTGAGTTAGCACACTGAACTTGGTGATAACTCATCCCATTAAACTTTCTTTTTTGCTTTTTATTATCTACCATTCATTTAGTTCCTTATCCCTGTATTCCTTTAAACCACTTGGCTAAAGCTTGCCGAATTTCGTTATCTTTATATTGCAAAAGTTTTTTAACATCAATAGCAAGCTTAAGCTTAAGTGCGTCAACAATATTTTTCAAAAGTTTATTATCTTTTTTGAGATGTTCATTCACTTCAGCTAATTCATCTTTTTCAGATGTTAGATTTTTAATTTTTAGCCCTAAATTGCTATTTTCGTAAGATAAACGTTGAATGTCAGCGTCAAGTTTCTCTCTGTTTTGTTCCAATTGCTTTTTTCTAGCTTCAAGTGCTGTATTCGCTTCTTCTAAGCTTTTAATAGACTGTTGTAATGCATGATATTCTGCCTGTAGAGATATCAACTTATTTTCTGCTTGACTACGCATTCTTGAGTAGTAAGCATTTTTACTACCCAAACTCGAATTCTTTTCAGTAAACGATTCAATAAGTCTTACTGCACTAGGTTCACTCTTAAGAAGAGAAAGCAGCCTTTCGCACTCTTCCTTAGCTAGTGACTGACTAATATTTTTGTTAATGCCATACTTCTGTTTCAGAGCAGTTTGAAGTTCATCTTTCGATGCCATTAGTTGCTCCCAGTATACAAGTAAGTGAGATAAAGCTATTCATAACGGTATAGAGCATTTATACTTAGATAAAAATTTAGCAGCAATCTTGCAAAGTCGCTCATGTATATTTTTTAGCATACAATGACTTAGTGTAGTAAGAATAAGACAAAGGCACTAAAAACACTCCCTCGAAAGAAGCGTGGGGTGGTATCATCTAGATTATTCAACCAATATGAGTGATGAAAGGGTAACGATAAGCTGTATTGCTTCTACCCACGCCAGGCAAAAATATCTAGCGACTCATTGGCAAAAAATTTGTGTAAGAACTACAGCTAGTCATTTGTCTAGAAGACGCGGTTTGATGAGGCTCTGTTCCAGCGTTGCTAAGATTTTGCACTAAGGGTCCATCCAAGCATATCTGCTAGAAATGCTTAGAGATGCTATCTATGATGGGATTGAAGTTGTCTAAGAGCGCTACGCATGCATTTATCACTACATTATGGCTGTAACCTTTTTGCTTCTGTCCCTGTAAGCTATGACAATCCTATTTGATTTTAGAAATAGCTGGGGGTGAGCAGGACATAAAGAGTAGTGCTTACCCTAAAGTACTATAGTTTGAGCATGGGTAATCCGTAAGGATCTTCGGGGGTGACTGATGAAGGCGCACAACACACAGGAACAACAAAGTCAGCCGAGGGATTTTTCCTGGTTCTTCTGGTTCACTTTGCCACTTTATCCATACGCTAGGCGGAGGACAATCCGCCAAGAAGTCGTCAAGGATACGATCTGGACTTTTGATCAGTTGCAAGGCATCTTCTATGTTGTCGTCCCCATTCGTATGACCGTTGTGAAGTTAGATGAGGGGGGTTTGCTTATTTATGCACCCGTTGCACCAACCCCAGAATGTACTCGACTGGTCAATGAGTTGGTGGCAGAACATGGTAAGGTTAGGTATATTATTTTGCCAACCATCTCGGGACTAGAACATAAGGTCTTTGTTGGTCCTTTTGCTAGATGCTTTCCCAATGCACAGATCTTTGTTGCTCCCAATCAGTGGAGTTTCCCGCTCAATCTCCCTTTAAGCTGGCTTGGTTTACCCCCCAAACGTACTCAGGTGCTTCCAGAGGACAGCAGCAAAACGCCTTTTGCCAAAGAGTTTGACTATGCTATACTCGGTGCTATTAACCTGGGACCTGGTCGGTTTGCAGAAGTTGCATTTTTCCACAAGCGATCGCACACCTTGCTGGTTACAGACTCAGTGGTTTCTGTGCCAGAAGAACCACCTGCGATCGTTCAACTAGATCCATACCCTTTGTTATTCCATGCCAAGGACAGTGCATCTGACATCGTTGCAGACACCCAGGCAAATCGCCGTAAAGGATGGCAGCGTATTGCTCTATTTGCCATGTACTTTCAACCAAGTGTCTTAGAAGTCCCTGCATGGAGTCAGGTGTTTCGTGATGCCTTAAAAGCCCCAGACCGTTCTAAAAAAGCTTATTTTGGGTTGTTTCCCTTTAAATGGAAGTCAGACTGGCAGATGTCTTTCGAGGCATTGCAAGGAAATGGTCGTTTGTTTGTCGCACCAGTTTTACAGACTCTCATTCTCAACCGCGCACCGCGAGAAACCATCAACTGGGCTGATAAAGTAGCAAGTTGGTACTTTCAGCAGATTATTCCTTGCCACCTAGACTCACCAATCAAAGCAACACCTCATCAATTCCGGCAAGCATTTTCCTTTTTAGAACAGCAGCCTAGTGCTAGTACCGACTTCCTCAAGAGTAATTTTTATACGTTACCAGAAGAGGATTTTCGCTTATTAAGGGAACTTGAGGAAGGTTTAAACAGGTTGGGAATTCTTCCACCAGCAGGAAAAGACGCAATCTAGCCGATGACTTTTACCAACTTTTCCAAAAACATTCAACGAGGAAGAATGTCATCTAGGCGAAGTTGGAGACGAGGAAAAAGCGGCGATTGAATGAGTTGGTTTAGTCGGAATTGTTGTTGAGTGTAGGTGTCTTCAACCAGTTGACAAACCGTGAAGGTAGGTTGTTTAGGTTTACCATTCTCGTCACGTGGAAAAGCCCACGACAAGCCTAACCCCCTTTCCGAAGCGGAAAGGGGGAAAATTTAAAGTCTCTCTCCTAAGGGAAAAGAGATTTAGAGAGAAGTTTTCCAGATACTGTGAAAAGTCAAATATACTATCAGCCCTGAGAAAAAATAAGCCACTTCCACGCCCAGCATGTTTTGCTATGCCGAGGTTTCGCTGTGTTCGGCACTTCCATTCTGTCCTTTGCTATCAAGCTGAGATTGTAGCAGTTGAAAATCATTAAGCAAAATCGCTTTTTGATGCAGAGGCATGGCAATTCCCGCTTTGTCAAAAGCAACTTTTAGGCGATGGCGATACTCTCTTGCAACATCCCATTGTTTGAGAGGCTTTGTTTTAATCCAAACACGAAGAATCAAACCCCGTTCACCAAAATCATCTACGCCCAGAACTTGAGGTGTTTCCAGAATTTGTTCGTGCCATAGTTTATCTCGAGACATTTCTAGACCGACAGATTCAATGATCTTAAGAGCCTTGTCAACATCAGTAGAGTAAGTGACCGGAATATTTAAGTCAGCGCGTGACCAACGACTAGAAAGGTTGGCAACAGTTTTAATTTCACTATTAGGAATAGTTATGAGGCGTCCTTCCGAATCCCGCACTTGGGTAATCCGCAGATTCAGATTTTCTACCAAACCTCCCACACTACCGACGTTAATAACGTCACCCAGGGCATACTGGTCTTCTAGGATAATGAGAAAACCATTAATCGCATCTTTAATTAGGTTTTGAGAGGCAAGGGACACTGCCACACCAATTAAACTAGCACCCGTAAGCAGAGGAATATAGTCTATACCTAAGGCTACTAGGGCTAGCAAAATGCCAATGACCACCCAAGCAATAGTCACAATACCTTTGGTAACGACAGAAATTGTGGAAACTCTTAGCTGCAAACGTTGAGAAGTCTCTGAAGTCAATAACGCACCGCTGATAACTAAAGCAGAAGTAAAGCGGTCAATAAGTGCAAAGCTAAAACGGATAGCGACATAAGTTCCCACTGTTACAGCAACCAATCTTAAGGGGTATTGTAACCCAATGAAAAATCCTAACTGTATTGGTCGCGTGTAGGGAAATAAACCCAGTATAATTAAGGTTCCCCCTCCCCAAATGACAGATTGAGTAAGCTGAAACAGTCGCCGCCGTACTTCTTTAAGATTGCTATGTTGTTGTTGCCTTAACTGAGTGGTTAGTGGCGCAGCTGTTGCAGCAGAACTCAACTGTTGTGCTGAACGCTTTCTTAAGTGGCGCTGCCATCCATATAATGACAAACTCAAGACAATCATGGTTAGTCCAATTCCACTAGCAACCTTAGCATTGTGGATTAAACTAGCAGTTTGTCGCTCCTGCTTTGCTTTTTGCAATTGTTCTTGCAAGATTTGAGCAATTTGATTTGCCGCCTCTACAGGTGAGGAAGCTCGCTGGTTTGTTGCATCGTCAGTAGTGACGGTCATCAAGGGTTGATCATTGACATAAATGACTGGCAATCCATTGGATGTCTGGATCTTCACCTTGAGTGTTGCTGAGGGTGATTGCAAGTAATCTTGACTAATGCGATCCAGTTTTTCTTGAATAAGTTGCAAACGCTCTGTAAGATTCGCTTTCGATCCAGCTATTTCAAATACCTTGCGACCATCCAAATAAATGTTTCCAGAAATCGGTTTATTGTCGGTATCATGGCTCGAATTGCCAGGAGCGGAAAGTTGCAGGTTAGGTAAAAAAGGGATTTGAGCATTAGCTTTTGGCACGATGCACACTGATATAGCTATTGAACCAGCTATTGCCAAAAATTGAGAGCGCACTAAAACACCTCCTCTAGCAAAATATGCTACTGGGTAATCAAATTTGTTAAATACGCCTTAACAATCCTCCACATCAATCTTGAGTTATTGTACCTATCAAAAGTTTAGTTTTTTTAAAATTTCATAAAATAAGTTTCTGAACATTTACATCTTTGGAGAGATGAATAGTTCAGAAGGCAGAGCTAAAAAGTCAGAATCTAGAAGGGTTTTTGTGCAATAGAGAAGTCATTAAAGATACTAAAAAAGTTGTCAGTATCGTATGGCAATGTATTTTAAGCTTTTAATTCGTGAGGAAACCCTTTTCACTTTGCTGCTGGTGGACTACTCTAGTTAAAGTGCATAAGGTTTTATGCATGCTTTTACTTTTTTTTGAGGAACTATTTGATGACCGCAACTTCTCCCCGATTAAAGCACGAGGTTAAAGACCTCGCTCTGGCTCCCTTGGGAAGACAGCGCATTGAATGGGCTGGACGTGAAATGCCTGTTTTACGGCAAATACGCGATCGCTTTGCCCAGGAAAAACCTTTGGCGAATATTCGCCTTGTAGCTTGCTGCCATGTGACAACAGAAACAGCCAACTTAGCAATTGCACTCAAAGCAGGTGGTGCAGACTCTCTGTTGATTGCCAGCAATCCCCTGTCAACACAAGATGACGTAGCAGCCTGTCTTGTTGCAGATTATGGCATCCCAGTCTTTGCCATCAAAGGTGAAGATAACGAAACTTACCACCGCCATGTACAAATTGCTTTAGACCACCGACCCAATGTCATCATTGACGACGGTTGCGATGTTGTTGCCACTCTAGTACAACACCGCCAACATCAGCTAGCTGACCTTATTGGCACCACTGAAGAAACCACAACTGGCATTGTACGACTACGCAGCATGCTGAGAGATGGTGTCCTCACCTTCCCTGCAATCAATGTTAACGACGCTGATACCAAACATTTCTTTGATAACCGCTACGGCACTGGGCAATCTACCCTTGATGGCATTATCCGCGCTACAAATATCCTACTTGCGGGTAAAACCCTTGTTGTTGCTGGCTATGGTTGGTGTGGTAAAGGCACAGCACTCCGTGCACGGGGACTTGGTGCTAATGTCATTGTCACCGAAATCGACCCTATCAGAGCAATTGAAGCAGTAATGGATGGTTTCCGCGTATTGCCAATGGCAGAAGCCGCATCTGTTGGTGATTTATTTGTCACTGTTACTGGCAATAAGCACGTAATTCGCGCTGAGCATTTTGATGTGATGAAAGATGGCGCGATTGTTTGCAACTCTGGTCACTTTGATATCGAAATTGATCTTAAATCCTTGGGAGCTAAGGCTAAGGAAATCAAGACAGTACGTCCCTTTACCCAAGAGTATCACCTGCAAAATGGCAAATCGGTCATTGTTCTAGGTGAAGGACGCTTGATTAACTTGGCTGCAGCGGAAGGACACCCCAGTGCAGTAATGGATATGAGTTTTGCCAATCAGGCTTTGGGTTGTGAATACTTGGTGAAGAATCAAGGTAAGTTAGAACCTGGTATTCACTCAATTCCAACTGAAGTGGATCAAGAGATTGCAAGATTGAAGCTGCAAGCAATGGGCATTAAGATTGATACCTTAACCCCAGAGCAAATTGAGTACATAAATTCTTGGAGTTCTGGAACGTAAACAAAGTCTAGAATTTACTGTTTTTCGTTTTTTTAAAACAGGATAGTGGGATGGGTAACTTGCCTATCCTACTTTTTTTTACGAAAGTTTCCTTCAATTATCTAAAAAAGCAACTTGCAGAAGATCTATCAAAAAACTTGCCCTAGCTTCACCCAATTTGACTAGGACTAAAGTCATATTTTACTCTCAAAAGATAGGAAGAAAGACCCTATCAGTTAAGAAATGCCGTGCAATACACTATAGGAAATTTCATGCTCCACGCAACCTAGAAATAAAAGGTAGAAATAGATTTTACCTTTTATTTTTTTTATTGATTGGGAATATAGTAGATTGCAATTACATGAGGCACAGATTATTGTAAGGGCGCAAGGCCTTGCGCCCTTACGATGTACTTCATTTACCTGAAAAATGCTGTATATCACTTCATCGCTACTTACTCAAGACATTTCCATTTGCGCTCTCAGAGATTTAACCCTTGGGAAAATATGGGTTGGAGGATATATAGGACATGGAAAGCCAGTGCTGTAGAGGGTTTCCCGACTTGAGGAGCCAGTGCGCTCTTGCGGGTTCCCCGCGTTGTAGACGCAAGGGAGGGCGGCTTCCCGTTCGCTGAAAGCGTTCCCGCAGGGTAGGGTAGTAACTGGCGTGCGACTGGCGTAGTGGGGCATAGGGCATAGTATAGAGTTTTTCCCTCTACTCCTTGTCCTCCTTCCCCTCCCTTGTCCTCCTTGTCTTCCTTGTCCCCTCAGCTAAAGGTCCAAAATGTATGGTAGAGGCAACGAAGCGGGTTCTTATTGGTGTAGGCGGTGGCATTGCTGCTTATAAGGTTTGTGAGGTGGTTTCCACATTATTTAAAGCTGGAGTAGAAGTCCGAGTTATTCTCACTCGTTCAGCCCAAGAGTTTATCACACCGCTAACTTTAGCTACACTGTCTCGCCATCCTGCTTATACAGATGAACATTTCTGGCAACCTACCCATTCTCGTCCTTTGCACATTGACTTAGGGGAATGGGCAGATGTGTTTGTTATTGCACCTTTGACAGCTAATACATTAGCAAAGTTAGCCTACGGTATGGCTGACAACTTGCTGACAAATACGGTATTAGCTTCTAAAAGTCCGGTCATTTTGGCACCAGCCATGAATACTGATATGTGGGAACAGGTGGCGGTGCAGAGAAATTGGCAACATCTGTTATTAGATAGCAGATATCATGCGATGAATACAGCCTCAGGGTTATTGGCTTGTGATCGCGTTGGTGCTGGAAGAATGGCAGAACCTCCAGAGATCATTGCTTACGTTCAATCTCTATTACATACAGCAGGAAAACGAGATTTAGTAGGAAAGCAAGTTTTAATTAGTGCTGGTGGAACGCGAGAGTATCTAGATCCTGTTAGGTTTATTGGCAATCCTTCAACAGGGAAGATGGGGTTAGCTTTGGCACGTGCTGCACTCCATCGAGGAGCAAGTGTCACTCTAGTACATGGACCTGCTAGTTGGGATTTCCCTTTAGGTGTACAAGCTATTCCTGTGGTTAGTGCGGCACAGATGCAATCTAGTATGTTAAAATTCTTGCCAAATGCAGATATGATCGTGATGTCAGCAGCAGTAGCGGATGTGAAGCCACGAGAGTATAGTCAACAAAAGTTGGCAAAGAGATCACTGCCGGAGAGTTTAGCGTTGGAGCAAGTACCAGATATTGTTGCAGAACTAGCACGCTGTAAGCAACCCCATCAGCAACTTATAGGATTTGCTGCACAAACAGGAGATATTGTCAAGCCTGCATTAGAGAAATTGCACAATAAGAATTTAGATGCCATTATTGCAAACCCTATAGATGAGGCTGATAGTGGTTTTGGCAGTGATAATAATAAAGCGATCTTTTTAGATAAGCAGGGTCGTCAAATAGCCATTCAACCTTGTTCTAAGTTAGAAATGGCCCATCATATATTTGATTTTCTCCTTAATACTTAATTATTCGCGACAAGACAAACATTACCAACGCTGCCGTGAAAGCACCCACAATAATACTCAAAAGTCCAGCGTCAAAACTGCCCGTTATTGCAATGAGTGAGCCAGGAATGAGTGAGCCACCAACACCACCAAACAGTACTGTAAGACCATTGTACAAACCAGTACCACTACCAACTTTTTCGGTGGGTAAAATATGCTGTACAATAGCGTATTCCTGGGCACCATAGGCACTCTGGAAAAAGACGGCGATCGCAAAGAATAACACCAAAAACTCTAACGTATTCATACTTGATGCTACGTATACCATAATAGCTGCAATCAAAAAACCCACAGCAGCAAGCAACGTTCGACGTTTAAGCTGATCACCCAGGTAAGCCATGAGAAAAAGACCAACAACCCCTGCAGCAAAAACGAGTGCCAAAGGCCACCCCAATCGCTCAAAGTCAATTCCTTTGGCACGGTTGAAATAAATAGGTAGCCAGTTGAGTATCCCAAAACTACAGAAGGCGTTGAGAGTGCCACCCAAGACAGCTAGCCAGAATCGCTGATCACGCACGTAGCCTGTTTGAGGTATTCTTTTCACGCCCACATCAGACATTTCTTTTCCAGCAAGAATATACTCCAGTTCACTGTCGCTGATCCGAGAGTTGTAGCTTGGCTGGTCCTGAACAAAGAACATTACTAGGGGAATTGAGAAGAGCAAACCAGCTACCCCAAGAACTGCAAATGTCTTACGCCATCCGATGACATTGATTAATGGGAGGATAATTAACGGAGCGATCGCAGTGGCAAGGAGAATACCCACAACCCAAACCGCATTAGCTCGCGATCGCTCGTTGACTGGAAACCAACGACTGGTCAGCACGCTTAACATTGGAATATGGGAACCCTCACCGAGACCGAGAAGTAGGCGCAACACAATCAGTGCTGTCAGTGATTGTCCAAATAGTGCACTGAGAATTGTAAACAGTGAGAACGCCGCAATGGCAACGATCACACTGCGTTTGGGACTGAACTTTTCAGCAAACGGGCTAAGTAGCATGTTCGATAATGCATATGGCACAAAGAAAGCAGCTAACAACATCTCACCATTTGAACCAACTTCGCGATTAGTCCAGCCAAAATCCTGTGCAATGAGTGGTAAAGCGAGCGAGAGGTTATTGCGGTCTAGATAGTTGATGAACACTGTCACACCAAGAATAATGGGAATACGCCACCGAATTCCCCCAACAGATGTTGCTGTCGTTTGCATAGAAGCCTCTCTACAGTCAAATGTCGCTCGTTATCTACGAAGAAGACAAGCGAAAAAATAGACATTCTCAATCATACATTCCGCAGCCTTAGGTTTTGGGTAATGATGATTGTATGGCTACTCCCGAGTTTCCCGCACCCCGTGATAAAATCCCTTGATGTCTCTAAAAAAACAAAACCTGTCAACAAAACCTGGATGGTCTTTGCACGAGCGGGACCCAAAGTTCATTCAATACCTCATGCCACTAGTAGGTTGGCTGTACCATTACTATTTTCGGGTTCAAACCAGTGGCTGGGAAAATATTCCGGCAGACAAACATGTTTTGTTTGTCGGTTCCCATAATGGCGGATTTGCCGCTCCTGATATGTTCATGATGATGTATGACTGGTTCCAACGATTTGGTGTTGAGCGACCTGTCTATGGCCTTATGCATCCCAAAATATGGCAGGTCAGCCCCCAATTAGCACACCTAGCAGCTTTAGCTGGAGCCATCGAGGCTCATCCTAAAATGGCGATCGCTGCCTTGAGATCCAAAGCAAGTGTAGTGGTCTATCCAGGGGGAGTGCAAGATGTCTTCCGACCTTATAACCTGCGTCACAAAATCTACTTTGCTGGGCGTAAGGGGTTTATCAAACTGGCATTACGAGAAAATGTCCCGATTGTGCCTGTGATTTCCTGTGGCGCTCACGATACGCTGATCATACTAGCCGACTGCTACAAAATAATGCAAAAACTTCATTCGTGGGGGATGCCTTGGTTATTGGGCATTGATCCGGAAGTTTTTCCTATTTATCTGGGGCTACCTTGGGGACTGGCGATAGGTCCTTTGCCCAACATTCCGTTCCCTGTACCCATCCACACACGGGTTTGCCCTCCAATTGTCTTTGAACGCTACGGTCGGGAAGCTGCCAGCGATCACGTGTATGTCAATGCCTGCTATGAGATAGTTCAAACTCAGATGCAGCAAGAGTTAGACAATCTAGTCAAGTTGGCTAGCGCTGTTGTTTGAGATGTACCAGACTGGATATTTGACTCCTGAGGTGACGTACTCCACACACTCCCCTTCGGCTGAGTGTGGGCTTCTCAACGACTCCTCTATGAGGACATTAATTGAGCTTTAAGACCGTGCGTCCCACGATTCTTTATGTTTATAGCCGCATTCAAATCCCTGCACAAACTAGTATGACAAACAGGACAATTGTGCATTCTTTGAGATAATGGCTTTTTAACTATGTGACCACAACTAGAACATTCTTGACTAGTGCCATTTGGCTTAACAGCTATTACTTTCAAACCAGCATTTTCGGCTTTGTTTGAAAGTATGGTTATAAACTGTCCCCATCCGGCATCATTGACACTTTTAGCCAGTCTTGTTTTAGCAAGTCCTTTAATATTCAGTTTTTCAACAGCAACAACATCATACTTATCAAGAAGTGATTTAGCTGTTTTAAAGTGAAAATCTCTACGGGTATCGGCAACTTTTTTATGCTGTTTACCCAGCTTTTTAATAGCTTTTTTACGACGATTAGAACCTTTTTTGCGTCTTGACACCCTACGCTGTGCTGATTTTAATTTACGTTCAGCTTTGCGTAAATGTTTTGGTGCAGCGATTCTAGAATCATCGGAAGCCACATAAAAATCAATTAAGCCAACATCAATACCAACGATATTGTCAAGATTTAAGTCAGGTTTAATCGAGGGTACTGTTTTATCATCAAGACTTAATGTGACATAATAACCGTCTGCTTTTTTGGTAACAGATACAGTCTTGATATCAAACCCATCAGGGATAGGTCTATGGACAATTACTTTGACTTCCCCAATCTTTGACAGTGTGATTTTGTTGTTAACAAAGTGATGCTGTTTGAATTGAGTGTAAGTAAAGGTTTTGTACTGTCCTTTACCCTTAAATCTAGGTCTACCGGACTTCTTCCCGTTAACGTCACCCTTTAACCATCTGTCAAAAGCTAGTTCAACTTTTTTAGGAACTTCTTGCAATACTTGAGAGTGAATCTCTTTGTACCAAGGTCTATCTATTTTTAGTTGAACCAAAGACGCTTTTTGGTTGTAGTAGTTAGGCTGTTCCTTTAATTCTGGTAAGTGAAAAATTAACGGACATCTATCAACAGGACAGAGATTCTGTTCATACCAGTCAAACCTCTGAGCAAGCAAATAATTATATTGACAGCGTAACATTTCTAGTGTCTTATCTATTTTCTCTGACTGCTCTTTTGTTGGCTTGATTTTATACTGATATGACGTTTTCATTAATTTGTCCTTGTTTTCGACCTATATTTAGGATAACATAAATGTAACGATTTTGTACTGGCATTTATGAAAAGTAAAACATTAAATTTAAGGATATCTGAACGAAGATTAAATAAGCTACGTTTATATGCGGCAAAAAAAGATACTACAATGACTCACGTTATTGAGGACTACATTGACTCATTAAAAATCCCGGAGATTGACAAAAACTCGGACACCCCCTCTCGCGTTGAGTGATAGTCAACATTGATCGGGGTTGGGGGTCTAACACGAAGAAAATGGGGCAGGCTTATTACAACGAGTACCCGACTGCGCCGACGAATCAACAAAAACAAAGCCTGCCCCATTTTCTAGGAGACAATGCGTCGGGTGTACCTCGTTTTTGTCCCGCCATTCATCCCAACACTGACCTGAGTACAGGTGAGCGTGTGGGGCTTCTGTCGGTTCAAGCTAAATTTGGGAGGTGCTGATTGTTCAGAATAACTCGTTGGATTTGCTTACTTGGAATTGAAATTACAGGCTTGTGTGTATCTACTTTCTCTGCAAATTATACAAGTGCTCAAATAATTCCCCATAGCACTTTACATATTGACTACACTCACAGATTAACCAACTTAACCGTAGTAGACGTTGATACCATTACTCCACTGAGTTGTAGTACGCTTAGAAGACAATCTCAAAACCAATTCATCATCACTGGACGCGGCGGGTTACCTCTTAGTCCATACGAGGTTTTAGACGCTGATAGTATTTTGGTCGATTTCGTAACTCTGGATAGAGAGCAAAACACCAGGCAACCAGGTCAGAACAGAGATGTCAGGGAGTATCCAGTACTTCCTTCGAAGGAAACTCATCTTCAAACCTATGGAATGAAAATTGTAGAAGCTACTGGTTGGGTGATGGACCGCAATGGCAATATTATTCTCACGACTAGCAAGCCCAGTGCCATACCACATAGTTCTTTGCAAAAAACTTTTGATTGTGGTGTTTTCAATCGGCAGCCAAAGTCTAGATAAGATACATTGTACTTTAACATTAAGTAAATAGAAGTTGATGTGTCCCTTTACATGGGGCTCAATTAGCGATCTTAGATAAATTAACAGTCCGTAAAAACTTGACTTAGTCAGGCTTGGTTTGAGAAGCGAAGGTATTAAAGATGTTTACGTCATCATCAGAAACACCTATCATTGCCATAATTGTACTGGTCGCCTTCGGAATCTTGGGTTGGGGCTTTTATCGAGCTAGACCTTTTGGCAACCTAGGAATCCTAGCCTGGTTACAGTCAGCTGTGTTGATTGCTCCTTGGCTACTCTTTTTTGGCTTCTTTGCAGCAGGGATCTACATCAATATAGTAGGCATACTCTTTTTGTTAGTTGCTTCGGCAGCATTGTACATTTATCTGGGACGACAGTTGCGGAAGTTAGGTCAAGATGCCTTACTCAAGCAACGAGTGATGGAAAAGCTGGCATCTGATGCATCTAATCAAGCTAGTTCCCCAGAAAATACGAATAGCTCAGATGGAAATGCACAGCTAAAGCTTGATGTTCTTCCTATTCCTGAAGAGGATTTGACTGTTATCAAAAGTATTTTCGGCATTGACACGTTTTTTGCAACAGAAACGATCGCCTACCAAGAAGGAGCGATTTTTAAAGGCAATTTACGGGGAGATCCGGAGGTAGTACACAATCGTCTCACAAAAAGTTTGCAAGAACGTCTGGGTGAGAAATATCGTCTGTTTTTGGTAGAAAATACAGACGGAAGACCTGTGATCATTGTTCTGCCTAGTCGTAATGATCCACGCCCAATAAGCTTACCGCAAAAAGTCTTTGCAAGTATCTTGCTAGTAGCAAC
>JAJPJF010000093.1 GCA_021324415.1 Nostocales cyanobacterium Centralia_MAG_434
AATATTTGCAGGGGCAGCAGAAGCTTTTGGTGAAAGAATTTCTGTTGTAGAAAATGTTTTCATTTCTAAGCCTTTGATCTTTTCTGAAAAAGAGACTCAGACCGTGCAATTGATAATTACACCGGAAGAATCTCAAAAGGCTTCATTTCAACTTTTTAGCCTAGTTGTCGGTGAGGAAGATGAACAGGTCATTTGGACCCTGGTTGCTAATGGACAGATCCGACTCAACGCTACAGAAATCAATGCTTCTACCCACAAGAGCTTATCTTTTGCAGAAGTCCAAGCACAATACTCAGAAGAGACTCCTGTTTCTCAATTTTATCAGCTCTTAGCTGAACGGGGTGGTGACCTAGGTCCTAGCTGTCAAGGGTTAGAACGACTTTGGCGACGGGAGGGAGCAGCACTAGGGCAAATACGGCATCCAGAAATCAACGAGCGAGATAATGAATTATACTATTTACCGTTGGGAAGTATGGACGCCTTCTTTCAGCTTTTAGGTGCTAGTTTCCCCGCAACATTACCGGATAATTATTTGCTCTCAGGGTTAGAAAGTTTTCGATTTTATGGAAGTTCCGGTAACTCATTTTGGGGTATAGCTAAGCTTCAACTTGGTGACGACCATACAGATTACAAGGAGACCGTTTTAGGAGATCTTCAGTTATTTAACGAAGACGGACAGCTTGTGGCGCAAGTTGTGAATGCACAGTTAAAGCGTGTCAATCGAGAGGCTCTACAACGTGCAGCTTTGCTTGGTAAAGGAACTGGACACACTGCAACTCAAACTAGAAAAGGTAGTCTCTCAACAGAAAAATTGCTTGCTGCTGAACCACAACAACGCCAACCAATGCTGGAGAGATATTTACTGGAAGAATTTGCTAGAGCTTTACAAATTCCTGAGTGTGATTTGAATTTGCAACAGTCTCTTGTTTCACAAATCGACTCCCTTATTGTGGTTGAAATGAAAAATCAAATCGAGTTTGACCTACAGATTGTTGTACCAGCGACAAAGTTCTTTGAAGAAACTAGCATTGCACAGCTTGCAGCTTTTATATTTAACCAGCTGAACTTAGACTCGTCCACTGTATTGTCAAGTCTAGAAGGTGCAGATGATGAAGCATTAGCACAAGCGCTAGAAGAGTTAGATGATTTATCAGAAGAAGAAGCTCAGGCAATGCTGACGGCAAAATTATAGCAAAAGCTGTAATGACAAGGGTTTATATCTTACTTCTATCTAGGAGAAAAATATAAACCTAACAACGGGCACATCCCAATTTGGCAGATTTATTTTGTAGTGCGTTCGCGAAGCATGTGCCTTGCACTCACATCTTGCTCGCTGGATATATCACGCGAGCGAAATGCTCACACTACTTATTCCATTCAGAGGATGCTCCCCGTAACAACTTATTTCAGCAGATAAAAGGAAGTTTTTGATGAGTGATCTTTCTCAGCGTATTTCGGCTCTGTCTCCAGCTAAGCGTGAACTTTTGCTTCGACGTTTTAAAAACAACAAAGAGGCTCTTCAACCAACTGATTTATCTAACATCGATATTGTTGGTATGACAGTTGAGCAGCTTGAAGCAGAAGCTGTATTAGACTCTGATATTTATCCTGCTACAGAATTTACAGGAGTTGTCAAAGAGCCAAATGCTATATTCTTAACTGGAGCGACTGGATTTATTGGAGCCTTTTTACTAGATGAAATATTACAGCAAACTTCCGCAGATGTTTACTGTTTGGTACGTGCATCTGACATCAAACAAGGTCAACAAAGAATTCAGAAAAACTTAGAATCTTACTTAATTTGGGATGAGAGTAAAAATTCTAGAATTATACCGATAATCGGAGATTTGACTCAGCCACATTTGGGTTTGTCTGAAGAACAGTTTCAGGCGATGGCAAATCAAATTGATGTGATCTATCACTGCGGTGCATTAGTAAAGTGGACATATCCATACATCGCTTTGAAAGCCGCGAATGTCTTTGGAACAAAGAAAATTATTCGTTTGGCATGTCAAAATAAAGTCAAGCCTTTGCATTTCATTTCAACTGTTGGTGTTTTCTCATCACCAGCTTATAAACATGATATAGTTACAGAAGATGAACCACTAAAAAATACTAATACACTCTACAATGGCTATGCTCAAAGCAAATGGGTTGCTGAGAAGCTAGTTCAAATTGTTGGTTCTAGAGGATTACCAATCACTATTCACAGGCCAAACACTGAAGGACACAGTCAAACAGGTGTCTTTAATAAAGATGATCATTTGTGCAAAATCATTAAAGGATGTATTCAACTTGGAAGTGTGCCAGTGGATTTAGGGATGGTGGTCGCTAGTGCTCCAATTGACTATGTCAGCAAGGCTATTGTTTACCTTTCGAGACAACAAAAGTCTTTTGGTAAAGTATTTCACCTAGTCAATCCTCACCCTATTCAATGGAACGAGTGGCTTGCCTGCATCTTTTCTCTTGGCTACTTGCTTAGAGAGCTTCCTTATCACGAGTGGAAGGCAGAATTGATGAGCCAAATTAAGAACGAAAAGAACAATGAATTATACGCTTTTTCACCTTTTTTTTCTGATGCCATGCTTGAGCAAGCGAAATCACCAGTATTTGATAGCAAAAATACAATAGATGGCCTAAAAGGTACATCTATTGTGTGTCCACCCATAGATTCTAAATTGCTAAAAACTTACTTTTCTTATTTCATTCATAGTGGTTTTTTAAATGCCCCAGAATTAAGCATGAACTAGGAAGAATGGAATAATTTTTCTCAAATTACTACTAGTGCAAGTGTTTGAGAAGCTTAATTTTTTCTATTTTTAAGTAGGATTGACAAATGAGCAAAACATACAATATAAATGAAGAATTAGATGTAGCAGAAGCTGTTGGCAGATCTGAAACTACTCAAGAGCTTTTAGAAGCTGTCAATGGGAAGATAGAGCGTCTAGAAGAACGCAAGAGGCGTTTCTATGCTGAAATAAAAATCCCCTATTCATTAGAGGAAGTCTGGCAAGTGTTAACAGACTATGAAGCCTTTCCTGAATTCATGAATAACTTAAAACAAATTCGACGTCTGGAACAGCCAACAGGAAAGATTCGCCTCGAAAAAATTCTCATCAAGAAATTCATGGGTATGCAGTTCAATGCTCGTATGGTTGCGGATGTAGAACAACAATATCCCTATGAGATTCGTGAAAATTTGGTAGAGGGAGATTTTCAGAGCTACTCTGTTTGTTGGCAACTGAACCCTTTGTCTCTAGGAGGGTCCAAGGTTGGAGTTAACTTGGTTTATGACCTTTTGGTAGTGCCAAAGCGTATATTTCCAGGAGCTCTCGTGGAATACTTTTTGAGCCAAGATGTGCCAAAACATATTCTAGCAGTACGTCAGCGAGTAGAAACCCTATTTGGTTCAACTAGCTCTTAGTAAAAACTAACCTTCAACAACAATCGACCAAAGCTTTTTGTAAACCCTAACTTACCAGAGGTTTGTGATTTATGGATTTTCAAAATTACAGTCATTACGATGTCGTAGTTATTGGTGGAGGACCTGCTGGCTCAACCCTATCTACATTATTAGCTCGGCAGGGACATCGAGTTTTAGTACTTGAGCGCGAGAAATTTCCCCGTTTTCATGTAGGTGAGTCTCTGTTAGTTGGAACCCAACGGCTTTGGGAAAAGCTAGGAATTGCAGACTCACTCATGCATCTTGGCAATACATTTAAATTTGGTGCAGAGATGCGGGTTGGATTTGATCCGCAAAAGTCTGAGTATGAGAAGAGCACTGCTCATTACTATAACTTTCCCAGACAATGTCTTCAATCACGCTCTTTTGGCTATCAGGTAGAGCGCAGTCAGTTTGACTCATTTCTACTCAACCATGCTCGCGAAGAGGGAGTTTCAGTTATAGAAGAAGCAGCGGTTAAAGAAATTCTTTGGGAAGGTGACAAAGCAACTGCAGTCCGTTGGAGAACCAAAGATGGTGTTGAATATATCACCAAAGCGGGATGTGTTGCTGACTGCTCAGGCAGACAAGCGTTTATCTCCCGTAGCCGCAATTTACTAGTCCGGGATGAGGTCATCAAGACTTCGACAGTCTTTGGTCACTTTAAGCATGTCACGCGTGACCCTGGTATTCGCCAAGGCTACTTCAATGGTTACTTCATTGAGAATGGTTGGTTCTGGTTTATCCCATTGCACTCGGATATTATGAGTGTAGGGTTAGTCATGAATGAGCCAGAAACTAATTGGTGGAGCCAAAAGAGCCCAGAGGAGGTTTTGCTCACCTACATCAACCGATACAAATTTATTCGCGATCGCTTTGAGCATGCTGAGCAATACTCTAAAGTCCGAACTTTACGCGATCTGCCCTACACTTCAAAACGCTTTACAGGAGATGGCTGGATTCTTGTAGGTGACGCAGGTTTCTTTGTTGATCCGCTTTACTCATCTGGTGTTCATATTGCCTTTGAATCAGCAGAAAAAGCAGCAGACGCCATTGATGAATTTTTGAAGAGCAATCGAAATCTGAAGAGCTTCAAAAAGTTTGAGAAGTGGTCTCAGAAAGAGCAATTCCTGGTTGCTACAACTATGCGTCTCCAGTATCAGTCGTTGAAATATCAATTCACTGTAGAGACATCGCTCAAGCTCAGTGGCAGATACAGTAATGACTGGGACAATCCTTTCCTGCGACGCTTGCTGATGTGGGGTAATGGATATTTTGAGAAGTACCTCTGGGCAGTGTATATTAGCTGGACTGTTACCATTCTGTTAATTACGATGGGTCAGTTGCAAGCAAAAATTTTCAATAAGCCAGGCTGGGATAGCCACGCAAAATTCTGCTCAGAGCCGCCTTTGGTAATTCCAAAATCAGCAGAATTTATGGCGGCAAAAGATAGCGATGCAGTTCCATCACCTGCATTAGCTAACGTAGCCGGATAATCATATATTGCAAACGGGTGAAACATAAACTTTTTTCATACTGAGCGAAGCGTAGTGTGGCGAAGTACTCAAAAATTCTTCGCTTCGCGAAGTATGAGAGTTATAACCCGTTTTTTAAGTTTCAATTACTAATGAGAATGTATCTCGAAGTCAGTACTACTAGACGTTTCTAAGTTAAATCTCAGTGATGATTACTTTCAGTAAGTGGGTGAGACGCCGTCTAAAGGCGCGGTTGCGGTTAAAGAGCAGATTAAACAACTTAGCACTACTGGCATTGACGTCTCTTCTGGTGTTACTACAGATGACGGCAGCAATGTCTACCGATCAAGGTTCAACGACTCAAGCACAGTCCGATTTGCTACAAAACCTTCTCAATGGACTATCAAACAACGGTGGCTCGCTGACTAAGCTAATAGACAGTGGCAACTTAAATGGACTTGTTTCTGATAGTAATGGCGAGATTACCAATGGTACTCCAAATGATACTCTTCGTTTAGAAATAATTGAGCGCATTAGTCAGACTTTAAAAAGTAATTTTCTGGATAACTTAGATGACAGTATTCTCGCGTCATCAAATGTACCACAAAGCTTGGCAGCCCTAGGCACAACATTTATTGAAGTTGGTACGCCTAGTGGTGATGATGTGTTCTTTACAGGCACTTCGCGAACTGATGTTATCTTAAGTCGTCAAGGGAATGATGTGTTACTAGCTGTTGATCCAGGTGCAGCTCATCCTGGTCAAGGGGAAATCGATTTTTTAGCTGGTGGTTCTGACAAAGACACATTTGTTCTTGGTGACTGGAGAAATGTGTACTACGATAGCGGTGACACTCATGACTTAGCTTCAATCCTAGACTTTAACCCCAGCGAAGATACTATTCAGATCCATGGTAAAGCGAGTAACTACCAACTAGTAGATTTCTCACAGTTGCAAATCTCTGGTCAAGGAACCGCAATATTGACAAGTGGATCTACACCTGATGTTGTTGCCATATTACCAGATGTCTCCAACTTGAATCTCAGTGATGAATACTTCCAGTACATGGGTAATACTCCACCTAAAGGTCCAGTTAAAGCACAGATTAAACAATTTGGGACTACTGGTATTGACTTCTCTTCTGGTGTTGCTATAGATGACTTTAGCAATGTCTATTTGACAGGAGCAACCACTAGTTCTTTGGGAGGATCGAATGCTGGCGAAGAAGACGCTTGGGTAGCTAAGTATGATAGTGGTGGCAATCAGCAGTGGATTCAACAGTTTGGGAGTTCCAGTAAAGATCAGTCTTTAAGCGTCGCTACTGATCACAATGGCAATGTCTACTTGACAGGATTGACTTTCGGCAACTTAGGAGGAACAAATGCTGGAACAGCAGAACGGGACGCCTGGGTAGCAAAGTATAACAACAATGGTAACCAGCAGTGGATTCGACAGTTTGGAACACCCGAACTTGACAAGAGTTATGGTGTTGCCACTGATGATGCTGGCAATGTCTACCTGACGGGATACACTCGTGGAGATTTAGCAGTACACAACGTAAATAGTCACACAGATACTTGGGTAGCTAAGTATGATACTGATGGCAATCAACAGTGGATTCGACAATTTGGAACTTCTAATTATGAGGATTCTTTTAGCATTGCTGTCGATAGTGCTGGCAACACCTATGCTGGAGGAGATATTTTTCCAAGTTCCGATAGTGAGAATTACGACGCCAAAATACTCAAATATGATACCAATGGCAATCTGAAGTGGTTTAAACAGTTTGGGTCTTCTGATTTTGATTTCTTGTGGCATGTTGCAACTGATCGTGATGGTAATGTCTTTGCTACAGGAGCGACCAATGGTAACTTGGGAGGCTCTCATATAGGCGCACAAGAAGATGCTTGGATAGCTAAGTTTGATACAAATGGTAATCAGCAGTGGGCGAAGCAGTTGGGGACTTCTGGTGGCGATACCATTGCCTATGGCGACGCCACTGACCAATTCGGCAATGTCTATGTAGCCGGAGGAACCAATGGTAATTTGAAAGGCTCTAATGCTGGGTCTTATGATGCCTGGGTGGCGAAGTATGATAGGAACGGCAATCAGGTATGGATTCAGCAATTTGGCACACCTGAGTATGACAAAGCTTTTAGTATAGCCGTCAATAGCACTGGTCAAGTTTATGTTTCAGGGTCTACTGAAGGTTCTGCAGGGGCAACCAACAGCGGATCTGATGATGTCTGGGTAGCCAAGCTTTCCGCAAAAAATGGAAAATTATACCAAGTTGCTAAAGATAGGATTGTTTGGAGCCAAGCTCTCTAGTGGACTGGCTTTTGAGCAAATAATACGCTCTAAAACAACTTAGTATTACTAGACTTTGACCCATCTCGTAGTGGATTTGCTGGCTAGGATCGCGATCAATCGGATTGCTCTTAACAACAAAGAACTTAATGTCTCGCTCACCGTACTTGTTCATCAGTGTACCAATTGATAGTGTGGGGTGCCTAGCCTCTTAGAGTGGGTGATGGGACATTTTATTACTAGTAATAAGGATCAAAAACATTTTGTTACTTGACAACAGATGAACAAACTCACTAAGTATTCCACTTTAGTAGAACTACTATGCCAAAGAGCAAAAGCTCAGCCCGAACAAACGGCTTTTACCTTTTTGGTAGACGGAAAAACAGAAAGCTCCAAACTGACTTATTTTGAATTAGATCAACAGGCACGAGCGATCGCTGCCAAGCTACAATCCCTAAACCTTACTGGTGAAAGGGCTTTGATGCTTTATCCACCTGGTCTAGAGTTTATTGCTGCCTTTTTCGGATGTTTGTATGCCTCTGTTGTGGCTGTTCCTGCGTATCCACCCCGGCGTAATCAGTCAATCTCTAGGCTGTGGTCGATTATAGCTTCCTCCCAAGTGACAGTAGCTCTGACAACAACATCTTTGTTGACTAATATAGAGAGTCGCTTCACTCAGAATCCAGAATTGAGGGAGTTGCACTGGCTAGCAATTGATGATGTTGCCGACAACTTAGCACAAGCATGGGAACAACCAAAATTGAACAGTGATACCCTGGCTTTTCTTCAGTACACTTCAGGTTCTACAGGGACACCAAAGGGAGTTATGGTAAGCCATGGCAATTTACTGCACAACGAGCAAATTATCAAGAGTGCTTTCGGACATACAGAAAAAACTATTGTAGTAGGTTGGTTGCCTTTGTTCCATGACATGGGACTGATTGGAAATGTGCTACAGCCTCTCTATTTGGGTAGACCTTGCATTCTTATGTCACCAATGGATTTTCTCCAGAAGCCTTTGCGTTGGCTAGAAGCAATTTCCCACTATAAAGCGACTACAAGTGGCGGACCCAATTTTGCTTATGATCTATGCGTTCGGAATATCAAGCCTGAACAGCGCTCTGGTCTTGACTTGAGCAGTTGGGAAGTGGCTTTTAGCGGGGCCGAACCAGTTCGTGCTGAAACACTGGAGCGGTTTGCAACGACATTTGAACCTTGTGGCTTTCGCCGAGAAGCCTTTTATCCTTGCTACGGGATGGCTGAAACAACTTTATTTGTTTCTGGTGGTTTGAAAACAGCTTTACCTGTTGTTTCTCATGTTGAGGGAACTGCACTAGAGCAAAACCGAGTGATCACTGTAGCTGATGAGGAAGAAGGGGCCAAGGCTATTGTCGGCTGTGGTCATGCTTGGTTAGATGAGAAAATTGTGATTGTTGACCCCGAAACTTTGACTCAGTGTCGGGCTGACCAAGTGGGAGAGATTTGGGTATCAGGTTTAAGTGTAGCTGGTGGCTATTGGAACCTCCCAGAGGAAACGCAGAAGACTTTTCATGCCTACTTAGCAGATAGTGGTGTTAGCGAAATAGGACAAAGTCTAGGACCATTTTTACGCACTGGGGACTTAGGATTTTTTCGGGATGGGGAATTGTTTGTCACTGGGCGTCTTAAGGATGTGATGATCATTAGAGGTCGCAACCATTATCCCCAGGATATTGAACTGACAGTAGAAAATAGCCATCCGGCACTGCGCCCTGGTTCCGGTGCAGCCTTTGCTATAGAGGTGAAGGGCGAAGAAAGACTGGTTGTTGCTCAGGAGGTGGAACGCAGTCACTTGCGGACACTGGACGTAAATGAGGTCGTTGGGGCTATCCGTCAGGCATTGACAGCACAACACGGATTACAAGTGTATGCTGTTGCTCTCCTGAAGACTGGGAGTATCCCAAAAACTTCCAGTGGCAAGATTCAGCGTCGTACTTGCCGGGCAAAGTTTTTAGAGGGAACATTGGATGTCTGGGGGGAGGATAATGAAAATACTCAGTATTTTAAAAGTAAGCAACTAGTATCATAAGCTACCTTTTGTCTTCCATTTCTCTGATGTAGTCTAATGGAGCCTGACATTCTTTGTTTGAGCAAGTACCAAATTAACCAAGTTATCAAGGAGGCGATCGCGTGCCAACGGCATCGTCTCGTTACCATTCAGCATTTCTTGCACCATCACATGCGACACCAAAGAACCAAAAAAAATGTGTGTTGTAGCTTCTGGATCAGCAATGCCTAATTCTGGATGACAAACAAAATACTGGCTAAGTAATTGATGACCGCGCTGAATAACTGTCTGAGTATAGAGTTTTGCCAGTTCTGGAAAGTGCTCTGACTCAGCAACAACCAATCGTAACAGTGCTATGTAGTCTGGATGGTCAGCAACTTTTGTGAAGTAGGTTTCAGCGACTTGACGCAGTAGAACTGCAGGTTCCCCTTGTAATTGTTCTACATCAAAAAAACGACTGAAACTAGCTATCGTTACCCACTCCATCAACGCTTTAAATAGTCCCTTTTTGTCCTGAAAGTGACTATATATAGTTTGTTTAGAAACTCCAGCTTCCGCACTCACTCGATCCATACTAGTTCCAGCATACCCTGCTTTTAAAAAGACACGCATAGCGCCTTGCAAGATTTGCTCTTGTTTTTGAGTGACTGCAGGTAAGCAAGAGTCACAGAGGGTTTGAGATTGAGAAATAGGGGCTTTCGTCATGAATGAGATACTAATTTTTTTATTATCTCTTGAGTAATCATACTAGACAGTCTAGTATGATTACTATGGTTACAAACAAGTTACTAACATTACTATTATTCCTATCCTAGCAATCTAGGATAAAACTATGACTCAGACTGCCCCAAAAGACACAGAAACTCTTACGAACACTCCGACGTACCTCCCCAAGCAGCAGAGTCCAAAGAAACCGATTCCGCTGCTAATCATGGCGGTACTGATTGCCTGTGGTGGTATTGGCTATGCTATGTGGCGTTTGCAGCCCCAACCTGCAGTAAATGTACTTAAATTAAGCGGAAGGATTGAGGGCTATGAAACTGAGATTGGAGTCAAACGTTCAGGAAGAATTGAGTCAATCACAGTGCGCGAAGGGGCAGCGGTGAAAAAGGGTCAGAAGTTGATCAAGCTGGATGACAGTAACGATCAACTTTTGCAAGAGCAACTACGTGGAGCGCAGGCACAGGTGAGCTCGCAAGAGGCTGATGAGCAACGCTTAATTTCAGAAGTGGAGCGAGTCAAAGGCACAATAGAGCAAGTCGAAAGTCAAATTCGCGAAGCACAACTCAATTTGCAACAGTCACGCGGCGATACTCAAGGTCGGATTGACCAGGCAAAGTCTAACGTAGCAGCTGCGAAAGCACAACTACTGCAAGCACAGGCACAGGCTAAGCAGGCAGAGGCAGAAATGAAGCTCGCAAAAGTGAATCGCGATCGCAATGCCAAACTCGTCAGTGAAGGAGCTATTAATCAACAACAATTTGACCAGTCGCAAACCAATTTTGAGACAGCAGTCGCAACTCTAGAAGCAAGAAAGGCCGCTATAAATGCTGCACAGCAGCAGTTAAGTGCAAATCAAGGGGCATTAACGCAAGCGCAAACGACAGGGTTTAACCCCGGTATTCGCAATGCTCAATTAGAAGCTTTGTATAGAACACGACAGCAATATTACGCTCAATTGAAATCTGCTCAGGCACAAGTAAAATCTGCTCAAGCAAAGATCAACGATGCTGTAGCATCAAAGCAGCAAATTGTTACCCAAATTCAAGATTCAAAGAAGGATCTTAATGTCCTGAGTCCTTTAGACGGGGTGGTGACTGCCCGGAGTGTAGAACCAGGTGCAATTGTAGATAGTCAAACCAAAATTCTGACGGTGGTTGATCCCAACACAGTTTATCTGAGAGGTTATGTTCCTGAAGGGGATATCGGCAAAGTGCGCGTGGGGCAAATAGCCAGAATTTTTTTGGACTCTGCCCCCAACCAACCTCTCCAAGGCAAGGTAAATGCCATTGATCCGCAAGCCTCTTTTACACCAGAAAATATCTACTTCCAGAAAGACAGAGTTAAGCAAGTGGTAGGGATTCGCATCAGAGTAGAAAATCCATCTGGCTGCTTTAACCCCGATAAACCCTACATTGGGTCAGATTTGCCTTGCGCCAAGATTGGTATGCCAGCTGATGCAGAAATTATTTTGCACCAAATAAAGGCTAGCAAATAAATAAGCTACAAATTTTGTCCCAAACTAGCTCAAGAGCCAATCTGTTAACTAATCATGAAAAGGATTCTCGCCCAGTGCATCAAGGAATTAGTACAGTTTCGCCGTGATGGTCTAACATTGGCCTTAGCATTTTTGTTGCCATTTATGACGCTGGTCATTTTTGGGTTTGCTATTCGATTGGAGAGTAAAAATATTCCATTGATTGTGCAAGATTTTGATCAGACAAACCTCAGTAGCAGCTACATCGAGCGCTTGTACGCGACTAATCAGTTTGTCCCAAAGCCTTGGTCAGGGGAAGATCCTGTACGGGATGCCATTGACCGTGGAATTGCTAAAGCTGCAGTGATTATTCCTCCCCAATTTAGTGGAGATGTACAAGCAAACAGAAGCACCCCTGTGCAAGTGCTCATTGATGGTACAGATGTCAATAATGCTCGGGTGATTCAAAACAGCATCCAAGGTGTGACAACTTTTTTCATGCAAGAACAAGGACTTCTACCATCAACTAGCAGCATTACATCTCGAATTCGCTTATGGTTTAATCCTGGTCGCTTAGAGTCACTTTACATTGTGCCGGGAGTGTATGGTGTGGTGTTGTGGATTTTTCCGTCCTTATTGTCAGCGCTCGCTATGGTGCGAGAAAAAGAGAAAGGCACGATTTTACAAGTTTACGCTTCTAGTATCAGTGCAACCGAACTATTACTCGGCAAAGCCCTAGCTTACCTCCTCATTGCCACCAGTGAAGCATTGGTCGTCATAGGATTGGGGTCCTTGATTTTTCAAGTTGGTGTAATAGGCAACCCTATCATCTTAGTACTTGGCACTCTGCTGTTTGTTACAGATAGTGTTTTGTTTGGGTTGCTGTTAGGAGTGCGAACTAATAACCAGAACGCTGCTGTACAAGGTGTTGCACTTGTTGGTTTTGTAACTTCCTTATTACTATCTGGTTTTATTTATCCACTCAACAATATTCCCTTTCCCCTCTCACTTGTTTCTAACATTGTTCCTGCCCGTTATTACATCAACATTACCCGTGATGCATTTGTAAGGGCTATTGGATGGACAGGTGTTAGTTTTGATCTATTGATATTAGTCATATTCGGTTTTGTCTTGTTCAATATATCACGTAGAATTTTAAGCCGAATGCAATTACCAGGTTAAGAGCTATTACTATGAAATTTTTTATCCAATTATTTAATAGTTCATTATGGGCACTCATTCGCAAGGAAATTAATCAAATTCTACGCAATAGGCAATTGATTGTGTTGTTGATTGTGCCTCCAACAGTACAATTACTACTTTACGGATTTGCGCTTAATCCAGATGTGCACAATTTAAAATTGGGTGTCATCGACTATGCAAATGTGGCTCAAAGTCGTGACCTGATCAGGGAAATAACCTCTAATGACATTTTTAATCTCAAATCTTCACCAATCAATGAGAAAGAATTGAATAGCCGTGTAGAGGAAGGTAAGTTAGATGTAGGGGTAATTATTCCACCAGATTTTGCAAGAAAGTTGGCAAACAAAGAAGCAGAAATCCAGGTATTTATTGATGGGGTAAATGCGAATACAGCAGGTCTTGCCCGTGGTTATATGACCCAAATTATCCAACAATACAATCTCCGCTTGCAACGGCATCAAACCAATACACCCATCTCGCCGCAAGTTGTATTTCTCTATAATCCAGGACTAACAAGTAGCTGGTTTTTTGTACCAGGAGTCATGGGTCTCGTGTTAACACTAGTTGGAACACTGGTTTCAGCAGTAACTGTGATCCGGGAAAAAGATACTGGAACTTTAGAGCAATTACTGATGACTCCAACGAGCAATTGGGAGATTTTGGTTGCCAAAATTGTGCCTTTAATATTCCTGTTAATCGGTGATATTCTGTTGGCTTTATCTATAGGAAGGTTAGTCTTTGACTTACCCTTTCGTGGCAGTTTCCTACTGTTTTTGGTGCTGTCAAGTATGTATCTGTTTGTGGGCATCAGTTTGGGCATGATGTTGGCGACTGTTTCAAGTTCGCAACAGCAAGTTGTACTCACTTCTTTTTTCATCAATTTGCCTTTGGTACAAACTTCCGGGGCGATCGCTCCTATTGAAGCAATGCCTCCCTTTTTTCAAGTTCTGTCTCTACTCAATCCCCTACGTCATTACATCACCATTGTCCGAGGAATTTTACTCAAAGGAGTTGGTTTAGATGTGTTGTGGCTCAATGTTTTGGCATTGGTCTGCTTTGCAGTTGTGCTATTGACCATTAGTATTAGCAGATTTCGTAGTCAGTTAAGTTGAAAGTTTTTACGATAGAACCGACCTATGGTTAAGTTTGAATCAAAGAGAGTAGTCGTCACTGGAATGGGAGCGATCACTCCTGTTGGGAATACAGTGACAGAATATTGGGAGCGGCTTCTTGAGGGGTGCAGTGGTATTGGACCTATTACCTTGTTTGATACTTCTCGGCATGCTTGTACAATTGCTGGTGAGGTCAAAGGCTTTGACCCCCATGATTATTTAGAGCGCAAGAATGCTAAGCGTATGGATCGCTTTGCCCAATTTGCAGTTTGTGCCAGTCTTCAAGCGCTTGCTGATGCACAATTTGCAATCAATGAGCTGAATGCAGCCCAGGTTGGGGTAGTCATTGGCACTGGGATTGGAGGCATCAAGGTATTAGAAGACCAACAGGAGATCTGTCTAGCCCGAGGTCCTGATCGCTGCAGTCCTTTTTTTATCCCCATGTTGATTGGCAATATGGCTGCTGGACTGACAGCAATCCAGACAGGTGCTCAGGGACCTAGCTCTTGTACTGTCACTGCTTGTGCCGCTGGATCTAATGCCGTGGGAGAGGCTTTTCGTTTGATTCAACATGGTTACGCTCAAGCAATGATCTGTGGTGGTACGGAAGCGGCTATCACTCCTTTATCTGTAGCGGGATTTGCTGCAGCAAAGACACTATCCACTCGTAATCAAGAACCTACCCGCGCCTCTCGTCCTTTTGACCGGGATCGAGATGGCTTTGTCATGGGAGAAGGCTCTGGCGTCTTACTCTTAGAAGAATTGGAGCATGCTAGAAGCCGCTCGGCTCATATTTATGCGGAAATTGTGGGTTATGGTCTTACCTGTGATGCTTATCATATCACTTCTCCTGTTCCTACTGGAGAAAGGGCTGCCAGAGCCATGGAACTGTCACTACTTGATGCTTGTTTGCAGCCTCATGAGGTGGACTATATCAATGCTCACGGTACCAGTACTTTAGCTAATGATGTCACTGAAACTTTGGCAATCAAAAAAGCTTTGGGAACACATGCTCTGACAGTCGCTATAAGTTCTACAAAATCAATGACTGGTCATCTTTTAGGAGCTTCAGGAGGGATTGAAGCAATTGCAACAGTGATGACAGTCGCACATAACAAAATTCCTCCAACCATTAATCTTGAGCACCCTGATCCAGCCTGTGATTTAGACTATGTCCCCAAGCATAGCCGCACTCAACCAGTAAAAGTTGCTCTTTCTAATTCTTTTGGTTTTGGTGGTCACAATGTCACTCTCACTTTTAAGAAATTTGAGGACTCATGAGATTGTGTTGTAGTCTTCAAATTTTCTGAGCATTTAAAGAAGCTGAAATTTTTTTAGAGTTCAATGCCGATAATAATGTTATGAACTCATTCATACAACGAGGAATTCGTTTGACAGGAACTGGCTCTGCTGTACCTTTGACCAGCCTAGATAATCATCAGCTCAGTCAAGTGGTCACAACCTCTGACGATTGGATTAAAACTCGCACAGGAATTTGCCTTCGCCATATCCTACAGCCAAGCGATTCACTAACAGTTATTGCTACTCAAGCTGCTCAAAAAGCTATGGAGATGGCAGGATTAGGACCACAAGAAATAGATTTAATTATTTTGACCACGTCTACTCCTGATGATTTATTTGGGAGTGCAGCTCTGATTCAAGCTCAATTGGGAGCTACCCGAGCTGTTGCTTTTGATTTAACTGCAGCTTGCTCCGGTTTTGTGTTCGGTTTAGTCACTGCTGCTCAGTTTATCAAAAGTGGTGTTTATCAAAAAATCCTTCTCATTGGTGCTGATGTTCTCTCTCGTTGGGTAGATTGGTCTGACCGACGCACCTGTGTTCTTTTTGGTGATGGTGCAGGAGCAGTCGTGCTACAAGCAAGTGAACATGAACACCTTCTTGGGTTTCAACTCTATACTGATGGCGCTCAGAATCACCATCTTAATTTGAGCTATCAAGCTCACGAGAAAACACTTATTGATCAAGTCTATGTAGGTCAAGGGACATATCAACCCATGACTATGAACGGACAAGAAATTTACCGCTTTGCCGTTCAAAAAGTTCCCGAAGTGATTGAAAAAGCCCTTTTTCAAGCAGGTTATACTGTTGAGCAAGTAGATTGGCTCCTGTTGCATCAGGCGAATCAGCGAATTTTAGATGCTGTGGCTGAGCGTTTAGGTTTGCCTACCGAGAAAATTATTAGCAATGTTGCAAAGTACGGAAACACATCTGCAGCCTCGATTCCCATTGCTTTAGATGAAGCAACTCGCCAATCTCAGTTCAAAAAAGGCGATATTGTTGCTATGGCTGGGTTTGGAGCCGGAATTTCTTGGGGGTCTGCCATTGTTGAGTGGGGTTTAATCTAATTAAAGAGGAATTATTTATGTCAACTCTCTCACACGTTAATTCAACTCATTCTCTTACGCCTGCTGATGCTTCAAGCCAGCAGAATTCTGTTACAACTACATCAATCAAAAAAACTCTCTCAGTTGAAGAAATTCACAAACTGTTGCCTCATCGCTATCCATTTGCAATGGTAGATCGAATTATTGAGTATCTGCCTGGGCAAAAAGCTGTTGGCATTAAAAACGTCACGTTTAATGAACCCTATTTTCAAGGACATTTCCCTGAGCGATCGCTTATGCCTGGGGTGATGATAGTAGAAGCTATGGCACAAGTTGGCGGTATTGTATTTTCTCAGTTGCCAGAAACTAAAGGTAAGCTGTTTGTGTTTGCTGGCATAGATAAAGTCAGGTTTCGCCGTCAAGTTGTACCAGGAGACCAACTGGTGATGACAGTGGAACTGTCGTGCATCAAGCTTGGTCGTTTTGTAAAGATGCAAGGCCGTGCTGAAGTTGATGGCCAATTGGCTGTTGAGGGCGAACTGCTTTTTTCAGGTATTGTCAACTTTTAGCAAACCTTGACTCAGTAGTCGTTCTTACCACTGAGCCAAAATGGAATTCCTTATTTCTGTGTGCTCACTAGTCAAAAGTGAAATCAATCACAGCTTGGCCACGTTCTTAGAGTGGATTACGAGAATTTTCGATGCGTTCGAATGTTCCACCATGAATCATGCTGAGTGCTAGTGGGCTCTTCAAATAATCGTAAGGGAAGCCAAGTTCAATTTTGCTTACTTTATCTAGGCGCGTGAGATGCTCTAGTGATAGTTCGAATTCCAAGCATCCTAAGTTATCTTTTATCTGTGAGACCTTACGTGCGCCAAGGATAGGAATGATTTGACCACGTTGTAAACGTAGCCAGTTCAATGCCACTTGTGCAGGCGAGCGGCCAATTTCCTCGGCTACTGCTACCACCTCTGCTGCAATGTGCAGCTTACGCTCATCCGGGCGCATCATTTGCGACAGCATCCCTTGATCTAGGCGTCGTACCTCACTTGTCTGTTGTCCAACAGCCTGCTTATTATACTTACCAGTGAGCACACCATTTGCTAATGGAGCCCAAGGGGTAACGGCCAAATCAAACGCTCGCGCCATTGGTAAAAGGTCGCGTTCTGCTCCACGTTCCACTAAGTTGTACTCGATTTGAAGCGCTACAAAGGGGGACCAGCCACGCAGATCGGCTATTGTGTTGGCTTGAGCAACAATCCAAGCAGGTGCATCAGAAATACCAATGTAAAGCACCTTTCCTGCTTGCACTTGGTCATCCAATGCTCGTACAACCTCCTCAACAGGCGTCATAAAATCCCAAGCATGCACCCATAGTAGGTCAATATAATCAGTGCCTAGGCGCTTTAAACTGCCCTCAATAGCTTGCGTCAAACTCTTGCGTGCGTTACCACCGGCATTTGGATCACCAGGTCGGATATTGCCAGAATATTTAGTGCCAATCACCCAACGATCTCGTTCTCCCCGAATAAACTCACCGACGAGTTTCTCACTGGTACCATTCATGTAAGCATTTGCCGTATCAATGAAGTTACCGCCAGCCTCAGCAAAAGCATCGAAGATTGCACGGCTCTCCTCTTGAGAAGTTCCGAAATCCCAATCTTCTCCGAAGGTCATTGCTCCAAGAGCAAGCTCGGAAACACGCAATCCACTATGGCCTAATAGTTTGTACCGCATCTTTAGCCTCACTTAGTATGTTTAGGTTTATCACTCATTAAGAGTAGGTATTACTATGGACGATTGCGTTACGTTTATCTGAGAGATATTTGACAGGTATATATCAACTGGGGGGCTACTCAATGGAACAGATAAAGAGACTACTGACAACGGGCACCTCGATACCAAGACTCAACCCATTGGTGAGTATAACCCTCAGATTGTGCCTGCCAAGACTGCAAATCCAAGCGATTATGGGTAATGAAGAACAGCACAAATGCACCTAGAAAACCCATGGCGGTAGTTTGCACAGACATATCTGACCGTAACTCTCCTGCCGCAACTCGGCTTTCCAGATAACTTGCAAGCTGTTCAACGATATCTTCAATCATTTCTTGTAGGGCAGCGTATAGTTCATCGTTCGTTTGTGCCTCACTGAGAATCATTCTCACCAAATCCATTTCTTGCCGTATGAGCGAAACTAACCCAGCGCCTATCTCGTGCATAACATCACGAGCAAGACGACCTTCAGCATTTTGAAGAATTGTTAGCATGCCACTTGCAAAGGTATGTCGCCGCTTAGCAACCTCCATGAGTAGGCTCACTTTTGTAGGAAAGTAATAGTACAACAAACCTTCGGTGATCCCAACATGTTGGGCAATTTGCTTAGTGGTAGTAGCAGCGAACCCTTGTGCAGCAAACAGCCGCAGGGCGACATCCATGATCCGCTCCCGTTGAAGCAGGGCTTTTTGTTGTCGCAGTGAACCTTTGCGGATAGAAGAATGAGCCATTCAGTATTAGGCAGACTTGAACGATTTATTGGGTAACCACTCAATTTAAGTAACACATACTTTAGTAGTTTTGTCAATAAACAACATTAGAGTGATTTGAGTATGCGGGAACTGCTTATTTCCACTTAAAAGATATGATACCAGTTCACGAAAAGCCTAATACCAATAAAGCCTCCAAAATAAAATTCCAAACTGTGATAAGTGGTCTTGCAAAATAAATTATCCATTTAGGTAAGGGAACACCTTAACAGGAAACGGTTAACACAAAAGGAAGATCTAACAATGTCTATCTTTAGATAGGTTTCTACTGGCAATAACAATGTTGCTCTTAGCCATCTGACCTTTGATAGTTTCTTTTACCCACTTTTTTGGCATATCTATGCGTAAGTGCTTACCTAGATCTGCAATATAAGCAGCAGTAATTATAATTTGTAAGCATGGCTTAACCTGTTAAATTGTCAAAATTAGGAGAGAAATGACCAATAGAAATGTAATTCTATTATTAATGCTAGTTTTTATACCAATTTCAGTTATTGCACAAATCCTATATTTAAATCCTTTAGTTATTTTTATCACGTCTGGTCTAGCAATTGTTCCTTTGGCTGCATTGATAGCTCATTCTACGGAAGCGATCGCCAACGTTACTGGTCCAACTTTCGGAGGATTGCTAAATGCCACTTTTGGCAATGCTACTGAGATGATTGTTTCAATTGTTGCTCTTCATGCTGGGTTAGTTGACGTTGTTAAAGCTAGTTTATCAGGAGCAATCATTGCTAATTTACTTCTAGCCTTGGGACTTGCTATTTTCTTTGGTGGGTTACGGTTTCGTGAACAATGCTTTCAGCCCACTGTAGCGCGTCTTAATGCTTCTTCCTTAACTTTAGCAGTCATTGTTCTCATTACACCTACTGCTATACGATTAACTTCTAATGGTTTGCCAATATCAACTCTCAATAACTTTTCCTATGCAGCATCAATCTTATTATTGACTTTCTATTTTTTAATGTTACTGTTTTCGATGAAAACTCATAGACATATTTATTTATTAGAGGATACTGAAGTCGATAATATCGATGAATCTCTTCAGCAAAGAGGGAATTTATGGCTTCAGATTGGAGTTTTGCTAATTTGTACGATCATACTTGTATTTATCTCTGAAATTCTTGTCAATAGTTTAGAAAAAGCCATTTCAGTATTAGGTTTAACTAGTTTATTTACAGGTGTCATTCTTATTCCCATTTTTGGTGGAATTGTTGAGTTCATTACTTGTGTTACTTTTGCAATTAAAAATAAAATGGAAATAGCTGTTGCTGTTGCAATAGGTTCTAGTTTACAGATTGCTCTATTTGTAGCCCCTGTTCTTGTTTTAATAGGTTGGGTAATAGGTCAACCAATGAACTTAAGCTTCAATCCTTTTGAAATTGTGGCAGTGGCTATGGCTGTGATTAGTACCAATTCGATTAGCAACGATGGACGTTCTAACTGGTTAGAAGGTGTTTTGCTACTCATTACCTATGCGGCTATAGCAATAGCATTCTATTTACATCCTTAATGAATGTGCTAAACTATTAAAAATTATGACAAACTTACATACTACATAATAGTGTATAAATTATACAACTATAATAATCAAAATATGATATTTAAACTATGTTTAAAGTGTTAAAATTCTGTATTTGCCTAATCATTAAGGTATTTTAGGGAATTCTACCACTGATGAAATATCAAAATATGAATTTACCTGACGGTTTTTTTCAAGGTGTTCAGCAGGCTAAAAACTTAGTAACCGACAGTGTCAATTCTATGACTCAAGCAGTCCAGCCATTCATCGAAGAGCCTTGGAATAAAACTACAACTCAAGTAACTAATACGGTAATAGATCAAGTTACGAGAACCCTAGGACAGGCTAAAGCTTCTGTCGAAGAAACTGTGCAAACTGCTGAAAAAATCAGGAATACAACTTCAGGAGCTATTCAAACAGCAATCTCTTCTTCTGTCAATGATTGGTTGACCGAACACCCTGCAATTTTACAGTTAGTCAAAATTTTAGGTTGGGCTACTAATCATCCAATCCTCAGCTTAGTCATTTTGATTTTCTCTATAGCTATATTTTGGAACTTTATTAAAATAATTGGTCGTTTAATTGAGTTAGTTAGTTTATCAATCTTGCGCCTTCCTGTGAAATTGCTTCAGATAGTTGCTCAAGGTGGTGTTTTCTCCTTACAAAAAATATTTGGATTGCTGATACGAAAAATGACTCCTGAGAAAACAACTAATGCAATCCTAACTTTACCACCTACTATTTCTCAATCAATTCATAAAGATAAACAACAAAGACTAACAGAAATTACTCAGCGACTAGAGGCAATTCAAAAAGAGCAAAATCTGCTTTTACAGGAAGCAGCAGAACTTCTAGATATAGAGACAATTGAAATAACTAGAGTTCAATAAATCATGGATGAGTTTTAGCCAAAATGAATATAATAAAACACCTTACTCTGATACTAGTGCTGATACTCCCTTTATCAATAGCACTTCCTGCTAAAGCATACACATGCCACAATTATCAGGAGCATCAGATTTGTATTCTCAGTATTCAACGGAGTGCCAAAAATTATTGGGAATATAGAGTAGTCATGAGTGTGGATGGAGTGAAAACCCCTGTTGAGGTCTATAACTGCCGCTCTCAAGTTAAGGTTCAACAAGATGGGACTCTTGTGCCATTTGAAAGCAATGATCCAGGCAAGCTAATATGTGGTTTTTTCAATAAATCTTAAATTCTCCGCTTAGCTAAATTGAATCTAAACAATGACAAAAAACCTCAGCTTTATAGCCGAGGTCGAAGAAGGTTGATTCATGAGATATCAAAATTGAGATACTTGGTTAACTGGCAGCAAAAGCGACTAAAACTACCGCCGTGATAAATGAGATAGCAAATATACCTTGTACAACATATTTGCGTTGTTCCCAAATTGCTGGATACTCAGCGAAGTAGACTTTGGGTTCAGTTGGGTAGTTATTGAGGACACCGTCTTCGTTAACTGTGGTGTACATAATTTGTTTAGTATTTATTAATTTATGTAAATAAATATAACATTAACGTTACGAAATAGCAATAGAGCTTGACATAGAAATACAAATACTCTTTATAAGACCTAGTTATTAGAATAAGACGATTTAACCAACTGTGCTTGAACTCTCTAAAGAAGGTACCAGCTAGCAATGAGTATTATAAATGACTGGTATCCTGGAGATAACCACAGTGCTTACAGTATGATAAATACTTGTAAGTATAACTTTGGCAATTTAGACACTCAGTGTACTGGTGATAACCACAGTGTGGACAGTAAGTGTCACTATGCCGAATTTTTTTAGCACATTTCACACAGCGTGATTTTTGAACTCTGTTGACTGCCTGAACCTTTGTATTAAAGACAATTTTTTGAAAAAACTTGATAATGCCAAAACCAATTAGTGGAATTATCAGTATGTACACATAACTAATAAGGAATACTAACCCACCAAAAAGCGCACGAATAATATTAAAGATAAATCTAAAGATTGCACCAATTTGAAGAAATTCAAATATTTTTAGGATGAGTGGTATACAAAAGATAACTAGCAAATGCCAACTAATCAATGAAATAAGTCCATATTCTCTTTGTTGAGTAAATTTATGAACTAATAGTGCAATAAGAATCAGTGGGAGAAGAAACAGCGACTGAAAACCTAGTTGGATAGTTGGATACCAAAAGGATGCTTGCTGATAAGCTTTTTCAACTGCTCCAAATGTATTTTCATTCTTAAGGAATGAGAGAAAACTTATACTTTCTGATTTTGAAATTAACTTATTTCTCAGATTTAAAACTTCCTCCTCAAGATTAGAAATATTATGGTTATTTTGTTCTAATTTTTGTTTGGCTTTTTCTGTATTGACTTGATTAATTGATTGCTCACGAGCTTGACCTGCTATTTTTTCTAAAAGTGTAGAGTCATATTGTGCACGAATATTACTGTTAGATTGTTTTAGCGTACTGATTTTTACTTGTTTCTGGTCAATAGATTTTAATATTTGCTGATTTTCAGAATTATTAATATTATCTTTATAAGCTGCATATTTCAAACAGGTTACATCTACTTTGCCCAGATGTCCTACTTCTGATTGTTGATAGATCTGCTCTTGACTGGGTTGAAGTCTATTATCATATGGAAATGAGAGCTTAAGAATCTCAAAATCTTTATCTTTAATAGTTTGTGTTCGGTAATTTTTCCACTCGGAATAACATGGATAAGCTTGTGAAGGGCTGATATACCAACTGCTAATATCATTCAGTCCTGTAAAAACATTGATTAATATAAAAATATCAATCAGAATAATGACAATTAAACTTACTTTATTAAGTGGTTCATTGTTGATTTTCCTTGATTTACTAAAAAATTGATTCAAAAGATGGCGTATTTTGGTAAACATATTGTCTTTAGCTGAGATAACTAGGTAGTAGATAGACAGATTATTAGTATTAGTATTCCCCAAAACTAAGGAGCAATCACAGTGTTATTCTTAAGTTTTCTAATGGTTTATATATGAGCAACACTCATATAGGTATACAAAACCTTACGTTTTGTAACCTATAAATTTCTATTCTGTTATATCAATTCGTTCTCATCTCCGGAAAGTTGACAAAAGATAGTCCTTTTCCGTGGCCCATCTAACTCAAAAAATAACACCGACTGGTAAGTTCCTAACCCCAACTTTCCCTCAATAATGGGAATGACTTCACTTGTACTCAACATCATTGCCATGAGGTGAGAGTGAGCATTCATCGGTTCATCTGGGGGAACATCCCTTAAATGTAGGTCGTTATGCAAGTAGCGATCTGATTCTGGTGCTAATTTCCGTAAAAAGACTTTCACATCTTCTAAAAGTCTTACTTCATATTCATTAATAGCTAATGCCGTGGTTGTATGGCGAGAGAATACTAAAACTTGACCATTCTTAATCGATGTTGATGCAATTAAATTTTGAATTTTATCTGTGATGTTATAAATATTAATTCCTTGGCTTGTTTCAACTTCAATAAACTTATTAATAATTGGCATTTGAATGTTATCCTTTCAAAGAAAGTTTTTGTCATTATCAGGCTTGGTATAATATCATGTATGGTATGGTCGTTCTGCACAAACTTTTAGATTTTATAGACTGTAATTGGGCGATCAGCGACTCATCTCCTAATTATTGGTATCAAGGACATTGTCCCCAAACGGGTGAGTTACTGAAATTGCCACGTACTTCTTTAGCAGAGGCGATCGCACACGGTTGTATGCGATACCTTGCTACTGATGACCGTTATTCTTGTGAAGGCAAGATGTATGGAGTCTTGTTAGTCGAACTGCCTTGCGGTGAACAACGAGTCATCAAAGCTTTTTCTGGGCTGCTCCATAGTTGTAGTATAGTTGAGGGCTGGGTGCCTCCCATTCCCGGACGAGATCAAGTGGCATTAGAAGAAGCATGTACATTAGCTGAATTGAATGCAATCAAGCAGGAGATCATAACCCTCAAACAACTCCCAGAACGGAAGCAATACGAAACCCTGGCTTACAAATTTGAACTCAGCCTGCAAGAAACTCGCTTTCGCCATCGCGATCGCAAACTCCAAAGACAAGAAAAACGTCAGGTATTGTGTGAAACACTCACAGGAACAGCGCTCACCATTGCCTTGGAACAGCTGAATGTAGAAAGTCGTTTGGAGGGAATTGAACAGCGGCAACTCAAACGCGAACGAGATAAAGCGTTACACCCACTTAAACAATTGATAGAGGCAACAGATGGACGTATTCGCGAACTGAAACAGCGGCGTAAAGAACTATCCCGGTTACTTCAAGCTCAGATGCATGCGGCTTACTCCCTTACAAATTTTTCTGGGCAATCTCTATCTTTACAGCAATTGATGCCAGAAGGTTCTATACCTACTGGAACAGGAGACTGTTGTGCTCCAAAACTGTTGCATTATGCAGCAACCCATAATCTTAAACCATTAGCAATGGCAGAGTTTTGGTGGGGACCATCTTCTACTAATCAAGACAAAATTCAAGGGGAATTCTACGGTGCTTGTGCGGAGCGCTGTCAGCCATTGATGGGGTTTCTGCTGTCTGGTTTGCCGAAGGCAAATGTAGAGACGTTGTATACAATGTCTCTACCCCAGATTCTCTATGAGGATGAATGGCTAGTTGTCGTCAACAAACCTGCAGGTTTGCTATCAGTTCCAGGTCGTTATCGTGAGCGTCAAGATAGCGTAGTTTCTCGTTTACGCCATCTGCTAGCTGATGGTATGAAAATAAATGCCGTACATCGGCTGGATCAGGAAACTTCTGGTATTTTACTGCTAGCTCGCGATAGACAAACGTATCGTCAACTGAGTCGGCAATTTCAACATCGGCTAGTTCACAAGGTTTATGAAGCCGTGCTTTCTGGTTTACTTACATCTGACTCGGGTGTGATTGAGCTACCATTATGGGGAGATCCACAAAATCGTCCCTATCAGCAAGTTGATTGGCAGCGTGGAAAACCAAGTCTGACTCGCTTCCAGGTAATAGCAACGGAAGACAACTACACTCGTGTAGAGTTTATTCCGCTGACAGGACGCACGCATCAGTTGAGGGTTCATGCTGCTGATCCCAGAGGATTAGGAATCCCCATTTTAGGCGATCGTCTCTATGGATCTTGTGCTCTTGCTAGTCGATTACATCTCCATGCAAAAGAACTTTGCTTTGAGCATCCGCATTTAAGAAAAACCCTTAAGCTATATGCAAAGACGCCATTTTGAGATTACTTAACTTATGAAAATTTTTGCCCTTAGATTAAAACCTAACGAAGATTTAAGACAAAGTCTAAAAAACTTTGCTGAAAAGGAAAATATCAAAGCTGGCTTCATATTAACTGCGATAGGTAGCATCAAACAAGCAACAATTCGCTTTGCTAATGAAGATATCAATACAGTTTTACAGGACAAATTTGAAATTCTCTCTCTTAATGGGACAATAGCGACCACAGGAGTACACCTTCATATTGCCATTGCCGACAAACAAGGCAAAACCATCGGTGGACATCTTAGTGATGGATGCATCATCTACACAACTGCCGAAATTATGATTGGTGCTAGTGAAGAATTTACCTTCACCAGAACTCTAGACACACAAACAGGTTACAAAGAGCTAGAAATTATTTCAAATAATGCTCAAAATCTCTCCTAAAACTCTTTGGCGAGGTGACCTTGGTGGGTTTATCTAACCCTTATCATCTTCGTAACTGATATTCTCCCAAACACTAGACAAAGTATCCAAATCAACCTCCTTTCTCTCTCCGTCTTCAGTATTCTTAAAGAGTGCAGTAAACGCACCCGCACCCAAACCAGATTGAGGAAACATCCGATAACAAGACAGTGTAGTTAAATGTGACTGATACTCACTTAAGTGACTGACTTCAATCGCTTGAAACTGAGGGAATCGTTCTAAAAACCATTCACAAACTTGCTCATTTTCCTCAGGAGAATAAGTACAAGTCATATAAGCTAGATAACCTTGGCTAGCAACAATCTTGGCAGAATTTGCGATGATTCTTTTCTGCCTATTTGCACTCTTATTAATAGCGGTTGGATGAAAACAGCCAGGTGCTTTTTCGCCTTTAGCAAGTAAAGATTGTCCAGTACAGGGAGCATCTACTATCACTATATGACTAGACAATGGTATCATTTCTGCGAAAACACTAGAATCTCTACTAACAACAACAGTAGGTTTAATATAGCACCGCTTCAAGTTAGAAATTAACATTCCTAAACGTTTACCAATCACTTCATTACTAATCAATAATTCAGGTTGAAAGACTTTCCAGGCAAAGATGCTCTTTCCCCCTGGTGCAGCACACATATCAAAAACTAACTTACTAGAACTAGGAATTGATAGTAAAGTAGAAGCAGCAAACACAGAAGAAAAATCTAAGCAATAAAAATATCCTTTTTCATGTAAAGGATGTTGACCCGGTTTGTCTTCTAAGGATAAGCGGTCTACAAATTGAGGTTGCCAAAGGAATGGTTTTTCCACACTAAAAGGAGAAATCTCTGACTTTTGTTGACACCAAAGGATGCAGGGATGGAATCGTCGAGGATGAGTTAAAGCCTCAATAAAGTTTTCTCGTTCATTTGGATTTTCAAACAGACGCCGCGAAAGTTTAAGCAATAAATTTGAAGGTGTGTTCATAGATAAAGCGACAAACTGTCTGTTTTCCTTTTTCAGTATTTTCGCTATTGTGTACTGACTCTGCTTTTGTTCAAATTGTAACAGTATCACTGAAATGTATGCGATTTAGTAGCAATCTCGACAAGAATGATTAATTATATATTTTTACCAAAACTATCTAACCTTATCTTCTAGCATAATTACTAAAAGTTATATTTTCCCATATCATCGTTATCTGCATGAGTATCATCGAACCTAATTCACTGTTGTCAGTGCCTACTGGTCAATTGCGGATTTTAGAATTACCTCATACCACGGAAGGGGCTGATGGTGAGTCGGTTTACTTTTCTCTAGTAATTCCCACTTATAAAGAGGCTGCTAATATCACAAAAATTGTTGAGATACTGTGTAGTCTACTAGACGAAGCTTTAAACAGAGACTACGAGTTGATTGTAGTAGACGATGATAGTCCTGACGGAACATGGGAAGTTGCCCATTCTTTAAGCCAACAATACCCACAATTGCGTGTGATGCGACGCCAAAATGAGCGAGGACTTTCTTCAGCGGTGATTCGCGGATGGCAGGTAGCTAGAGGTCAAATTTTAGGAGTGATTGACGGAGACTTGCAACATCCACCTGATGTCTTGTTGCGATTGTTACATAGCATTGAACAAGGAGCAGATTTAGCAGTTGCAAGTCGTCATTTAGAAGATGGTGGGGTGAGTCGTTGGAACTTCATCAGACGTTTCTTGTCCCGTGGTGCTCAAGTGTTAGGATTGATTATCTTGCCAGGAGTACTAGGTAGGGTTTCAGACCCTATGAGTGGGTACTTTTTGTTACGCCGGAGTGCCATTGTGGGTGCAACACTTAATCCTGTGGGATACAAAATTTTGCTTGAGGTGATAGGTCGGGGAAATATAGGCCAAATTGCTGAAGTTGGCTATGTGTTCTGTGAACGTCGTGAGGGTGAAAGTAAGGTTACGTGGAAGCAATACGTAGATTATATACATCACTTGATACTTTTGCGACGTTCTACAGGGAAGTTCAAAAAGATTCATTTTCCCATTGGTCGCTTCCTTCGTTTTGGCTTGGTAGGTCTGAGTGGGGTATTTGTAGATATGGCGGTGCTTTACTTGCTCCATGATCCAACAACTTTGTCTCTACCTTTGACACGTAGCAAAATCATTTCAGGTGAGGTTGCAATCATCAACAATTTCTTTTGGAATGATATTTGGACTTTTGCGGATGTCGCTATGCAACAACGGGAATGGCGTCAGCGCTTAAAGCGATTTTTGAAATTTAATATCATTTGCCTTGCTGGATTAGTCTTAAATGTGCTGATTTTAAACCTAGTCTACAATTTCGTAATTCATAATGCTTACATTGCTAACCTGATTGCGATCGCCGTTGCTACCATCTGGAACTTTTGGGTTAATTTGAAACTGAGTTGGCGTGTAACGCAAGTGAAATAAGCGTTTTGGAAACAGTTCGACAAAAAATAAAACCGCTACACCTACAGAAAGTTCGAGTGAGCGGTTTTATTATCGTTTGTACTGGAAATAACAAAAACACAATAGTCAATTATCATTACTGTGTTTTTAGTTTTTCAGTATTTTTGAGTAATGGGCCTACCCTTGAATTAAATAGCTCTGCGAGAAAAAGAGTACCAAAGATAGATAGCAATCAGTGAACCAATAACTGCTAAAGCTAAACCAGCAATACTAAAAGTAGGAGCGGCAAGAGCTAATTTTCCGGTAGTTAGAAGAATACCTAAAGTTCCACCAATGAAAGCACCAACAATTCCTAAAACGAGTGTGGCAACAATCCCGCCGCCTTGATAACCAGGATAAATAGCCTTAGCAATTGCACCAGCAAGAAGACCTAAAACTAACCAAGCAAGAAGATTCATGGTTGTAACTTCCTTCGTTTGTCGTTTCTTTCATTTATTCATTCATATTCTTAGTTTATAAGTTGCAGCCAAATCTATCCATCTCTCAGAAGAAATAACTTAAAAACTCCTTAGGGAGTATTATTATAATCTGATATCTCTTCAAACAAGTCATCTTACTTTGACATTAAAAATTATTTTCTTGCTTGTATCACTTGTAAAGTTCCACCTGCATATAGCCTTTGCTCGGTCACGTGAAAGCCAGTTTCTGTCAATAAGCTAACCAAATCGGTTTTTAACAGTTCCCAAGCCGTCTGTGTCTCAAACAAGAGCAAAAATAGTGATAGTCCAGGCCAAAATAGGGGATTAGTAGGAGTATGAAAATCCACAAATGTAAACACACCTCCTTGCTTCAACACCCGATAGACTTCTTGAATAATTTTTCGTAATTGCTGTTGCTTCATTTCATGAAGTGCGACACTGGTATGAACTATATCAAACTGATAATCAGCAAAGGGCATTTCTTCTGCGAAGGCTTCTACAAAAGATGCAGTTGGAACATTATGGCGTGCTCGTGTTAAAGACAAGGGTGAGGCATCTAATCCTGTAACATTTTGTGAAGATTTCACCAAAAAGTGTGTCCCTTGACCACTACCACAGCATAGATCTAAAACTTTGGTATCTGAGTTAATTGTTAAACCCCGTAACGCTAGTTGCCGGAAACAAACCTCTCCACCCACACTTAAGGCAGCTACACGAGATATAGCATCATATAACCACTGGTGACGGTAACTTAAGTCTCTAAAAATTGTTGCCACAGCTTTTTTTCATTCCTTTAACCTATATCTCTATTAAAGATATATTGTTAACATTAGTAAAAAATATGAAAAGGTTGGGGGAATAGTAGTGTTATGGGTCGTGTAGGTGTTTTATTACTCAATCTCGGCGGTCCAGATAAGTTAGAGGATGTTGGACCGTTTCTATATAACCTGTTTTCTGATCCAGAGATTATTCGCCTACCTTTTCCCTGGTTGCAAAAACCCCTCGCTTGGTTTATTGCCTCTAGGCGAACCCAAAAATCTCAGGAAAACTATAAACAAATTGGAGGTGGTTCGCCACTGAGACGTATTACGGAAGCTCAGGCAGAAGCTCTGCAAGAGCAACTGCATGCGTTAGGCCAAGAGGTCCAAATTTACGTGGGTATGCGTTACTGGCATCCCTATACCGAAGAAGCGATCGCAAGAATTACCCAAGACAATATCGAACGGCTTGTCATCTTACCTCTTTATCCGCAATTCTCCATCAGTACCAGTGGCTCCAGTTTCCGTCTGTTAGAAAAACTTTGGCAAGAAAACTCAAAACTCCAGCGTATAGACTACACTGTCATTCCCTCATGGCACAAAGAACGCGGCTATTTGCAAGCAATGGCAGATCTGATAGCTCAGGAACTCGATCAGTTACCTAATTCTGATCAAGCTCATATCTTTTTCAGTGCTCATGGCGTTCCCAAAAGTTACGTTGAAGAAGCAGGCGATCCCTATCAGCAAGAGATAGAGGAATGCACTTACTTAATTATGCAGACTCTCAATCGAGAGAATTATTACACCCTAGCTTATCAAAGCCGTGTGGGTCCGGTAGAATGGTTACAACCTTACACTGAAGACGCCATTAAAGAACTGGGCCAAAAAGGTGTAAAAGATTTGGTTGTCGTACCTATCAGTTTTGTTTCCGAACACATAGAAACATTGCAGGAAATTGATATTGAATATCGTGAACTAGCAGAAGAATCAGGTATTCACAACTTCCGGCGTGTACCAGCCTTGAATACCAATCCAGTCTTCATTAGAGCGTTGTCAGACTTAGTTATAGATGCTTTAAAATCCCCCAGCCTCAAACTCGCCCAAGTGACGCAAATGAAGAAAAAGGTCAAAATGTATCCACCAGAGAGTTGGGAGTGGGGTATGACAACCTCAGCAGAAGTTTGGAATGGTCGGATTGCTATGCTGGGCTTCATTGCTCTGGCGATCGAGCTCATTACTGGTCATGGTCTGCTACATATGGTTGGGCTGTTGTAGTTATTAAGATAGAGACGTTGCATGCAACGTCTCTGCTTTCCCCATCTTAACCAGCCAAATGGCGTAAGAGAGATCTGCCTTGTTAGAGAGGTTAAACCCCGATATATCTTTGAACATAAAAAAAGAACATTAGAAAAAGTGTCTATATCTGGTTTTTGGGGAAAAAAATGACTGCAACATTTTTAACTGTGCTGGTCACAGCCTTGGGTTTACTGATTGTTGATTTAGTCGTTCCTGGTGTAGATCTTGCCAATTTTCCTGCTGCTTTGATTGGTGCTGTGGCTATTGGCTTGATCAATGGATCAGTTAAACCAATTCTATCAGCCTTATCGTTACCACTCAATATAGTTAGCCTAGGCGCATTTTCGCTCATTGTCAACGGCATTTGCTTCTCTTTAGCAGCGTTTTTGGTTCCAGGATTTAGCGTTCACGGAATTCTTGGTTTTCTTATTGGTCCTGTAGTTCTAGCTTTCGCTACTACTTTTATCAATAACTACTTTGCTGAAAGGAATCTGACTTTAAAAAGCTCTGACGATGTTAAACCTAAAACTGAATTGCCCTCAAGCTAACTATCTCCTAGTTGTAGAGAGATGTCAGAAATCCTATCTGTAAAAAAATAGCACATTAAGATAACTCCTTTGATGGAGTTCTTAATTCTGCTTACCTCAAGAAAATAACAATGTAAAAAGTTGAAAATTTAGCAACAGCACTATGAAATTACTTCGTTTTATTCTTGGTCTTGTCTTGCCACCTTTAGGCGTTTTTCTAACAGTAGGAGTTGGTCCTACTCTAGTGATTAATATTTTACTAACTCTGCTTGGTTGGCTTCCTGGTAGCATTCATGCTATTTGGGTAATCGCAAAGCATGAAGACAAATTGAATAGAGAGGGAGAGATATACTAACCCTTGTTGTAAGGCATGTCATATAGCAATCCTAAATAGTTTGTAAACATGGAGAAATCGTGTTTATGAATCTGAGCGACAAACTTCTGACTCCAGTGGGATTGCTATAAATAATTTATACTGCTACAGGTTCTGGCAAAAAATCCCACGTTTTCTACAAATAGAAATAAGTCAGTAAGATATATATCTTACTGACTTATTTCTATTAATGGTGTTGATTATTTATTCAAGGGTTCCTTATCTTTTAAGCCATCAGCAGCAGCTAGAAGTAACTCCCTTAATACTTGTTTAACTTGACGCTCTTTTTTAGCTATTGCTGTACCTGCTTCACCAAGCTTGTCATCTAGTTGTGAACTTTTTTGTTTTACCTGCGTCACTACTGATTCTGCTTGTGGACGTGCTTCATTAACCCAGTTTTTGGCTTCGTCTAAATACGCTTTTACTTCCTCAGCACGCCCACCGTATCTTGCAGCCAAATTAGCTCGGACAATAGCTAACTGCGCCTGTAGTTGAGCATAACGTTTCTTTAACAAAGAGACTTCTTCGCTATTTTTGATGCTATCAATAGCAGAGTCAATAGCAGTTTTGGTGTTAGGAGATGTAGTCTCTTCACCTGTTTTTTGAATTTCCGCTAAAATACCATCAACTTCTTGCTGGATTTGCTCTTCTTGTTCATCTAGTTTAGCTTGTAACTGCTTTACCTCAGCTTGAGTAGTAGCCAAGCTTTCCTGTCTTTTGCTATTAACAGCTTCTATTGCTCCCTCAATAGATGCCGTAACTTCTTCTTTAAGTTCCGTACCTTTATCTTGCAGGTTCTCAGCTACAGTAGAAACTGCATCTTTAACAAGTCTACGAAGCTCACTGGAGCCTTCTTTAAATTCAGAAACTACCTGAGAAAGTGCATCCCTCACAATTTCACGAATTCGCTCTGTTCTTAGCTGTCCAGTTTGTTTTGCTTGTTGAAGATCTGCCTTTATTCGCTCTTTGATATTATCAGTCATTTTGAATTCTGATGGGTATTTTACTAACAGTCATTGTAGAAAGTAGTTAGAAGAATCTTTAGATGATGAACAATATCAGCTATGAGTTAGCAAGAGTCATTAAAAACTGTTAACAAAATTATCTAGACTGACTTCTTACTAAAGTTGATTAATGTTCACTAACTAACTATACTCTTAGCTTGTTTTTATCTTCCAACTCTCTTTTCTATCATGGCGTTTTATGTCTTTTACTGCTACTTCCTTTAGGTAGAAAAATAGGTATTGCTAAATTTTGTATAAATTATATTTGCATACATTTTGTGGTTAAACCTAAATCCTTGTGGAGACGTAGCATTGCTACGTCTCCACACATCCGTGAATTATAAATTTATTTTTTGATTTAGCAACGCCGAAATTATATAATTCCTTACTTAAGAACAAACTCAGAACTCAAGAGCCCTTAGCATTGCCTTCTGCCTGTTAGCCGTTCCCTTCTCATGGCTGTGCTTGACAAGCATCATCTTAATCCCATAATCTCAGACGCTATGAGAGTGTGACAAATAAACTAATGAAAAAATTAATGCCATTACTACTGAGTGCTGTTCTACTCAGTAACACTGTTGCCTGTAGTAAGCCAAGTGATAAGACTAGCAACGCTTCTACAAACACGAACACCTCTACAAGTGGTGCTAAAGTAGCACAATCCACTGTACCAGCAGGTACTACTTTTGACACTATTCTCAGTCAAGATTTGTCTACTGCTAAAAATAAGAACAATGATCACTTTACACTGAAAGTCAAAAACTCTTTATTGGGGGGAAATTCAACTCTCAAGGATGCTCAGATTCAGGGTCATCTTGAAGACGTGGTCAAAGCTGCTAGAGGCAAGAAAGCTAGCTTGCATCTCGTAGTTGATGATATTACACTCAAAGATGGTACGGCTTATCCAATTGATGCAACTTTAGTCAACACTCAAGTGGAGACCAAAACCAAAGGTAAGTTCATTCAAAATGCTGGCATTATCTTAGGTGGAGTAGTTGCAGGCCATTTTCTTGGTGATAAAGCGAAATTTAAGCACGGTGGTTTAGCTGGTGGAGCAGCTGCTACTGCTTTTGTTTTGTCTAGTCCTGGTGGTGAAGTTGTTCTCAAAAAAGGAACAGATATTAAATTAAAACTCAAAACCGCTCTTGATACGACTTCCTAACTAACCACGCTCTTGAAAAGCGCGGTTCAAACCTCCCCTACCAATGTGTAAAACATACTTGAAGTCTGCCTTTAACAGCTGATGACTCATCATTTGATCAGTAACAAAAAGAAATTCTTCGACCTTTGGGCTCCGAGCTATGACTGGCTTTTTCTGAGCGTGTTCTACCAAGCTGTTCATAAACGTTTGCTTGAATACGTTTATTTACCAGAGCAGCCGTATGTGCTTGATTTAGGCTGCGGTACAGGACGTCTACTAGAACGTCTTGCAAATCAGTTCCCCGATTTACGTGGCATTGGATTAGACTTATCTACAGAAATGTTGCGTGTAGCACGACGAAATAATCACCACCGCCCACGGTTAATTTATATTGAGGGTAGAGCAGAGTCTCTTCCCTTTGCTAGTAGCCAGTTTGATGCTGTTTTTAACACTATAAGTTTCTTACACTATGCTGAACCTCAACAAGTATTTGCTGAGGTCGCGCGAGTACTAAATCCAGGTGGACGTTTTTATTTAGTAGATTCAACAGTGGCTAACCAAGCCGAACAAAAGCTGATGGCAGTCACCAAGGGTGGAATAAAACTCTATAGCCCAACAAGTCGAGAGCATTTGGGTGTTTGTGCAGGATTATTGTGTTTAGGACATTATTATCTATTAGGTCCTGTCTTACTCACAGTTTTTACAAAAGCCCCATTGGGTTGATGACCAATTTGCACTTGTCATTGGTCATTTGTCTTTTGTTCTTTGTCCTTCACACAAATGACCAATGACTCTCAGTGACTTATTTGCTGGGTTGCAGGAAGCTTGACACATCTGCATGAGCTAACACAACGTCTGGTTCACGCTGGAGAGCCGCATAATATTTTCTGGCAAACGCATTACCTACCTCCGATGGCGTGATCAACGTACGAGTATGAGCAATCAAATTTTGGAAATTTTCCAGCGATAAAGGTTCGTCCGCTGAAAGCACTTCATCAATTTGCACAATCAGCTCTGAGATGCGATGCAGCCAAGCAAACTGTTCATGCTCAATGACGAGTCGAAGCAGTTCTCCACTCGAGACTCTTCCACGAACCTGTTCGTAAGTAATGCGTTCTGTGTCTAGCAAACAGGAGTGAAGGTGTAGCAACTTGTTTCGTAAATCGCGTAGATATTGATGTTGACGTATTCGTTGTAAAAGTGTGTTAGAAGTCAATTGAAGCCCTCCCATCAAAATAATATTGAATGGCTTGAATAATTTCTGCTTTGGTATTCATTACAAATGGATCGTAGCGAACAACTAGTTCGTTGCGTGGTACCCCAGCGATAAGCAGCACATCTGATGGTGATACCCTAAAGTAACATGGCTTTGCTAGACAGTTTCTATATATGATTATTCATATAATAGCATAGTTATATATATCACAAATAGTGCTTCCACAACTGTACTTGCGGAAAACCCCCCTATGTCGCTAGCACATACAATTCTAGGTCTCCTGCAGCAACAAGAAATGACAGGCTATGACCTGAAAACAAGCTGCTTTGATCAATTTATTGCTCACTTGTGGCCTGCAGATCAGGCACAAATTTATAGAACCCTCGATAAACTAGTTGACCAAGGCTGGATTACTTGTAACATTGAGATTCAGCTCGATCGCCCTAACCGTAAAGTCTGTAGTATGACTGAAGCAGGAAAAGCCGAATTTATACGGTGGCTTCAATGTTCTCAGCCTTTACCGAATTTACGAGACCCCTTACTTGTGCAGTTATTTTTTGCAGCACAGTTACCGAATGAAGCTATCATTCAACTTCTAGAACAACAGCTAGTTGCACGTATTGAAAAGCTCACGGAGTGTAAAAATGTGGAGCTACCGCTTAGTGAGCGGTTTGTCAGTCGTGAGCAGATGATGCAACGGCTTGTATTCGACTTAGTGATTCGAAGAGAACAGACTTACATTGATTGGTTAAAGACAGCTATGGATATGATTCGCCATCACTAAGCGTTCTGTTTATTGTCGAACAACTGCATAAGTTAATTTTGCCGTTATCTATCAAGGATATAGAAAGCAAATCTGTTGAGCTTCCGTTTAGTGATGTTACTAAGGCTGATCTCACATCATCATGCTTTTATCAACCTGTAAGTGCTATGCAGTATGTCTTTATGAACAATACCCTGTGTAAACCCAAATCAACAAATCCTAAAATTAAAAATCGCAAATTTACCAATCAAACGCCATCGCTCATCTTCGTCGGTAAAGGAGAAGCAAATTTATCATTTTGGAAATTTGAGGAACAGACAAATAACTACCTCAAGTTGTTGTGGCAATATGACCGTCCAGCAATCTTATTGAGCGAATTACCAACAACTCACTTGTCTAATAATAGCTCCTTGTGGCAAGTAACACTTGATCTGGCTATAGGGTTTCGATACAAGGCCAGTCGGCGATTCACTGCATACGGACAACAACAAGTGCAATTGATTATGCTATCTTATGACAATCAAGGCTTGCTTATGAGCAGCAACTACGCCAGTGCCAAATATCTCAGTGAGGCAGTAGCTAGAGCAATAGCCAAAGAACTGATGCAATTGTCTGAAAAACCTGATCTCTGGGAAATAGCACGACGGTAAGTATAGACGTACGCCTAAGTGAATATAAACGAAAAAGCTTTTGGAAAAAGGGGAGCTAGCGTTGTCGGCAGCTTCCCCAAACAAGTTTGCTCAAAGCTACAAATTTTTAGATACCCAACCTTTGGTAAATCGCTTCCAAATGACTCAGATGGTGTTGGGGATCAAAGCAAGCTTCAATTTCTGCTGGAGATAATTTTTGGGTAACACGAGGGTCCTGAATAATTAGGTCGTGGAAATTACCATCTGGCTTATTCCAAGCAGTGTGAGCGGATGATTGTACAATCGCGTAAGCCTCTTCTCGGCTCATTCCCTTTTCTACTAAAGTCAGTAATACTCTTTGGCTAAATACGACACCGCCATAGCAATTCATGTTTCGCTCCATGTTTTCAGGATAGACAAGCAGGTTGGTCACCAAGTCAGTTATTTCATGGAGCATGAAATGTGTTAAAATACACGCGTCCGGTAAAATCACCCGTTCTACTGAACTGTGGGAAATGTCTCGTTCGTGCCATAATGCAATGTCCTCCAAAGCTGCAATGGCGTGGCTACGAATAATTCTTGCCATTCCCGTTAGACGTTCGGAACGAATCGGGTTACGTTTGTGGGGCATTGCTGAGGAGCCTTTTTGCCCTTTAGAGAAGAATTCTTCAACCTCTAAAACGTCTGTTCTTTGGAGATTGCGAATTTCTACAGCAAAACGTTCGATTGATGCTGTCAGTAAGGCTAATTGTTGTACATAGTCAGCATGGAGATCGCGTGAGATCACCTGTGTTGATGCTGTATCAGGCTTGAGCCCGAGTTTGCGGAGTGCGATCGCTTCAATGCGCGGTTCCGCGTTGGCATAAGTTCCCACTGCACCTGAAATCTTGCCAACTGCAATTGTTTCACGGAGATTCGTGAGGCGTTGTTGGTGTCGTAACACCTCTGCTAACCAACCAGCTAGCTTAAAACCAAAAGTGATTGGTTCGGCGTGAATCCCATGGGAACGTCCAACCATTACTGTATAACGATGCTCCCTTGCTTTTTGACGAATTGCCTGAATCAAATCTTCGAGGCGTTGCAATAACACATCCAAGCTAGCAACTAGCTGTAGTGCTAAAGCTGTATCTAGTACATCTGAACTGGTTAAACCTAGGTGAATATAACGTCCTGCATCACCTACATATTCATTGACATTTGTTAAGAAGGCAACCACATCGTGGCGGACTTCAGCTTCAATCTCCAGCACACGCTTCGGATCAAAATTTGCTTTCGCTTTAATTTCCTCAACTGCCTCAGTGGGAATGTAACCCAACTCAGCTTGAGCTTCACAAACAGCAATTTCTACTTGTAACCAGGTCTTTAATTTATAAGTTTCAGTCCACAGGTTGCCCATTTCGGGCAAGGTATAACGCTCAATCACAGTCCGCCACGACACAGAATACAACCGTCATATTGTACTGAGAAAAATGGGAAGTCAACATCCAAGTGTTTGTTTGCTTGATTTTTAACTTTTCTAGATAGTCTTTGAAAAATTGATCTAACATCGCGTGTTCGTGATGATCAGAGCATCCCCTGAATGGAATAAGTAGTGCGTTCGCTTCGCGAAGGCACTACAAAATAAATCTGCAAAATTGGGATGCTTCCACAATAATTGATTACACTCTAGACAAAAACAGTCAGTTGATAGTAATATAACCACTTTCAATAAAGAACGCCCCAGTCTTTACTGGGGCTTAGTTGCTTAAACGTTTCCTAAGTCACTATAGTGATCAACTGTACCATTAGGGAATTGGGAATTTTACCCAATAAGTTTTGTACAATAAATAACTCCAATACTGGGGTTATTTTTTTTCACGAATTGCAGAAGTCATCATCCGGCTATCCATCCCCAGCCTGCTTCGCTGAGGCTCGAGCATTCCGCCGAATCTGGTAATAGCTTCTTGGTTTGTTGGATAACTCTCAGTGAAGCTGGTCAACATGCTTGGTAAGAGTTTCCTCTTGATCTCGTTGTTTCTTCAGTTGTCGAATTGATTCTTGACTAGCTCCAAATAACAATCCTGCTACGGCACCGATAACAGCATATTTCTGATCCATATGTTGATACATTTCTCCTGTGTACTGAGTCGGTGCAACACTGGCCAGAACCAAACCTAACCCTGCCCCAAGGATGGAAGTGACAACACTGGAGAAGATGATAAGCCGAGTATTCATTTGTTTTTTACTCCACAAGATTTGTGCTTAGCTGTTAAAAGCAGACGAGTTTGGGTTGGTATCTCTAGGAAGAGATTCAGCACTTTATTATTGAAATCCAGCTTTCATCTCAAGTATCTCAGTTACTAACTAAAAACCGATTAAAATGCAACTTTATTTAATATTTCTTATGCTTCTTTTAACCTTTGAGCAGTGAAGCATGCTGACTTAGAAAAATTAAATTTAATTAATGAAATCTCTTTACAAATGTAAAGAATGAAAAGTCAGACCTAGGGCAGAGTATAGGTGACAGTCATTGCAATATGCTGATCAGGTTAGTTGAAAATAATCGTCACTTGAAAAACTAAAATAAAAAAATGTCAGTTTGGAATCAAGTTATGTAGATTATTTCCACTAAAAATATACTAATACAATGAGGGCTAAAAAGAGTGCAGAAAATCGCCTATCTAGGGTTGGGAATTATGGGCACCGGCATGGTTAAAAACCTGCTAAAAGCCAATTATAAGGTTACCGTTTGGAATCGAAATCCAAAGCGATGTGAGCCGTTGGTTGAGTTGGGTGCAAGCCAAGCGGGTACACCTGCTCAAGCATCTCACGCTGCCGATGTCATCATATACTGCCTCAGCAATGAAGCCGCTGTAGATGAAGTTGTATTTGGTGAGAATGGTGTGCTCTCTGGTGTACACGCTGGTCAGATCGCCATTGATATGAGCACTGTTCATCCTAACACTAGTCTTCGGGAAGCAGACGCTTACCGTCAGAAACAGGTTGAATTTCTTGATGCTCCAGTCTTTGGGAGTAAAAACGAATCTGCAGCAGGGGGACTGTGGATTTTGGTTGGTGGTAAGGCAGATGTGTTAGAACAAGTTATACCAATTCTCAACTCCATGGGTGAGGCCATTCACCATATGGGCGATACAGGTAAAGGTGCCGCGATGAAATTGGTCGGCAACTTGATTGTGGCATCTCAAATTGAAGCGTTAGGTGAAGCGATGGTCTTAGCGACTAAAGCGGGGCTCAATTCTCAAGACGTGTTGAATGTACTGCATGAGGTAGATTTTCGTTCACCTCTGTTTGATGGTATTGGTGCTATGTTGACAAAGCGAGATTTTAGTCCTAGCTTTGCACTCAAGCTGATGTTGAAAGATGCCAATTTAATTGCTCGGTTTGCCGAGGATCTCAACTCTCCGATCCCCGCTGCGGCCATTGT